>JAEINL010000092.1 GCA_016342655.1 Sphaerochaeta sp. | reverse complement strand
GCCATGAGGTCCTCTTATGGATTTATTATTACCTAGGATTGATAAGAGTTAAAGAGGGGTCGAATTTACGCTTACTTGATACCTTTCATTGGATAAGTCTGACCTGATTGACCTTTCTGGTAAAGGACCTCTTCAAAGGCTACCTCTGGAACAGGATTCCCAAAGGAGACAGGCTTTTACTTGGCTCCCTGTTCCTGAGCTACGTGGGTCGCAATGACAGGGAGCTCACGGTAATCAAGAAAGGCGCCTCAGGACAGCAGATGTATCAGAAGACTCAAAAAGCTGATACGGCTCTTGAATCGCCAAAACCAATCGCTTAGTCTTTGGAAATGTAGTATAATCAAGCAGTTTCCAACGTATTGAGGAGTTTGCCATGAGAATTGCTGTCGCAGGAACAGGATACGTCGGCCTGTCCAATTCGGTGCTGCTGAGCCAACACAACCAGGTGGTCGCCGTCGACCTCATCCAGTCCAAGGTGGACATGATAAACAGGCGAGTCTCACCCATTGTCGATGCCGAGATCACCGAGTATCTTACCCATCATGCTCTTGACCTGACTGCAACCACCGATGGGGACAGTGCCTACAAGGATGCCGACTACGTCATCATCAGCACCCCGACCAATTATGATCCATATAAGAACTTCTTCGACACCTCTTCAGTAGAATCTGTGATTCAGCAAGTGATGGCTGTGAACCCCTTTGCCATCATGGTCATCAAGTCAACCGTCCCTGTCGGGTTTACCGCCTCTGTCAGGGAGAAGTACCACTGTGACAATATCCTCTTCAGCCCGGAGTTTCTCAGGGAAGGGAAGGCCCTGTACGATAACCTGTATCCTTCCAGGATTATAGTCGGCTGTCCCTTGCAGGATGCCAGGCTGAAGGCGGCCTCAGAGGTGTTTGCCTCTCTCCTGGCAGAAGGCGCCATCAAGAAGGATATCCCCACCCTGATAATGGATCTCACCGAAGCGGAGGCTGTCAAGCTCTTTGCCAACACCTATCTTGCACTTCGGGTCTCCTTCTTCAATGAGCTTGATACCTATGCCGAGATCAGGGGTTTGGATACCAAAGCCATCATCGATGGCATTGGTCTGGATCCCCGGATTGGCAGTCATTACAACAACCCCTCCTTCGGGTACGGGGGTTACTGTCTGCCCAAGGATACCAAACAGCTGCTTGCCAACTACGAGCATGTTCCACAGAACATCATGACTGCGATCGTGGATGCGAACAGGACACGCAAGGACTTCATTGCCGATAGGATTTTGGAAAAGGCTGGCTTCAAGTGGAACAACGCCTCCAGCATTATTGTGGGAATCCATCGCCTGACCATGAAAGCCGGTTCCGACAACTTCCGACAGGCCTCGATCCAGGGTGTGATGAAGCGCATCAAGGCCAAGGGTATCAAGGTAGTGGTGTATGAGCCCACATTGTCAGAAGACGAGTTTTATGGTAGTCGGATCATCAAGGAATTGGATGAATTCAAGAGGCTGTGCAATGTCATCGTTGCCAACAGGTATGCAGAAGAACTGCAAGACGTATGGGACAAGGTCTACAGCAGAGACCTGTACAAGAGGGATTGAACGTGGGACTGAACAACAAGCATACAATTGCAAGCGGCACGGTGGTGTTGGTTACCGGAGCCGCCGGCTTCATCGGCTTTCATACATCCAAGGCTCTTCTGGAACGGGGATGCATCGTCATCGGCTATGACAACTGCAACGACTATTATGTGTATCCTCGTCTGACCAACTCTTTGTAGACGATGTTCTCCAATATGCCAGAGATGTGCCTATCCCCATACCCAAAGACAGCATGCTGGAGACTGGTGTCCGCCAGATAGTATTTTTCTTGTGTCTTCAGCAGTTCTTTTTCTGTATATCATAGCGATGGACTCTGGTGATCAGAAACGAGCTTACCAATGCGTCAAGATAGGTATAGACCGTGTTCATATCGACTGATCTTGGTTGTCTCTTGAAATAATCTGCAATGCGTTTTGCAGAAATAGTGCTACCGACTGAATCAGCGATGAAGTTCAAAATCCTACGCAACAACTCGACATCCCGTATCTTGTATCGCTGAACAACATCACGCAGGTATAGGCTAGCCCATATCAATATTTTTCTTGACGGCTCATATTTCTCATGATAGTGTGATAGATATCTAGAAGACTATAAGAGGGATGAGAAAGCATGACGGGAAAACAACTGCGCTACCTTGAGATTGCTCAGACAATCAAGACAAAAATTCGACAGGGTGTCTTTCCTCAAGGACAATGTCTTCCTAGCCAGAAGGAACTTGCTTCCATCTTCAACAGTTCGGTAATGACAGTCAGAGGAGCCTTGGCTGAACTTGCCCAGGAAGGAATTGTGAACATCATACATGGTGTGGGAACCTTCGTTGGAACTACCAGTGTCGATGTGAATACCATCGGGTTGCAGGGTTTTCAGAATGAGATGGGTAATCAGAAACGCTCCATCACCAATACTGTCCTGTCTTGCAGGCATGGCATTGAGGATACACGACTCGATAAGCTTTTTTGCAACTCAGGTGCTCGCTATTCCTGCCTGACACGTCTGAGAACAATAGATACCACCCCTGTAATTCTTCAACGTTCCTACGTAGCGCACGTCCACCAAGACGTCTTCTCCAGTTACAAAGCAGAGGATTCTCTCTACCAGTACTTCACTTCCCGTACTGGATTGCTCGTTACACAAGGCAAGGAGATTATGATACCTATTCTGCTGGAAGATAAGGAGAAAGAGCTTCTCAAGCTGGAAGGACCCGCAATTGCCTTCTTTTCACAGCGGGTGAGTATTAGCTTAGACGATGTAATTGTCCTCTATGACGAAGCATTCCTTGCCGGACCTTATGTCATTATGGCTAGCCGGAAACTGGGAAAGACCAGTGTATTCAAGTACATCATCAACAATGCAGGGAAAGCGGAGCCTGGAAGTAGCTTTTCTGATCCTGATTTGTGGGAGGACTTGGTATGAACAAACAAAACAAACGTGAGGTGTTGCGCATTGAAGGACTGACCAAACAATATCCAGGTGTTCGAGCTCTTAAAGGAGTTGACATCTCCTTTGCTAGTGGGGAAGTCCATGGTCTTGTCGGAGAGAATGGGGCAGGTAAGTCAACACTCATAAAAATCCTTGCAGGTATCGTCAAGGCAGATGAAGGAGCCTTTCAGTTTGATGGAAAGCATGCTGCAATCACATCCAGCAAGGATGCAAGCAAGCATGGAATGTGTTTCATTCACCAAGAATTGAATTTGGTCAATTACTTCAATGCAATGGAGAATATTTTCCTTGGGCACCGTTACCCCCATCGATATGGCCCCTTGGTTGATTGGAAAAAACTCAAGGATCAAGCGCAAGAGATATTGGATGCCCTGGGAATCGAGCTTCCTCTTGAGACCCCAGTCCTCCACTTCTCAGCTGTACAACGGGCGATGGTTGCTATAGCACGAGCCTTTGCGGTCAAGGGATCGATTTACTTCATGGACGAACCAGCCACTGCTTTGACAGATATCGAAAAAGAGAAGCTCTTCAATGTTATACAGAGCCTTAAAAACCAAGGAAAGACCGTTGTCTATGTTACCCACAATCTAGACGATATCCTGCGCATCACCGACCGGGTCACAGTCATGCGCGATGGGCAGGTAGTCAAGCGAAGTAATACAAGCGAGATGACTAAGGATAGCCTGATAAGTGCTATGATCGGCAAATCGTTGGAATCAGCATTCCCGTCTAGAAAAGGAGTCATCGGAAAGCCTCTGTTTACCGTAGAGCATCTCTGTAACTCTTGTCTGAGGGATATTAGTTTTACCGTGCATAGCGGAGAAATCTTGGGGATTGGGGGCTTGGTCGGATCAGGAAGAACCGAGTTGCTGGAGACACTCTACGGGGTGCGTTCCCTTGACTCTGGTTCGCTATTGCTGGAAGGAAAGCCTTACCACCCCTCTTCACCTAAGGATGCGATTGAACAAGGGGTGGTACTGGTTCCCGAAGAGCGAAGAAAAGGTGGACTTGTGCTCAGTCGATCCATCAATGAGAATATCACCCTCATGTCCCTCTCAGAGGTTTCCCGCTTCGGTATGCTCAAGCATGCATATCTGCGTAATCGAGCAAAGGAAGCCGGTACGAGCGTACACCTAAAGGCTTCCCAGTACACCCAACATGTGGCAACACTCTCTGGAGGCAACCAGCAAAAGGTTGTATTTGCAAAGACCATCATGAAAATGCCCAAGGTTCTCATGCTTGACGAACCATCCAAGGGGGTCGATGTGGGAGCTCGTTTTGAGATTTATAGCATCATCAGGGATTTAGCTGCAAAAGGTGCAGCAATTCTGGTTGTGAGCTCTGACTTCAATGAGGTGCTGGGCTTATCAGATCGCATTCTTTTCATCAAGGAAGGAGCGATGGCCTCCCTACAGCCTAATACGGAAATCGATCAAGAACGCTATCTGCACTATTGTTATGGGAGAACAAACGCATGAAGACGAAAAACAAGACAAAACTTTTGGCCATTATCAAGACGTGGGGTACCCTCATGGGTTTCCTCCTGCTACTTATCGTATTTTCCTCTCTTCGTCCCGATGTCTTCCCCACAGGAAGGAACTTGAAAAATATCATCGAGCAAGTTGCCACGCTCGCCATCGTTGCCTCTGGAGTTACGGTTGTCATGATCACTGGTGATTTTGATCTCTCTGTAGGAGCCATCGCATCACTGGTTGGAGTAGTTGCCGCACTGCTGATGAAATCAGGCACCGGTACCGTGGTAAGTATCCTCCTTGCCCTTATGTTGGGGACCTCTGCTGGATTGCTCAATGGTGTGCTCATTGCGTATGGCGGTCTCTCAGCCTTTGTAGGAACTCTGGCCACGATGACAGCGTATGGTGGTGTGGCGCTGCTAATCTCCAAAGGTACAACTATTTTTACGTTGCCAGAGAATTTCAGGGCATTGGGACAAGGGAGCATTGGGTTTCTTCCCCTATCTGTTTTGATTATGGTGGTCACGGTCCTTGTGGTGTATATCCTGCTTGAGCAGACAACCTATGGGAGGCGTCTCTATGCTATAGGGGGTAACGAGGAAGCCTCCTTCCTATCAGGTATCAGAACAAGACAGGTAAGACTTATTGCTTTCGGAGTCTCTGGATTCTTTGCTTCCTTGGGAGGGATTGTACTTACCAGTAGGCTGTTCTCCGCTCATCCCCAGGCAGGTAGCCCTTTCATGCTCAATGCTGCGGCAGCAGTCTTCTTGGGGATGACTTCCTTCCGGGAAGGAGAAGCAAACATCTTGGGAACCCTGTTGGGTGTATTCATCATCGGGGTTATGGGCAATGGTCTGAACATACTTGGGATCAATACGTATGTACAGTCGATTCTTACCGGTGCCATCATCATCTTTGCTGTACTGCTCTCATCGATTGCCAAGAAGAGGCAGAGGTGATTATGCAACACTCTGTTCCGATGTTCCGCAGCCACGGTCAGCATCCTTTTCTTGTAGGATACCTCCCAGCTCTCTATCCCGATAAGGACAGCTATGTTCAAATTCTGGATGCATGTGCTCAAGCAGGGTTACGCTACCTGGAAATTGGGATTCCTGTTGAGGAACCCTACCTTGATGGGAAAGCCATTAAAGAAGCGTTGTTTTCAGTTCAGAAAGCGTATCCACAAATGGACCAAGTGGTACGAATGGCTGTACAGGCTGTACGTTCTTCAGGTCTTGTGGGAATTGTAATGCTCTACTATGAAACAGTTGAAGCGTTCGGTCTCGAAGCCTTTGCCAACCTGCTCATTGAGGAAGCAGCTGATGGCGTACTTATTCCCAATATACCCCCCGAGCAACGCCATGAATTGGCGAGTCTGCTCGCTGGTACATCGGTGGCAACCATCAATTTTGTATGCTATGAGACCGAAGTAGAGGAAATGAGGGAGATTATTACAGATACCACCGGGTTTCTCTACCTGCAATCGATGAAAGGAGCGACCGGGGGGAATTTTAAGGTCGATGAAAAGCTTGAAGACAAAATCAAGACGCTACGTGCCCTTTCCGAGTATGCAGGCCTTCCTGTTGCCTTAGGTTTTGGTATCAGCACTCCTGCAAATGCAAAGAAAGCAGCTGAAACTGGGGCTGAGGCAATCATCATTGGGACTGGGTTGGTAGTGGCAGCGAAGGCTGGGGCGCAGGAAGTGACAAGGTATCTGAGGCAGTTTTCCCCTTATCTGAGCCAGAAGGCTCCCAAGCAGTACTTGCTTTCTGTAGATGTCGGAACCACTGCATTGAAGAGCTCAATCATTGCCAATGATGGTACATTGGTTGACTCCGCGACAGGGGAGTACCCCTTGATCGCCGAAGGTAATTCCATCGAGCAGGATCCCGAACTCTGGTGGAATGCTTTCTGCACCACTATGCAAACACTGCTTGGCAGGAACTCTGCGATAGAGCTCAGTTCTATCGTTCTCAGTGGCCAAATGCAGGATTTGATCATCCTTGATGCTAATCAGCAACTGATTGGGAATGCCATCTTGTACTCAGATACCCGTGCCCAAGAGGAGTTTGAACTTTATAAAGAGCAGTTCACTCTTGAGCGTGCTATGAAGATTACCCGTAACAGCAGTGATGCCGCCTCTTTGCCACCCAAGCTTATGTATGTATCTGCCAAGAGAGGTTCACTTTCTGATTTGCATTTCTTGTTGGGAGCGCATGACTATCTATGTTGGAAGCTTACTGGTAAAAGCGTCACAGATCTCACCAATGCAGCCACTACCGGTTTGCTTTCCTATGAGAATAACACCTGGAGTGAAGACATCCTACACTACATTGGAGTTTCAAGTGACCAACTCCCTGGTTTGGAAACAGAGATCAAAGAGACAGGTACCGTAACCTATGAGGCAGCTATGGAGACAGGGCTCAAGCAAGGGCTATCGGTCATTCATGGCTCTGGCGATGCTGGTTCCTCAACGGTGGGAGTAGGGGCTGCCGACGAGAGTGTATTCTCCTGTTACCTGGGGACCTCAGGATGGGTTGCCGCAACGCTTCCCACTGCGATCGATCCCAAGATGGGCGTATTCAACCTTCGCCATCCAGATGGGAAACAGACCATCACTATTGGAGCGATGCGCACCACCGGAGGAAATATCTCCTGGTTGTTGGAAGCTTTTGATATTACTAGTGATCGATATGCTCGGATGCAGGAGATTGCAAGGAAGGCTCCTGTAGGTTCTGGTGGAGTTTTCTACTTGCCGTACCTTCAGGGAGAACGCATGCCATTCAACGACCCCTATGCACGTGGGGCATTTATCGGTTTGAACCGTGATACCAGCCAATCACATATATTCCGTTCAGTCATCGAAGGGATTGCTTATGGTTTGGCAACAATCTATGAGATACTCATAGAGTCGTCGACCAGTCAATCCATTCGTGTGGTTGCCAGTGGAGGTGGAGCTGAAAACAGTTTGCTCACCCAGACCCTTGCTGATGTCTTGGGTGTTCCTGTCCTGAAGATGGCCGATGCATCGAATGCTGGGGTACGGGGTAACTTGGTGTTGGCAGGAAAGGCTCTGGGTTGGTTTGAATCCTATTCACTTCAGGAACAGTTCATGCGGATAGAACAGACTTTTTACCCAGATCAAAAAGCCCATGCATACCATAAGAAGGCTTTCCCTCGGTTTAAGGATCTGTATCTCGCACTTAAGAATGAATTTTGCAACATAGCAAAAATAGAGTGAAAAAAAGGAGTATTGACAAATGAAACGAACATTAGTACTGGTATTGGTAGTTCTGATCAGCAGTATTTCACTGTTGATGGCTGCAGGGACAAGAGAAGCGTCGAGTTCCAGGCGGGTTGCAGTAGTAACCCCCTATATGGCTAATGCAACAACTGCCTATGCAATTGAGCAGTTCAAGGCTGATGCAGAACAGAAGGGCTGGAAGGTGTCTGTCTCGGACACGGCAGGGGATTTTGGTTTGCTGGTAAGCCGTATTGAGGATGCAGTTGCCCAGGGAGTGGATGCTATCGTCTTGGGAATGGGTGACCCCGTCCAGATGACCAAAGGCCTCGATGATGCAAAGCAGGCAAACATCCCAGTTTTTGGTCTGGATGCAGGCTTGGTTGATGGTGTAGTGCTCAATATTACCTCTGACAATGCTGATCTTGGCAGACAGACAGCCAAGGTTCTTGCTGAGGCAATGGGCGGAAAGGGTAATGTGGTCATGTACACTCACGATCCGCACCCTGGGGTACGAGCTCGTGCTGTAGGGGCTGCAGAGGTTTTTGCCAGCTACCCTGGTATCAAGGTAATCCAGAAAGTGCACATCGAAGTTCCAGGTCCTGTGGATAATGCACGAAAGATCACTGAGGACTTAATTACTGCTAAGATATCGATGCAGGGTATTTGGGCTGGATGGGATGAACCTGCTTATGGTACTACCCAGGCTCTTGATGCTTCTGGGGTGAAGACAGTCAAGGTTGTGGGTATTGATGGTACTGACTTTGCAAAGGGAGAGATTGCCAAGAAAGGGCCTTTCCTTGCTACTATTGAGCAGAATTTCGATACTATGGCTGCTACACTAGTTGAAGTGATCGCAGATTATTTTGCTGGGACAAAGCCCTCCTCTAACCTGATTCAGATTCCAGGAAAATTGATTCAGTAGGGAAGACTAAGCGTTATTGCCTATGCAAGACCCTACATCAGTATGTATGTAGGGTCTTGTCTGTAGTTTTCAGAACCCTGCCATTCCAAAAGATTATTTGTCAGGGATAAAAGAAACATTAAGATGGGTGGCCCTGGATCAAGCCCAAACACTATGGTCCAGATTGCTTCTGCTGCCAATAAAACCTTGTTATTCCTCATGGGTATGAAACAAGATCCTTTCACTCCTAATCTGATGCTGCTATGATATCGAGAAGTACCTTTTACAGTGGGTTCCTGCATATGGGTTTGTCTCGATATAGTCTATGGGGTTCAAGTCCGAGCGTTTTGCCGTTTCGATGAGTGTAGAGAAGAAGGCAGAGGCATCCACCTCATCGCTGCATTGAGTGAATACCCAGTTTTTCCTAGTATGTTTTATAGGGTATATGTAAAATGACAACTCGGTGTTTGTGTACGTGGGAAACTATCGTGGTCAGAAACTCAAATTTAAAAACCTTACCCGTACCCTGGAAGCCAGGGGTACCCCTACAGTCCCTTTGATTCCCTGGAATAGCAGAGCTGTACCAAATCCTACCGAGCATATATCATCAATATTGATAAAGATATTGGGAAGGAACCAGAGCATGAACGATATAAGCACCTTGCTGAAAACAGCACTCAGTGAAACCAAGAACCTGAAGGAAGGGGAGACCTTCCTGGTAAAGGACCTCTTCAAAGGCTACCTCTGGAACAGGATCTCCAAAGGAGACAGGCTTTTACTTGGTTCCCTGTTCCTGAGCTACGTGGGTAGCAATGAAAGGGAGCTCATTGTGATCAAGAAAGGCGCCTCAGGACAGCAGATGTATCAGAAGACTCAAAAAGCTGATACGGCTCTTGAATCGCCAAAACCAATCGCTTAGTCTTTGGAAATGTAGTATAATCAAGCAGTTTCCAACGTATTGAGGAGTTTGCCATGAGAATTGCTGTCGCAGGAACAGGATACGTCGGCCTGTCCAATTCGGTGCTGCTGAGCCAACACAACCAGGTGGTCGCCGTCGACCTCATCCAGTCCAAGGTGGACATGATAAACAGGCGAGTCTCACCCATTGTCGATGCCGAGATCACCGAGTATCTTACCCATCATGCTCTTGACCTGACTGCAACCACCGATGGGGACAGTGCCTACAAGGATGCCGACTACGTCATCATCAGCACCCCGACCAATTATGATCCATATAAGAACTTCTTCGACACCTCTTCAGTAGAATCTGTGATTCAGCAAGTGATGGCAGTGAACCCCTTTGCCATCATGGATGAATTCAAGAGGCTGTGTAATGTCATCGTTGCCAACAGGTATGCAGAAGAACTGCAAGACGTATGGGACAAGGTCTACAGCAGAGACCTGTACAAGAGGGATTGAACGTGGGACTGAACAACAAGCATACAATTGCAAGCGGCACGGTGGTGTTGGTTACCGGAGCCGCCGGCTTCATCGGCTTTCATACATCCAAGGCTCTTCTGGAACGGGGGTGTATCGTCATCGGCTATGACAACTGCAACGACTATTATGATGTCACCCTGAAAGAGGGAAGGCTTGCACTATTGGCAGGGTATGATGCATTCACCTTCATCAAGGGAGACCTCTCCGATAAGGATACCCTCGATGGTGTGTTCACCAAGCACAAACCCCAGATAGTACTCAACCTCGCCGCCCAGGCCGGGGTGCGATACTCTATCGACAATCCCTATGCCTACATGCAGTCGAACCTGGTGGGCTTCCTCAACATCCTTGAGGCCTGCAGGAACTTCGGGGTGGAGCACCTGGTCTACGCCTCCTCTTCCTCGGTCTATGGGATGAATGAAAAGGTGCCGTTCAGCACCACGGACAATGTCGATTGTCCGGTGTCGCTGTACGCCGCAACCAAGAAAAGCAACGAGCTGATGGCACATTGCTACACCCATCTCTACGCGTTTCCCACTACAGGACTGCGGTTCTTCACCGTCTACGGCCCTTGGGGCAGACCTGACATGGCGTACTTCTCCTTCACCAACAGGATTGTGAAAGGGGAGCCGATCAAGATCTTCAACAACGGCGACATGTGGCGTGATTTCACCTACATAGACGACGTTGTATCAGGCATCCTCAACATCCTTCCCAACCCGCCGGTACCGAATGGGCATGGGGATAGGTACAAGATCTACAACATAGGCAACAACAAGCCAGAGAAGATCATGGACTACTTCTCAGCCCTGGAGAAGGCCCTGGGCATGAGTGCAAAGAAGGAATTCCTACCCATGCAGCCTGGCGATGTCTACCAGACCTATGCTGATGTGGATGAACTCATGCAGGACTTTGATTTCAAGCCCTCCACACCCATCGAAGAGGGATTGCAGAAGTTTGTGGATTGGTACAGGAAGTATTACAGAGTTTGATCCTAGACTGCTCTACCCATAGTGAAGGTGGTGATGCCTACTCTCAGGTACAGCCTGATGCACGGAGAAAGCGTGCAGTGCGCATGCTGATAATTATTTGCATGTATTTTGTTGTCGTAATAGTACCCTCGTTATGGAAATATCTCGATTGTGCCCTGTATGGTTATACGGTATACTGGATACATGGCATATTCCATTCTAATTGTCGATGATGAGGATATAATCCGAAAGGGATTGGAACACGTGGTTTCATGGGAAACCCTTGGCTACACAGTCGTCGGGGCAGTGGCGTCGGGTGAGGAAGCTTTGCGGTTCCTTGAAAACGGACCGGTTGATGTCATCCTTGCTGATATCCGTATGCCCCGCCTTTCCGGTATCGAGTTGGCCCGCTTGGTCAAACTCCATTACCAAGAAACCCTGGTGGTTATCCTCAGTGGCTACGATAATTTCTCCTATGCACAAAATGCCATTCGCTACGGAGTATACCACTATTTGCTCAAACCTTGTGCCGAAGAAGAGATCATTGAAGTATTCACTTGTCTGCACAAGGAAATAGAAAAGATCAAGGAACGCAGGATATCCTTTACTAAAATGAACAGGATCATTCTGCACGAGGAGCTGGCGAATCTCATAGCTGGAAAGATACCGCAAGAAGAAACCTCAGAATTGCAGGCTTGGAAGCAACACTACCGAAATGCAAAGGTGGGTGTCCTGCTGCTCCAACTGGTTCCCGATGAGGAAATCTTCCAATCCACCTTGGCAAATCAGGATTTCACCAATCCCATTTTCAGCCTCCCGCTCTATGACTCCTTTGATTCCCTGCTGGATTGTGATGGACTATTGGCAGTCAAGCTCCCACAGGAACGGTTGTTGTGCCTCCTTCCCTTTGAAGGGGATTTTGTGGAATCAGATATTGCCCGACTGTTCGTGAAATTGAGGACCTTATTGCACAAGGAGATGCCGCTCGATGTAATGGGACTTTACCGCGTGCTTGCAGCAGGGGATTCCTGGTTCGACTCCGAGCTGAAGAATCTGGTTGTACAAGCCGACCATTTGTTCTGGAGCAGCGAATCGGGTGTGCTTGAATCCGTGTCACCCGATCATTTGGAAACGCACGGAAAGGCCTATGTATTACCCGTTCCTACGACCTTAGCAAAAGAGCTCTGCAGTCGAAAAAAATCCGGCTCCGTTCAAGACGATGCAGCTTCAATCGATTCGGTGCCTCTTGCCGAAACAGATAACCCCGTCGTCTGGATGCAAGACTACCTTGCCGTACTCAAGGGGGCCATTGAACTCGGTGGAGCCGATTCCTCTTCGATCACAACAGTGGGGGATGCTGTCTTGCCCTTGGTCCGATGTTGCAGCACTCGCTCTAGGATCCTGCAGCTTGCTTCATCGTTGGGCAAATTCGCCTGCCAGATGATAACTTCACACAAGGACCGGTGCTACAGCAAAAATATCCGGGATGCGCTGCAACTCATTGAACAACGGTACCAAAGCAATGTGAACCTAGAAGAATTATCTCGGGAGTTAGGCCTCACATCCACCTATCTCAGCAAACTTTTCAAACGGGAAGTTGGTGTGAAGTTCAAGGAATACCTTTTGGAGAAGCAAATCTCTGAAGCCAAGAGGATGTTACGAGAGACCAACGACAAAATCTATGAGATTGCAGAGGCTGTCGGCTACAGCGACCAACATTATTTTAGTGACGTATTCAAACGCTGCACAACGCTAACCCCGTTGGAATATCGGAAGGTAGCTCCCAATGCGTAATCGGATCGTCCACATCTCCTCTAAGTTGGGATTCTCTTTTGGACTTCTCTTTGCACTGGTCCTTTTGTCCGCTGGAATCCTGACCTATTCAAAGATTGAAACAATCATTACGGAAATGGTGTAAACGTCTTTTCGTAGCCCATATCTGATCCACTGCAAATCGAATAAGCTTCTTTCCAGGAGACTAGCAGTGAAC
>JAEINL010000091.1 GCA_016342655.1 Sphaerochaeta sp. | reverse complement strand
GTTCTGGGAGGGGCATATGAAGGCTGGTGGTACTAGAGATTATTGCCTTCATGTGTCTACTCGACCATTACCGAGCGTGTGCCGGGAAAGCAAGGTGAGATACGTGAGCCCCTTGGCTCTGAAAAGGAGGCAACGCCTCCTGGATCCAGGGCTTGCCCTGGGGTATTGAGACCTTTCATTGTTGCAAAACCTATTCAAAAGTATTAGTATATGAATAAAGTGATAGTTTAAAACTAATATACGTTTAAAAAGGTAAAAATATGATTTTACAATACTCTGTGGAGAATTATAAAGTTTTCAAAGAAAAGGCTACCATTAGCTTTATTGCATCTAACTATGACAAGACTACTCGTGAGAATGAGAATATTCAGTTCATTGCTGATAAGAATCTTAGAGTGCTTCGTTCTGCCGTGGTGTATGGGGCTAATGCTGCGGGTAAGACAAAACTATTTGAGTCCTTGGTCTTTTTCAAACGGTTTGT
Organism: Sphaerochaeta sp.; assembly: GCA_016342655.1. Classification (GTDB taxonomy): domain Bacteria; phylum Spirochaetota; class Spirochaetia; order Sphaerochaetales; family Sphaerochaetaceae; genus Sphaerochaeta. The sequence continues at coordinate 12,658 of JAEINL010000091.1, read as the reverse complement.
CATTAACTCCTCAAAGGAGGGGCAGCAAGGTCAGCTCATTGATGTGCAACCCTTTCTTCTTTCTGAAGCAACAGAACATGAACCCTCTGAATTCGAAATAGTGTTCCTCTATAATGGAGCCATATATAGATATGGGTTTGAGGTCACAAAAGACAAAGTGCTTTCCGAGTGGCTTTTCTATAAGCCAAAATCTTACGAGTTTCAGGTCTTTTATCGGGATGTTGTAGAAGGTACCGTTGAAAGCCATTCTACCTACTTCAAAAAAGGGGCGATGCTACATAAGGAGAACTTGGTGCGGTCCAACGCACTCATGCTTTCTGTCGCTGCCCAATTCAATGATACAATATGTACTGATGTGCTCAATTGGTTTATGAAGAAGTGTAAAATAATTTCGAGTATTAGAGAGGATAGATATAAAGGATATACCATGAGAAGGATCAATCAGCAGGATTGTCATGAAAAAATGTTGCATCTCATCAAATTTGCAGATTTTGCCATTCAGGATATTTCATCAAAAACATTCAGTGAAGAAGACATCACAGATGAAATGTCTGCTGAAATGAAAGAATTCTTGCGTGATAAGATTCTCAATGAGAAAGCTGAAATCTATATCAAATCTGAAACGACCCATCATAAGTATAATGCATCAAACAAGATTATCGGAAACACAACGTTTTCTATGGACGAGGATGAATCTCATGGGACTCAAAAGTATTTCTACCTGTCAGGACCTATTCTTGATACCCTTGAATCAGGGGGGATCCTCTTTGTAGATGAGTTTGATGCAAGGCTGCATCCCAACTTGGTTTTGAAATTGTTTTCACTGTTCAATGATCAAAAGCTGAATAAGCAGGGTTCTCAACTTATCATTACCTCACAGAATTCAGTTTTCCTTCGGTCTGAGCTACTGAGAAAAGATCAGCTTTGGTTCGTTGAAAAGGATAGGTTTGAGGCAGCGCATCTGTATTCCCTTTCCGATTTTAAAGCGCAAAAGGTTCGTGCAAACGAGAATTTCGAAACCAATTATCTTAAGGGTAAGTATGGAGCTATCCCCTATCTGAATCATCTTGATAGCTATGAAGAGCTGGTTTGCGAGAAGGAGAAGTAATGGCTTCAAGAGAAATAGAGAAGAAACGTAGAAAAGGAAAACACTCGTTACAAAGGAAAAGGCCTCACTTGGAGAAGGCTATAATATGCTTTCCTTGGTTGAGAGAGCCGAAAAGCTATATGAAAGGCTTGATCACTTCTCTCCAGCAACGGAGGAGTCCTCAACTACAGTCTTTATGTTGATGAAGCATCTGATGGAATTTTCTCGATACTAAGAATTTCTCTTTTTGATAGGCCTACCTATAATGATGGCGGCTTTTCAGCCGCCATCTGGTTGTATTCCTAAAAGTCTGCGAGCCTTGGAGCTCTGGGGAATGGGATGACATCACGTATGTTTGCCATGCCGGTAACATACTGTACAGCCCTCTCAAAGCCCAGTCCGAACCCAGCATGGGGTACAGAACCGAATCTTCTGAGGTCCAGGTACCACCAGTACTCTTCAGGCTTGATCTTCATCTCCAGCATGCGCTGCGTTAATGTATCGAGGTTTGCCTCGCGCTCAGATCCTCCGATGATCTCACCAAGACGGGGGACGAGCACATCCATGCCACGTACTGTCTTGCCATCTGCATTGAGCTTCATGTAGAAGGCCTTGATGTCCTTGGGATAGTCTGTGACTATGACCGGGCTCTTGAAGACAACCTCAGTGAGGAACTTCTCGTGCTCGCTTTGCAGGTCATTTCCCCAAGCTACAGGGAAGGAGAACTTCGAGGCATGCTTCTCCAGTTCCTGTATCGCATCGGTGTAGGGAAGCCTTACAAAGGGAGTGTCAACAATGCCTCTGAGGGTGTCGACCATGCCTTTCTCCACAAACTGGGAGAAGAAGGCCATATCCTCTTCACAATGCTCAAGCACAGCTGTGAACAAGTACTTCAAAAAGGACTCTGCAATCTCCATGTTCCCTTCGATGTCACAGAATGCCATCTCTGGCTCCACCATCCAGAACTCTGAAAGGTGTCGCTTGGTGTTGGAATTCTCTGCCCTGAAGGTGGGTCCGAAGGTGTAGATGTTCTTCATTGCCATTGCATAGGTTTCACCTTCAAGCTGTCCACTGACGGTAAGGAAGGATTTCTTGCCAAAGAAGTCCTTGGAATAATCAACACTGCCTTCTTCAGTCAGAGGAGGGTTTTTGGGATCGAGGGTGGTGACCAGAAACTGCTGGCCTGCTCCCTCAGCATCACTGCTGCTGATGATAGGGGTGTTCACATAGACAAACCCGTTCTCCTGGAAGTACTGGTGTACAGCATAGGAAAGGGTATTTCTTACCCTCGTCACAGCGCCAAACATATTGGTCCTGGGCCTGAGGTGGGCGATCTCCCTGAGGTATTCGATAGTGTGACGTTTCTTCTGCAAGGGATAGCTGTCAGTAGGACAATCTCCGACAAGGGTGATGTCCAGGCTGGCCATCTCTACCCGCTGTGAGCCGCCTGCACTCTCAACAATGGGGCCCTTGCAGATAACTGAAGAACCAGTGGAGAGGGAGTCGAGCAAGAGGTCATTGGCAAACTGCTCCTTGTCGATGACAATTTGCAGTCCTTTGAGGCAAGAACCATCGTTCACCTCAAGGAAACATACGGTCTTGCTGTCACGTTTGGTACGTACCCAACCTTCAGCAGTGACGACCACTGGGCTTGGCTCTCTCTTGAGCAACGCGGAAATCCGTTCGTTCATGGGGAATGCTCCTTCGAAAAGTATCCACTCATTATGGTTTTTTGCCTCTCCCTAGTCAAGAATGGGCAGGTATTGGGCTTTTACGATAGGAGAAGGCTTTTCCGATAAAAACTGTTGGTGAATCCTTCCAATTTGAGGTTCTTTCTCTGTGTATCTTTTCTTTTTGCGTTTGTTTTCAGACTCAAATTATTGTTTGTATTCTAGGTTTTTAGCAAAATATAGGGAAATGCTCTGAATTACTATCCTGACAGATTGACAAAATATGAAAAAGTGTTATATAAAAAAGATAGACTTTCCATGGAGGAAATAGTATGTATAAAACCATCCCGCAGATATTTGCAAACATTGTCAAGACCTATCCAGGTTACTCAGTGCAGATGAGCAAGGACAAGGGCGGCGTATTCCAGAGCGTTTCCTACTCCCAGCTTTTCGGTGATGTCAATGCGTTGGCAGCATCCCTTTCCCATCGTGGAATGAAACGTGGGGATAACGTAGGCCTTATCAGCGACAACCGCAGTGAGTGGCTTCTCAGTGACCTGGCTATCCTGACCCTTGGAGCGGCGGACGTCCCTCGTGGGCGTGATGCCATGCCGTATGAGATCAGCTTCATCCTTGGCATCACAGAAGCTGATTTCTGCTTTGTGGAAAATGCCGTACAACTTCGCAAGGTTCTCAATCTCAAGGATAAACTTCCCGCTCTGAAGCATTTTGTTGTCATGGACAGGGAATTCACCTCAGAGAGCCTTGGCAATGCAACCATTACAGAAGGCGTTGAGGTCCTGCTGTTTGAGGGGCTCCTTAGCGAAGGTCATCAGCTTTTGAATGATCCATTGGTTGCCCAGAGCATTGAGGATGAAAGGATGAAGGGAAAGGCTGACGAGACAGCAACCATCATCTTTACCAGTGGGACAACCGGCGAACCAAAGGGTGTCGTACTCTCACACACGAACTTTGCCTACCAGCTGGAGGCACTGCCTAAGGTAATCACCACTCTGGCGCCTGCTCAGAAATGGCTCAGTGTCCTTCCTGTATGGCACTCCTTTGAAAGGATCCTTCAGTATGTCGTTGTCAGCCAGGCCTCTACCATTGCATACTCCAAGCCCCTTGGATCAATTCTCATTGCAGACCTCTCGTTGGTGAACCCTCATTGGATGGGATCTGTTCCCAGAATCTGGGAGGCTGTCAAAAGTGGTGTGTTCAACAGCATGAAGGCAAAGAGCCCTGTCTCAAAAGCTCTCTTCGCATTCTTTGTCTCGATTGCCAAGCACTATAATCACAACAGGGATCTCCTTGTTGGGGAAGTGGCCACCTTCAAGAAGCACATTCGCTTCCTTGACATAATGAGGTCCATTCTCCCTACAGCCTTACTCTTTCCCCTCTACAAGCTAGGTGACCACCTGGTCTATGGTAAGGTAAAGCAGAAGTTGGGCAAGAACTTCATTGCCGGTGTCAGTGGGGGTGGCTCTCTCAGTGAAAGTGTAGACATGTTCTTCTCTTCCATCGGGATCAAGCTCCTCGATGGGTATGGTCTGACTGAAAGCGCTCCTGTGGTTGCAATCAGAAACCTGAATCACGGAATCAAGCGTACTGTCAGTCCCCTTATAGGTACTGAAGTGAAAATTGTAAATGATCAGGGTAGGGATGTCTCCCCTGGAGAAAAAGGTATCGTAATGGTCCGTGGTCCGCAGGTCATGAAGGGGTACTATAAGCGTCCTGAATTGACCAAGGCTGTCCTCTCTGCCGACGGATGGCTCAATACCGGTGATCTTGGCGTCTGGACCCATCACGGTGAGTTTACCCTTGCAGGCCGTGCAAAGGACACCATCGTACTGTTAGGGGGAGAGAACCTCGAACCTGTACCCATTGAAGCGAAGATTTGCGAAAGTGAATATGTGGAAAGTGCTGTGGTCTTGGGTCAGGACAAGAAATACCTAGGGGCTTTGGTGGTTCTGAACAGAAAGAGTATTGAAGAGTATCTTACCAAAGAACAGATTCCTTACCTTGTTGACAAGCTTGCCAGCATGAAAGAGGTAAAGGCCTTGGTGGAAGCCTCCATCAATGAGATCATACATGTGAAGCATGGCTTCAAGAGCTATGAGCATATAAGCAGGATCATCATTATTCCCAAGTCATTTGAAATCGGGGTGGAGTTGAGTGCAAAACAGGAACTCAAGCGCTTTGAGATCAATAAGCTCTACAAGCAGGAGATAGCTCAGCTATTTGTAAGTTAATCCTCGTAGTTAAGGTTTACTAGCAGATTATTTTATTCGACAGATAGCGTGTGCTGTGTCAGAAATCTTGCATATTTCCCCTGTGTCATATATACTTTGTGTGTATATCCAGACATAGGGGTTTTTATGCTTCAGATTATTGGCACAAAGAAATGTAAAGAAACAGCCAAAGCCTTGCGCGCATGCAAGGAGCGCTCGTTGCCTTACCAGTTTGTCAACCTTGCCGAGCGTTCTCTCTCCGATGGTGAGTGGAACTCCCTTTTTCAAGCTATTCCCGATGAGGATCTTCTGGATACCTCTTGTGCCTTCTACACCAAAGAAGGATACCAGTATCGAGAATTTTCCATACAGGAGGAGCTTAAGGAACACCCAGAGCTTCTGAAGACTCCCATACTCCGCACCAAAGGCAGAGCTCATGCAGGGTTCGACCTCGGCAAACTGCTCGAATGGGGGGCCTCCTAATGGTCCGTTATGCAGTGCTGGGCAGCGGCTCCAACGGAAATTGCTATGTCTTTTCTGATGGTGAAACATCGGTTCTGATCGACCAGGGGTATAGTGGCGTCGAGTTACAAAGACGTCTGGTTGGCATAGGCCTTGATATCTCGTCTGTGGCCGGTGTCTGCGTAACCCACCTCCATCCCGACCATGCCAAAGGCCTGGGGGTCATCTCTCGAAAACTGCACGTTCCCATCTACCTCCATACTGCCATGGTGGAAAAGGAGCCTGTTGTCTTTGACAAGCTTGGAATCCCCCAAGAGTGTGTTGCACTGGTCCGACCTCTAGAGAAGTTCCCTATAGGTCCTTTTGTCCTCAGTTGTTTTGAGACAAGCCATGACAGTGGTGGCTCTGTTGGTTGGAATGTCACCTATGAGGGTATGAATCTGATGGTCCTCACTGATACAGGTTGCTATACTCAAGAGCAGTTGCTGCTGGCAAAAAGCAGCAACATCCTCTTTCTAGAGGCCAACTATGATGAGCAGATGCTCTATAGTGGACCCTATCCGTATTATCTGAAACAGAGAATCTCTGGTTTGTATGGACACCTATCCAATGTCCAGGCTTTACAGTTTCTGCAAGAAAGTGAATTTACTGGAGAGCATGTATATTTTATTCATCTCTCAGGCACGAATAACACACCATCCCTCTTGTCTGACCTTGCCAAAGTACAGATGAAGACTTCCTTCACCGTCTGTGAGAAAGGCCAATGCTACGGGGGAAATATGGAGAAGTCATGAGTAAGAAGAACACTGACAAGCAAAGCAAGAAAAACAAGAAGAAAGACATCTGGTCCCTCAAGCGTATCAGTAAGCTTAAGAGAGCCGATGGACTCACCATGAAGGCTGTGAATGAGTACACGATGAATGCCGTGGTGGATTGTACTGCATCCAGATATGGCAAACGTGTTGCACTTCGCATCTTTAACGATGATGAGAGTCTCATTACTTATGCCCAAATGAAGAGCATGAAGGACAGCATTGCCGTTACCCTGCTTGAAGCTGGGTTTGTCCATGGCGATAAGATTGCCATTCTGGGCGAGAGTTGCCCCACTTGGATAGTCGCCTACTTTGGCATCACCTCAATTGGATGTGTTGCTGTCCCCGTCCTGCCTGACTTCTCCTCCAAGGAAGCCTGCTCCATTCTGGAGCAATGTGGTGCGAAGGGTATCGTCGTTAACGTCAAGAACTTTGAAAAGGTTATCCCCTTTGTCGCAAAGGATCCTTCCATGCTTGTAAGGATGGAGGATCTGTTCCATATCCCTGACCCCATCAGTGCCAACCTTACGGACAAGGATCAGTTTGCCTCAGCCCCTGGAAGAGACATTACAAGAAGAAAACTGGACAAGAAAGCCCAGGAATTGCGCTCAACAAGCACGGCTAAGGAAGAGGACCTCGCCTCCCTGATCTATACCAGTGGAACCACTGGTAGCAGCAAGGGAGTCATGCTTACCCATAAGAACCTGGTCTGGAATGCTGATGTCTCCACAGATGTCTATGTTGACTTCAAGCCTGGGGACCATGTCCTCTCTATTTTGCCTATCAGCCATGTCTATGAGTTCACTACAGGGCAGATCCTTGAACTGATGTGTGGTACTGAGATTACCTACCTAGGCAAGGCTCCGGCTCCGAGCATCCTGCTTCCCGCACTCAAGGCTGTGAGGCCGAAGCTTCTGATGAGCGTCCCCCTGTTGATGGAGAAGATCTACCGCAGTTCGGTGCTTCCTGTAATGCGTGACAATGAGAAGCTCAAGCCTTGGCTAAAATTCGGTCCGACCAAAAGGATTATCTCCAGGATAATCGGACGAAAGCTTAAGGTCACCTTCGGAGGTAAGCTGAAGTTCTTTGGTATCGGAGGAGCCCCACTGGACCGAGATGTCGAGCAGTTCCTGGCCGATGCCAAATTCCCCTACTCCATTGGGTACGGACTAACCGAGACATCCCCCCTTATAGCGGGTGGACTGCCCAAGAAACACCATGTGGGTATGATAGGCAAGCTAGTCGACCATGTGGATGTAATCCTCGAAAACAAGGATTCTGAGACCGGTGTGGGAGAGATTCTTGTCAAGGGTCCAAATGTCATGCAAGGCTACTACGACAATCCCAAGCTCAACGAAGAGGTCTTCACCAAAGACGGATATTTCCGCACAGGAGACCTGGGCTTCTTTGACAAGCAGGGCCGGTTGGCCATCAAGGGCCGAACCAAGACCATGATCCTGGGCTCGGGAGGGGAGAATATCTATCCTGAACACATTGAGGCTGTCATCAACAATCTGAGCTTTGTCTCGGAGTCCCTGGTTGTTCCTGAGGATGGGGGCCTGTTAGCCCTGATCAAGATTGACCTCGACTCATTCGCCCAGAAAATGGCACTGAATGTCAACGATGCAAAAGTGGAGGCGAAGAAGTATATTGCAAAGATCCGTGAGGATGTGAACAAGGAGCTCAGTGCCTTCAGCCGTATCAGTACTGTAGAGTTGCATGAGGAGCCATTCCAGCGGACACCCACCCAGAAGATCAAACGATTCCTGTATTCGAGACTCTCCAGTAATGAGGGACCCAAAGAGGAAAAATAGGGTTGAGCCTTGCCTCAAAGATATGGTATACCTCAAGAAAAGGGTTAGTGATGGCTAATGTAGACATACGAATTAAAAAGACTGAACCTCTTGCAACTCCCCAGGAGCTTGCAAAAAGGTTCCCTGTTGACAAGTCGACAGCAACATATATCGCCCAAAGTCGGCAGACAGTCAATGATATCATCCAAGGGAGGGACCATCGGTTGCTAGCAATCGTAGGTCCCTGTTCTCTGCATGACCGAAAGGCTGCTATTGAATATGCAGGAAAGCTCAAGGCTCTGGCAAAAGAGGTGAGCTCTGAGATGTTCATTGTCATGAGGGCATACTTTGAAAAGCCCCGTACTGTTCTGGGATGGAAAGGCCTGATCCTTGATCCGTGGATGGACGGCTCCTATGAGATTGGAGAAGGAATAGCACAAGCACGCTCGCTCTTGCTTGAGATTGTCTCTCTGGGAGTTCCTGTAGGGTGTGAAGTGCTCGACCCCATTATTCCCCAGTATATTGACGAGTTGATGAGCTGGTCCTCCATCGGGGCACGGACCACCGAGAGTCAGATACACCGTAACCTTGCCAGTGGGCTCAGTGTTGCTGTGGGTTTCAAGAACAGCACCAGCGGAGATCTGCTCAATGCGATCAATGCCATCAAATGTGCATACAGCCCGGCTTCCTTCATTGGAATGGACTACCTTGGGGCCAGTACGATCTTTAGGACTACGGGCAACGATTGCTGTCATCTCATCCTTCGTGGTGGTGATAATAGTCCCAACTACTATGAGGACGATGTGGAGTCGGCCCGTACGCTGATGACAAGCAACAACCTCAATCCCGCCATCATTGTCGATTGTAGCCATGCCAACTCCCGCAAGCACTATGACCGCCAGAAGCGGGTGCTTCGCTCAATAGTTGATCAGGTAAGCTGGGGGGAGACCTCCATCAGGGGCTTCATGCTGGAGAGCAATCTCTTTGGTGGGGCTCAGAAGATTCCTGACGATCTGTCCAAATTGAAATATGGGATCTCCGTCACCGATGCATGCATCGGATGGGATGAGACCGAACGAATAATGCTACATGCTTGTGAACTGCTTCGCAAGGCTCGACTTGAGGAGGGCACTGCCCTTCCCCTATAGGAGGTCCGTATGGTTCCATCAGTATTGGTTATCTTGGCAGAGGGGTTTGAAGAGGTTGAGGCCATCACCCCTATCGATCTGATCAGAAGAAGTGGTGCAAAGGTTACCATAGCAGGCCTTTCCTCCCTTACTGTCCATGGTTCCCATGGCCTTGGGGTGGTCTGTGACAAGCTTTTTAGTGAATGTGACAAAGTTTATGATGCTCTGATACTCCCTGGAGGGGGCGAAGGTTCGGCGAACCTTGCATCCTCATTTTCCGTATTGGAGCTTGCTATCAAGACAAGCCAGAAGGGAGTGGTTGCCGCCATTTGTGCAGCCCCTTCAAAAGTCCTTGGCAGGACCGGCCTATTGGATGGTAAACGGGTCACAGGCTACCCCGGAACTGAGATTGAAGGTCTAGTCCTGGAGAATGAGAAAGTCATAACAGATGGGAATCTCATCACAGCCCAGGCAGCCGGCAGTGCCGTAGAATTTTCCTTGGCGATCATAGCCAAAATCTTTGATGCCGACACAGCAAAGAAGATTAGCAAACAGATATATTTTTAAGGAGCAATGCTTTGGGCACCATTGGGTTTGATAACGAGAAGTATTTGGAGGAGCAGAGGCATTATATCCTTGAGCGGGTAGCACAGAACGGCAAGCTCTATCTTGAGTGTGGCGGCAAGTTGTTGTTTGACTACCATGCTTCGCGTGTACTGCCAGGGTTTGACCCTAATGTGAAGATGCGAGTCTTCCAGTCCCTGAAGGACCAGATTGATGTCATTATCTGCATCCATGCTGGTGACATAGAAAGGCGTAAGATGCGCAGTGACTTTGGTATCACGTACGATACCGATGTCTTCAAGATGATCGACGACTTTTTGAAATGGGGGCTGAAGGTGACTCGTGTTGTCATTACCCGCTTTGATGATGAGCCAGGCGCCATACAGTTCAAGAACCTGCTTGAACAGCGGGGTATCACCGTCTATACCCACCATGCGACCCGTGGCTATCCCAACAACGTTGACCTGATCGCCAGTGAGGAAGGCTATGGCTCAAACCCATACATACCGACAGAGAGGCCGGTAGTCATTGTCACAGCCCCAGGTCCTGGTTCTGGCAAGCTTGGTACGTGCCTTTCTCAGATGTACCATGACCACAGGGCCGGCCGAAAAAGTGGGTATTCAAAGTTTGAGACCTTCCCCATCTGGAACCTGCCCATTGACCATCCGGTCAACATAGCCTACGAAAGTGCTACCGCAGATATTGGAGACCAGAATCTCATCGACCATTTCCATGTAAGTGCATATAACCAGATTGCGGTAAACTACTCACGCGACCTTGAGGCCTATCCTCTGCTCAAACGTATCCTGCAGAAGATTACTGGAGAGGATTGCATCTACAAGAGTCCTACTGATATGGGTGTAAACCGCTGTGCCTTTGGTATCATCGATGATGAGGTGGTTCGAAAAGCTGGTCAGCAGGAGATAATCAGACGCTATTATCGTGCGGCCTGTGAATATGTGCAGGGAATTGGAACCAAAGACACTGTCGACCGTAGCCGTTCTATCATGGCTAGTGCCAAGCTCTCTTCTGATGACCGTGAGGTGGTCCCTGCTTCAATGAAGGCTCTCCAAGATGGTATCAAGCGCAACAAGGGCATCAATGGTATTATCTGTGCAGCTGCGATACTCCTTCCAGATGGAAGGATGGTTACAGGATGTAATTCTCCTTTAATGCATGCTTCTTCAGCCTTGATTCTCAACGCGGTAAAGGTCCTGACTGGTATAGACCATGAGGTTGACCTTATCTCACCGGCAATCATGCAGTCTGTAACAAAGATGAAGCGTGATGTCCTCAAGGGAAGGGGGGTAAGCCTTAATCTTGATGAGGTGCTGATATGTCTTGCCATGAGTTGTGCGATCAGCGAAGATGCAAGAAGGGCAGCAGAGGTGCTTCCTCTCCTGCACGGCTGTGAGGTTCACATGACCCATATCCCGTCATCTGGAGACTCTTCGGGTCTCAGGAAGCTGGTGCTCAATGTCACCAGTGATCCAAAGTTCCCAACGTCCAATCTCTACAATCCGGCGTAAGTGCGTACGTCCCCTCAGCCCAGATACTGGGCTATGAGGGGCAATACTCCCAGTACAGCAAGAATCCTAAAGGTATGCATCAGCACAATCTTGGGTGTCTCAAGGCCCAGCTCGTCACTGATGAGCCCCATCTCTGTGATCCCACCTGGTGTTGCACTGAATATTGCCGTGCCCCAGTTGAGGTGACAGACCTTGTACAGCACAAAGGCTGTGAGAAATGCCATGATAAAGAGCTCTACAAGCAGGATTAAGGCAGGAAGAAGCAGGACTCTGCCTTCTAAGAGCGTCTGGATGGTTACTTTGCTGCCGATATAACATCCAGCAAAAATCTGCACCATTGGCTTGAGCGATGCAGGGTAGGCCGCTCCATCAGTGGCAAGGTTTAGCAGTGCGATAGCGAATATCGAACCTAGGATAGCTCCTGCAGGGATACCCAACATGACAAAAAAGACTCCCCCACCAAAGGCTGTAGCCACTGAGATGAGATAGCTCAGGTAGTGTTGCTTGTTCGGTTTGGCTTTTACCTCAGATGCTTGCATATCTTTTGAAGGAAGAACCCTTTCAGACGGCGCGATCATTTTTCGTATCAAAGGAGGGAAGATGATGATGACAGATATAAGCCTGAAGAGCTGCAAGAGGGCCACATGCTCCATTGTCGCACCGAAGTCTGCTGCAACCAGGGCTAGGTCGGAGACTCCTCCTGGGGCACAGGCAAAGAACGAGGTCATGAAAGACAAGGTGGTGAAGGAACTCATCAGATACGCAAAGCCCATGTTTATGGAGAGCAACATGACAACCAAAATAAGTACAGGCAGTACCATCGTCTTGAGTGTCTTGATGTCAGCTTGGGTAAAGCGGGTTCCAATGACCATCCCTGAGAGTATCTGGATACCGAGACGCAAATCCTTGGGGTAGGCTGGAATAACCGGGTACATTGAATTGAATACCATTGCAGCCAAGAGCGAGCCGATGAGGGCTCCTGCTGGGATTCGCATGCGTCTGAGCAACATGCCAGAAACACTTCCTGAAAGATGCAGGAACACTAGGTAAGGTATGATCATTTTTGTACACCTTTTAAGATAGTCTGGGCTACTGAAAGCTTCGTATCTGAATGTATCATGGATAGGGTTCTACCTTATTATATATTTGCTCGATTGTAGCATGGTTTTGGCTTGGCTACTATGGTGAAAAAGTTCATCTGCTTTGTATTAGTAGTATCTCTCCTCATGGATAGAATGTACGTAGGTGTATTTCAAGGATTCTTCTCTGAATTGGGTAGTTCATCGCTCAGAGCGTAAGCTTAATCTGTAAGCCGAAAATGATAATTTCCTCCTCCTTAAAACCTCCAGGGATCATCATGCCGGGTATCCCTGAACTTTTTAT
>JAEINL010000090.1 GCA_016342655.1 Sphaerochaeta sp. | reverse complement strand
GCGGCTATACTACAATTGACCCTATGGGTGATGGTTCTTGGCTGTTCCTGCGCATCTTCCAAAAGTTCGCATATCTGAAATAATGCGAAACTGCGCATATTTCCAGGAGAGGGAAATCAAAACCTTCGTAATTTCACGCAAAAACAGTCTTTTCGCCTCTACCGAGCGAGGAGCTCTCGCCTGGACCAAGCTCATGACTGTGATGCAGACTGCGATACTCAACAAATGTAATCCCACGCTATACCTGAAGTTCCTGCTGGACAGGATAACGGTGATAATGAATTCAGAGGCCAAGGCCAAGGACATCGACTGGTCTCAGTTCCGACCTTGGCTCCTGACGCCAGAACAGCTGGAACAGGCCTGGGATGCCTGAAATAGCTTCAAACCCATAATACATCCTTACTCTTGCATTGCCTAAGCCATTCTAATCCAATGGCTAGGTGAGGTGTACCCACGTGTTGGTATGAAGCTTACCTTCTACTGGAGAATTCATCACAAAAGAGAAGAGATTGACGAATCCCTCGATATCTTCACGCTGGAAACTTGAATGTGCATAGAAGCCATGGATAATCATCTATGAGCTATCAGGGCTCGCCTTTCGCGACATTATAAAGATTGAAAACTCACGAGGTATTCTTATATATTTTGCAATTGGGAACATATTTAAAATAAGGGGGGTATTCCCTTAGCTCCACCTAAGGAATAAATATACGTATTTACGTATTTTTATGTATATTTATTCCTAAAAACTTAATTCCACTCATAGCCACGCACGTATGATATTTTCCAAGGTCGTCGGTTTAGTAATAACTGCTTGCTTACAAATCGGGCAGATACCCCCTTAGAACAACGCAATTTTGCCAAAAAGGACACACAGGCAGTATCATTGGGGAACATTTCTATGAATTCTCTATATGTGTTGGGAAAATCATTCTTCCGCTCCATTTTACCCCATCGTATGGAAAAAATAGCTTTTGCATAATTATACTACAGGTGGAGCTAAGGGGATACCCCCCTTTAAAATATTATTAGGGAATAGTCATGTTCAAGAATAAAACTCTCCTTATCACAGGCGGTATTGGGTCCTTCGGTAACGCAGTCCTCCAACGTTTCTTAACCACTGAGGTAAAAGAAATACGTATCTTCTCGCGAGATGAGAAAAAGCAAGACGATATGCGTCATCTCTACCATAATGATAAGATCAAGTACTATATCGGAGACGTCCGGGATCTACAAAGTTTAAAAGATGCCATGTATGGTGTGGATTATGTCTTTTCAGCTGCAGCATTGAAACAGGTTCCCTCATGTGAATTCTTCCCGATGGAAGCAGTCCGAACAAATGTTGTCGGAACCGATAATGTTCTCACTGCATGTATCGAAGCAGGAGTTAAGAAGGTAATCTGCCTTTCTACCGATAAAGCTGCCTATCCAATCAATGCGATGGGAACTAGCAAGGCGATTGTAGACAGCATCGCAATTTTCGGCATTTCCAGCATTTCAATTTTCCGGATGGAAAAAGACATGGTTTTCCCGCCTTTTGACAAAAGGTACTTTCAAAACGTAATTGAATTTTCGGGGTAGGGGATTATTCCGAAGCCTTCTGGTCTGAAGAAGCGCTTACCTCTTCTTCCAGTTTCGGGGCTTTCTCATCGATGGAGAGCAAGGTCCCTCGACCGTAGAGGATGTTGATGATCTGTAGCACCTTGAAGTCATCGCCGATCAATGTTAACTTCCTGACATTTTATTACTCAAACTCAGGATCAGACCTTCAACGCTTTCCGTTCTTGACGAATCCCAGCACTTCCTCATAGCTTTTGCCGCTCTTTTCTATTGCAGAGGCAAGCTCTCTTACCTGAAGTGCCTTTCTCTCGTCATACAATGCCCCGAGCTCGGAGATGGCGGCATCATATCTGGCCTTCGTCCTCTCAACAGCTTCCTGTGCCTTCTTGATCCTTGCATCAACGCTCTCAAGAGTCTTCGTTCTCGCCATACTCATCCTCCTCAGTTTCGACATCGCAATCGATTGCTGCATATGCCTCCGAGCCCAGTGCGCTGCTCACCAAGAGAGCGGTCTCATCCACATTGTTCTTGTCCAGGCCCAGGGCCTCCATGATCACCTTCTGCGTCTTGGTCAGGGCATGGTCCAGCCGGTAGACCCCGTCGAATTGTCTCACCATCTCGATCTTGCCCAGCTCCTTCAGTGCCGCCGGGACGGTCATGAAGTTGGGTCTCTTGCCCATCCTTTCCATTGCATCCTTGAGCAGGGTGTACATCCTGTTGCGGATGATGAGGGCGACGAACTCGATGAACACCTTGGCCTCGGCCGACTCCTGCGAGCAGATCCTGAGGCTCTTGTTCCCAAGGTACGACTTGTCGCTCCGGAAGAGCTTCTCCGAGGCGTCCCTGCCCTTGTAGAGATCCAGCGCCTCCTGGGCCGGCATCTTTTCCGATGTGATGATGCAGAAGTACCCGCAGAGATCGAGCTCCTCCTCTATCACATCAGCCTTCTCCTTCCAATGCACGAGTGCCTTGGTCTTCTCATTGAGGTAGAGCTCATAGTAATGGTGGAACGGCCGGGTGGGCGCAACGCTTTTCTGGAGGTTCTTGGTGAGGAACTTCCCCATCCTCTCGAGCCTCACCTCAAACTCATCCCTCTCTGAGTGCTGCAGGGACGTGCTGTAAAAGATATGGAAGAACCTCTCACTGCCGTCTTCTGCGTAAAGCCTTATCTTGACGGTCTTCCCGTAGATCCTGTGGCCCCTGATAAAACAGCTGCGGTTGCTCTCGAAACTCCCTTTGTGCTCTAATACCAGAGTCGACACGAGCTCCTTCATGCCCTTGACCATGATGACGAAGTCATAGCCGCACCGGTCCATGAACTGTATGTTCGCCTTACAGAAATAGCCGCGGTCGAGGATGAAGCCGCAGCGCCGGTAGCCGTAGCTGCTCGCCTTCTGCAGCATGAACTGCAGCTGGCTGACGTCGACGATGCTGCCGGGATAGTCCTCGTAGAAGAGCGGGATCCTGTTCGTCCTGTCGTAGGCGATGGAATAGTTGAACACCGGAAGGCCCTTGTCATCCTTCGGGTGCCCATACTCCACCATCGTGATCTCACCGGCCTGGCAGTTCTTGTTGGTCGAGTCGTAGGAGATGTAGATCCTCTCGCGGTGGTCGGCCCTGGCATTCCAAACGTCCAGGAAGTCCACGCTCCAATGCTCGGGCATGGTTGAGAGGAAGTCGGAGACCTTGCTGTCGCTGTATATCCGCATGCCATCGGTGAACAGCGGGTGGCAGTAGGCATAGTCGGGATAGTACTGGCCGGCATTGTTCTCGCTGACCAAAGAGTACGCGGCGAGGTCCAGCAAGAAGCCCGCCTCACCACCCGCAATGCCCACGATGATCTGCTGAAGCCCGTAGTGTGCGATTATGCTCCTGATTGCCATCCAGGGACCTATCCTCATGCAGCAGCTTCTGGAGGAAGAGGCCCTGGCAGAGGGTATCTGGGCCGACGGGAAGTGCTTCAGGTAGTTCTGGTTCGGGTGCATCTTGCCCCCGTCCTTTCCCGAGACCTTGCCGATGACGACCCGCTTGGGGACGTTGAACTTCCTGGTCGGGTCGTAGACCCTGTCGTACTCATAATGGACGTAGGCCGAGTCCTTCTTCCTCTGTATCACAATCTTGCCGGGGATGTCCGGCATGTCGACCAAGGTGTCAATGTACATGGTTTCCCTGCCTTTGTTTGAGTAATATTTTATTACTCAAACTTTAGCAGAAAACACTCCTGTTTACAACAGTGAAGACCATGGTATTCCTTTTATTTTCAAGATTTATTTGTCTGTATTAATCGTGACATTGGAATTGAGTAATAAAATGTCAGGAAGTTAACATTATTTATTGGTAATCTATAGTTCGTGCGCCAGTTCGGCGTTATACATATTTATCTTAGAAGTATAGTTATCCGAGATGATTGTTCTAAAGTTTAATAGAAAAAACAGTTACTTAAAATCTTCTCGGATAATCGTTGAGGTTCTTTTACTTGATGCTCAAGAAATTAGGTATTGTTTTTCCATTGGGTTCGTTTGCATTTGATTCTCTTGAGTCGTATGGAAACCATTTTTCATTCCAATCCTTTAGATGTTTGTCTATGGTATTCTGCGAAAGCTCAGCATAAATCTGAGTGGTCTGAAGTGATTTGTGACCAAGAAAATTCTTGATGACGACAATAGGAACCCCTGCCTCCAGCATATGGGAAGCAGTTGTATGCCTCATTGAGTGAGGAGTATAACTGGTTTCCTTGAATAAATCTGGATACTCGTCTTTTGCCTGGGGCACATATTTATCGAAGATGCCCTCAATACAGGAGATGGTCATCTGCTCATGAGTTTGGCTAGAAAATACATGCCGATCAGGCTTGTCTCCTATTCCCCTGTGGACAATATACTTTAGCAACATCTCCCCACAGGTATCAGGAATACCGATCCTCCTTGATTTTCCTCCTTTTCCCTTTAGCTTTAGCTTTGCACCCTTGGTATGGGTATCTACATCGCCTACAGTCAGATTACAGACTTCCTGTGCTCGGGCACCACTTGCATACATAAAGCTAAAGAGTACCTTGTTGCGCAGCCCGATTTTTTTACGATCATCAGGCAGGCGAAGCAATATGGAGATTTCTTGAGTGGTAAAAACTGTCCGCTGCTTCTTTTGCCCTTTCTTCATTGGGATTTTCAGTACACTGGTTCTAAAAACTGAAGCGGCTGAAAGGTCCCTGTTCTGTGCATACGCAGAAAATGAAAGGATTGCCGACAACCTCTGGTTTTTGGTCGAGACGCTACAACCGCGGACTTTTTCAATCCAGTTGAAAAACTCCAGGAGAGTATCATAGCCAAGAAGATCGAAAGTAATCTTGTCTGCTGGTATCCCTTTTATGGAATACATGAACTCAATCAACAGCCGAAAGGCATATTTATAAGAAATAATCGTATTGGGACTTGCCCCGACAGAACAAGGCAGGTAGCTGGTGATAAAGTCATCCAGCAGTTTCAAGAACATTGATGGTTCACTCATCGTAATTCACCTCCGGAAAAATCTGTGCGGTATATTCTCCGAACAGTTCCATGGCTTCTGGAAACATTTCACTACTGAATTTCAAATATTTTTCTGTTTCGCGCAGGCTGTCATGTCCAAGGTAAATGGAAAGATAAGGAACTACGTCATCAATCCTACGTCCAGCCTTATCTGCATTAGAAAATGCCTTGAATACAAAAACATGCCTCAGACAATGCTGGCAGGGCCCTCTTTGTCCTTTCTTCCTGCCTGGTAGAGATATTTTTGCCAGCTCCAGAAGATCATCGAACTTGTGCATTGCATTTTTTGGAGTTACTGGTTCCAAAGGGTCAATAGTTGGAAACAGATAGCTTTCAGGACAACCAACTATCCCCATAGCCATGCAATAGTGTCCAAGTATTTCAGTTAAGGAATGGTGCATTGGTACAAGCCTTTGTTTATCCCCTTTGGTACATTTGAGGGTCAGTACTCCTGCAATAAGATCGACATCCCCCATTTTCAAGGACAGCGTCTCCCCGATGCGTAGTCCGCAACCACACATCAGCCTTAGAATCATGGGTTCTTCCACATGAATGAGCGTGTTCTTCCTTACTATACTGGATTTCTCCAAATAATCTGCACCATGGAAAATCCTATCTAGTTCTGTTTCCGAGAAAATATAAGGGATATAATCATCATGAATTTTAGGAACAGGAGGTATGTAGCTGTGAATTCCATAACTGCATAACTGATTCAAAAAAATTCTGATTACTACTACCTTGCTGACTATTGTTCGAGTATGTCCGGCAAGAGTATTTATCCATCCAGTCAACTGTTCTTCTGTAAGATTCTTGTTGTCACATGAGATTGTACAGAGGTATTCATCAAAGCCCTGCAATATACATTTGTCATACCTGTAGGTGCTCTTAGATTTAGAGACCTTCCTCAGAGCCATAAAACCAGAAATTTCATCTTTCAAAATACTATGTAACGTCTTCATAGGAGTCCACCTCCTTGAAGAAATTCTTTGAACTTACCCGAAGGTTCGGGCACTTCAACAGCGCACAAACGCAATATTTCAACGTTAAGTTTTGCATAATGTTTGATTGCGTTTGGATCAGAATGACCTAGGATCTTTATGACTACCTCATAGGGAATTAAATCATTGACCATGGAGCTTGCCATCGATGAGCGAAAAGCATGGGGACCATGTTTCTTCCCTTTGATATCTATGCCGGCTACATGAAAGTATCTGGCTGTTTCAAAACGTAAAGCTGAAGTGGTAATTCCCTGATATGGAGCATGCTCCCGGATAAAAACTTTGCGATCTGCGGTGTTGGGACGGCCATTGCTTATGTAATCTTCCAAAGCCTCCCTAATCTCAGGAAGCATGAGCAGTTCATGGCCTTCTCCTGTCTTCTGCTGGTAAAAATACAGCTTGTCATTTTCATACGTAAGGTCATCAAGGGTGAGATTCACTATATCGCAGGATCTCATGCCTAGCCTTGAAGCCAAAAGCAACATGGCATAATCTCTTTTCCCTATATCAGTAGAACGATCCATTATGTTTTCGATCTTTAAGATCTCTTCCTCACTGTACGTAACAGGAACCCTAAAAGGCTGCTTGTAGTGCGGCACTAGAGTGGACAGGTCAGTTTCAACGGTGCCCATGATGGTAATGAATTTCAAGAAAACTCTGATCACTGCCCATGAATCTTTGTCCTTCACCCTCACGCATGCCCTTGTTACATGGGCGGCATTCAATTCCAATATTCTGGTACAGCCTAGAGAGATACAGTCTTTCAAAAATCGCCTTATGATACTGTCCTTTGCCTTCACCGTAACTTCTTTATTACCTATCTCATAACACTCGGCTTCAAATGTGTTCAATGCCAGTTCATAATCCTCAGGTAATAGGGGGGTGAAGACATTTTCTTGGACTCCATAAGGAGAAGAGAATGTATTCATATGAAAAGAGGAAGAAAGCTGTTGATCTTTACCTCAAGTATGACAAGAATGCTAGTGCAGTAATCAGAGAACTTGAGTATCCAACCTTTAGTATGCTCAAGATATGGTATCGGGAATCCCTTGAAAATGGAGATTTACACGAGAAGTTCCGATCTGGATATTCATCAGAACAGAGAGCTGAGGCGGTTAAATATTACAAGGAACATGGTAAGAGTCTATCTCGTACAGTTAAAGCTCTGGGATATCCTTGCCGCCAGCTTCTTGGAAAATGGGTTCATGAAGATCTTCCTTCTGATTGTCATCCTTTGAAAAGGGGACGGTCTGTAGTACAATACACAGACAAGCAAAAAATGGACGCTGTTGTGTCCGTAGCATCCGGTGAAAAGACTGCAAAGCAGCTTGAAGCAGAGATTGGCGTGACTCGTAGTGCGGTTTCTCTGTGGAAACGGCAATTGCTTGGGGAGGGAGACAGCCCCGATATGGCAAAGAAACACTCAAAAGAATCTGAAAAGGATTCAACACAGGGAAACATCACTCTTAGAGCTGAATGTAATAACCTAAGAGAAGAAAGAAACAAGCTCCAGACGCAGGTTTATAAGCTACAGATGGAAAAGGATATTTTTGAGAAGGCAGCTGAAATATTAAAAAAAGATGAGGGCATCGGTATTGATAAACTCTCAAATAGAGAAAAAGCCATGATTATCGATGCCCTTACATGCAGGTACTCCATAAAGGATCTGCTACTTTCTCTACAAATGGCAAAAAGCAGTTATTTCTACCAAAGTGATGCCATTAAAAAAGATAAGTATGCCCTTGTTCGCGAAAACCTAAGAAAGGCATTTGATGAAAACCGGAAATGTTATGGTTATCGTCGGTTGCACACAGTTTTGACCTCCAATGGGAGCAAACTTTCAGAGAAGGTGGTTCTTCGCCTCATGCATGAAGAAAATCTTGTTGTGCCATTTGTAAAGAGAAAGAAATACAGCTCGTACAAGGGTGAACTCAGCCCAGAGGTTGAGAATATAATCAAACGTGATTTCCATGCTGACAATCCTAACGAGAAATGGCTCAGCGACATCACTGAATTCAGCATCCCCGCTGGCAAAGTTTACCTTTCTCCTATAGTAGACTGTTTTGATGGCCACGTTCCCTCCTGGACTCGAGGTCCAAGTCCTAACGCGGAGCTAGTAAACACAATGTTGGACAAGGCTGTAGGCACATTGCAAGAAGGAGAGCATCCATTGGTCCACACTGATCGTGGGTGCCATTATCGATGGCCTGGCTGGATTGAAAGAATGGGCGATGCCAAGCTGGTACGGTCGATGTCAAAAAAAGGTTGTTCGCCTGACAACTCAGCATGTGAAGGTTTCTTCGGCAGATTGAAAAACGAAATGTTCTACAATCGTTCGTGGTCTGGAGTATCCCTCGAAGAATTTTATGCCCAACTTGATGACTATATTTGTTGGTATAACGAAAAAAGGATCAAATTGTCTTTGGGGGGAAGGAGCCCTCTTGACTACCGAAGGAGTCTTGGTTTAGTATCATAGAAAAGTCCAACATTTTGTCCGCATCCCCAATTATTAAGCTGGTTATCATTTATTGTTGCATTGGAATGATGATGTATAAATTTCCGCGAGAAGGTATGGTTCCATTCTTGTTTTTTTGGCAGGAATAGAATATTTTCTGAGGCCCTTGCAAAATGAACGGTCGTCAAGAAAGACGGTTTTTTGGTTGATACCTTTTAATCCTTACAAATTGGCTTCTTTCAAAATTATAATAATGTTAGAGATAACAACAGGGTCACGATGGCGAAGTCTCCGAAGTAAAAGATTAGGAAAATTGAATGCAAGGTGAAAGTAGAACAAGAAAAACACTAAGAAATACAGCTTACTCATTTATATATAAATTTGTAGATCTTGTAATGGCTTTCTTGCTGCGATGGTTATTCATTAAAGCGCTAGGTATGGAATATCTGGGGCTGAGTGGATTATTCACCAATATTTTATCCGTGCTTTCTCTTGTTGAACTTGGAATAGGATCAGCCATAGTGTTTGCTCTTTATGAACCTTTGGCAACCGGCGATGAAGAAAAAACTACTTCTTTGATGAGATTATACAAAAATGTGTACAACACTATTGGTATTATTGTTGTTGTAATTGGTGCACTAGTAACTCCATTTTTGAAGTATGTTGTAAACCTTCCAAATAGTGTGGAGGGTATTTATCTAATATACTGGATTACAGTTCTTAATACAGGTGCTAGTTATTTTTTTTCGTATAAAAGATCGTTGCTGATTGCCGATCAGCGCTCAGATATAAATACTAAAAATATTATTATTTTTAGGTTTATTCGTTTTTTTATTTTATCTTTTCTATTAATTTCAGTACATAACTATTTTGCATATTTGATGGTAGATGTTGTACTTACAATTATTTCTAACATTCAAATAAGCAATGTTGTTGAAAGAAAATATCCTTACTTAAAGAAAATAAAACCGAAGAAATTAAACCAGTCTGAAACAGCTGGAATTACAAAATTGGTTAGGGCTGCTATTTTTTCAAAGATCGGTCAAACAGTAATATACAGTACGGATAATATACTAATTTCGGTTTTTATTAGTACAATATGGGTAGGAATCTATTCAAACTATAGTATGATTACTAGCAATTTAGAAATTATGGCCTATCTATTTTTCAATAGTATAACAGCCGCGGTAGGCAATTATTCGGTAACAAATAGTGAACAGAAAATAGTTAAATTGTTCAAAAGAATTAGTTTTGTAAACTTTGTATTTTCCTATGTTCTTACAGTATGTGTTTTTTGTCTGATTTCTCCGTTCGTTATGCTCTGGGTGGGCAAGGTTTACGTTCTTAAAAATATTACTGTTGCAATAATTGCTTTGAATTTTTATATTGCAACATCACAGAAAAGCGTCGAAAACTTTTTGAATTCTCGAGGAGAAATGTATTTCATTAATAGATATCGAAGTCTGATTGAAAGTGTAATAAATCTTGGGGTATCAATCGTTCTTGTGAAATATACCAAACTGGGTATTACAGGAATTCTATTGGGTACTACAATTTGCTTTTTCTTCGGAAGAGTCTGGATGGATGCCTATACGCTATACAAGCATTGGTTTTTGATTCCGTATCGATATTATCTCCAGCTTTATGTATTTAGATTTATATTAACAGGGGTAACTGCAAGCTTATTATACTTCGTATCTAGAGCACTATTTATTCATTTTGGAATATTCATCTGGTCATGGATATTAATTGCAATGCTGATTATTCTTATCACGTTAGCGACTGTAGTTCTGATATTCCATAATACTGACGAGTACAAGTACTGCAAAAGCCTTTTTTTCAAATTGGTTGCGAAAAAAGTAGGCTATGGTTGACAATTTGTATTGAAACACTACTATTCACTTGTTAAGTGTTGTATAATAGAAGTATGAAGAAGCAAAAATTCAGCAAAGAAGCACTTGAAGCCTACAATGCCTTGATGAACCTTTCAGAAGAAGAGCAACAGCTCGTTTTTCGTGAGGTTTCCCAGCCTGTAACTCCAGCACCCGTTAAGGAACCTCAAAAAGAGAAGCCATGTTGCCCACATTGTAAAAGTTCCCATGTGAGCCAAAATGGAAAGACCTCATCGGGCTACCAGAGGTTCCTTTGTGTCGATTGTCGCAAGACTTTTGGAGAAAAGGTAAGGCCTGTATGGGTAGGAAGCCATTATCCCAAGGAAGTTTGGTTGGAGTACATAAGACTAATGAACATGGGTGCTTCCATCAGAACTATAGCTGAAGCTTTGAAAATCAACCCTACCACTGCATTTTTTTGGAGGCATAAGATTCTCACGGCACTTAAGGATGGAAAATCCGATGCTGTATTGGAGGAACATACGCAAGCAGACGAAACCTTCACTCTCTTGAGCACGAAGGGTAACAAGAATGCCTACAGCAACTTACATATGGGAGACCCCGTTTTTAGGGAGCCTGATTATAAGAGTATCAGGAAATCCGGACATAGGCATGCTAGGGGATCTGGCAGTAGCACTAGAGGATTGAACCAGGATCTTGTATGCACGCCTTTCGCTATTGGGGGGAACGGGATTTGCTGGGGAAAACCCTCAAATATGGGTGCTCCAACTTCCTCTGCCCTTGATTCAGTATATGCCGGACATCTTGGCGAATCAGTCATCCTGGTTACCGATGCCTCAACAGCTGCAAGAAAGTATGCAGAAGATAAGGAGCTCCCTATCATCCAACTGAAAAGCAAGACAGAATCCAGACAAGGCAAATATAACCTTCAGAAGGTCAATAATCTCCACTCATCCTTCAAGCAGGATTTGAGAGGGTACAACGGTGTCAGTACAATATACTTAGAAAACTATGCCAACCTGACCATATTCAGGCAGGAAACCCCTGGAATCACAGTCCTGGCCAGGGCATCACTGCTTACTGACAAGCTTAGAAATGTCTCTAAGGTAGCAAGATGGAAGGACTTGAGGGCTATGTACTATCCTCGATTTGTTTATGATGTTCTTGATACGACTTCAGAGGATGAGGTTTCAACATGATTTGTCAAACAGAGCCAAAAAGTATAATGTTTTGAAATGAAGCAAATCGCTATTATGTATTGACCTGTTTGTTGAGGAGAAGGATATGATACTAGTGTTAATAAATCCAACATTTCAAAAAATGCAGTTTTGTAAACGATGGAGCGAACTTGCAGCTGAACATCCTGATTTAGATATTACTTTAGTTTTACCTACCGAATTTGAATGGTCTGGATTTGGGTTTTCAGATATTAAAACTGGTGAAAGTAGTGATGATTTGAATTTTCATAAAAGAGCGGTCCCAATCGTGAATAGAACAAAACTGGGTTGGATATCGAAAGGTATGATTAATCTTATTGATGAAATCAAGCCTGATGTAGTGTACCATATTGGGTCTCATAATCAACCTTCCCTTATGCAGTTGCTTGAATATAAAGCAAATAAGTGTCCAAGCCTTAATATCTATGCATTTAGTATGAGGGGACCAGTATATGATTTAGATCATCTATATTCGCGCATTGGTCGTGAAAAAAAATTGTTTAGAAAAGCATTGCGATTTGCCTTTTGGGTTCGCCAGGTTAATCAAGTAAAAAAATTGAATAGGTATTGTGATGCCATCTTTTGCCATTATCCAGATGCATTGCATAGTTTTAGAAAAGAAGGCTTTAAAGGACCGATTTATATTCAGACGCAGGTGGGTGTTGATACCGATTTGTTTTATCCGAATCCAACTGCAAGGAACATTATTCGTGAAAAATACAATCTTGAAGAATCATATGTTTTTGGAAGTGCAATACGTCTTGAACCCGCAAAAGGGGCTTTACAAATCATAGAAGCCTTGCCAGATGAAGGTAGCTGGAAGTACCTCTTGATGGGGGCCGGGACAGAAGAAAATGAGAAAGAGATAATTCAAAAGATTGAGAAACGAGGGCTTAAGGAGAAAGTAATTCTAACGGGGTTTATTAAACCAGAAGATATGCCTGATTACTGGAATGCGGTAGATTGTGCGATCCACTTTGCACAGTCTACGGAGGGTTGGGTTGAAACATTCTCGCTTGCTGTGGTACAGGCGATGGCAACTCAATTGCCTGTAATTGGAAGCAGTTCTGGTTCGGTTCCCTATCAAATAGGAGAGGATGGAATTGTTGTTGATGAACATGATATTCATTTATTACGAGGAAAGATTGAATGGGTTCTTGATAATCAAGACGAAGCTAAAAAAATTGGAAACAAGCTTTATAAGAGAACGATCAATTCATTTAGTACAAAATCTCTAAACAAGCTGTTTTACCGTACAATAATGAATCTTCAAGAAGGTATTTATGATCAAAGAGATATTGAGATGGCATGCAATAATTCTGAAATTAGTTGTTAAGGCGGCTGTATGAACGTTATTGCGAGAAAAATATGTAGTGCTTATCGCACTGTTGAAATGAAGTGGTATACTTTATGGTTAAAAGCAAATCTGAAATCATGTGGAAAAGGTACTGGTTTTCATGGAAAAATGAATATAGTTAATCCATGGAATCTTTCTATTGGGTCTAGGTGCAGCTTTAACCACAATGCATATATCAATGCTCATAATCCAATCCACATTGGAGATGATGTGACTCTTTCTGCGAATGTAGTTTTGCTATCTACAGGGATTGACTATCAATCTTGGTTTAAAAACGGAAAGAAACAACACACGAAATACGATGGTTTGTTTATTGGTGATCATGTTTCCCATGTTCGTTAATGTAGTGCTCTCTTAAGCCTGAAATAATCCAAACAAATCATTATATTTGTACAAATAACCT
>JAEINL010000089.1 GCA_016342655.1 Sphaerochaeta sp. | reverse complement strand
TAGAAATACGTTCTTTCTCATAATAATATCCTCTTGATAGTGATATTACTATAAATATAAGGTAAAGCTGAATATCTTCTTCTCCCTACTGGGTCTAGAGATATTCAGGCAACTTTACATTTTGTTGACTTTACATTAGATGAAGAAGGTAAAGCTTTACCTTCTTCATCGAAGCCAAGGGTTTTTCCAAGAGGTCTATATCACCTGTTCCTGTCCTTTTTAGTGTGTCGTCATGACAACAGACCAAGGTCCCATCGATAAGCTGTCGAATATCTGTTTCTGGGATTGCGTGGGAAAAAGTCCAGGCATATTGTATGGCTGAGAGGGTATTCTCATAGACCTCATCCATGCCTCCACGGTGGGCCTGGAAGTGGTAGGGGTGTTCACTGTGCATAATACCTCGCAATGGGTTGCGTTTCTTTTTCTCAGAGAACGGGTAGATAGGAAATAAAAAAAGTGTGTTTGCTTGGAAGGGAAAAGAAAAATGCCGGATTCAGATGAATCCGGCAAACATGCAGTAGGCCAGACTACTTCATCAAGACATTCTTGACGAACTCAGAGATCATCAGAGTCTTGTAAGGAGCAGGGAACCATGCCAAGGCATTTGTTGCACGGTCTGCTTCTGTAAGAAGCGTTCCGCTGAGAGTGATGTCCGTACGGGCAGGGTAGGCACCGAGCATCTCATATTTTTTCTGCTGCTGTTCTTTGCTGGTGATGTGTGCGATGAAGACCAAGGCCGCTGCCTTGCGAGGGGAGTTCTTCAAGACACCCATGGTATCACCACCACCTGCTGCTCCCATTGTTGGGATGTACATCTTGGCTCTTGCAAAGAGGTTACCCTTGTTCATCATATCCTTTACGTTGTCATCCCAGCCAAAGGTCATGGCGATCTCGCCATCGTTGAGGCGGATGATGGAGTCGTTGTTGGATACGGTGAAGGTCAGCTTGTCCTTGCGTGAGTAAGCCCAATCCCAAGCCTTGTCCCAGTTAGCTGCCTTGGAGGGGACAACCTCAGAATCGCCGACATACTTTTCAAGACCACCGGTGGTCTCCTTGATCATGGTGTGGACAAATGACTGGCCAGAGCCACCCTTTGAAGGGTCGTTGAATCCGAATTTCTTCGGGTTTGCATCGATCCAGGCCTCAAGTTCCTTCCATGTCTGTGGCGGGTTGGAAACACGCTGAGGATCATAGAGGATACCGGTCTGGTTGCGGTGGAACGGGGCGAGGTAGCCATTGGTCATGACTCCTTCCTGAACCTTCCAAAGTGATGGGGCAAGCTTGTCTGCATCGGGAATCATATTCTTGATCGGGCCGTAGAAGAGGCCCAGGTCCATGGTGTTTTTCACCCACTGGCCACCGACGATCATAGCATCGATAGTGCCGACTTTGTTGTCTTTTTCTGAGATTGCCTTATTGAAGTTTGCTGTCTGGTCACCAATGATGAGATTTACCTTGATGCCATACTTTGCTTCAAAATCAGCAGACGCTTCCTTGAAGTAATCAGGGAAATACCAGGCATAGAAAGTTACCTGACCTTCTGCTTTTGCAGCTTCCACTATCTGGTCCCAACTTGCACTCTGCAAATCGATTTCTGCTTTAGGCGCTTCTTTAGCTCCTGCAGCGAAGACCATGGTGGATGCCATGACAAGAACCAGTAACACTACCAGAATCTTTTTCATACACAATACCTCCTTGTTTTGTGTAACAACATCACATTTTTCCTAGTGATGCTGAAAGATAATCGGACTTGAGAAACCTCTCTACGATAAAAAGCATGATGATGTTTGGAGTCATCATCAATAGTGACACAACTGATGCATTGGTACGGATGAAGTTGTACCCCATGAATGAGTACAGGATTGTCGGGATGGTCTCAAAGGTCGGGGTCCCGATGATGAAGGTCAGGTTGAACTCCTCTATGCTAGTGGTAAAGGCGAATATCATACCAGCAATGAGACCGGGCCTGATCATGGGCAGGAAGATGTCCTTGATCTTTACAAAGGTGCCTGCCCCAAGGTTCTCAGCAGCATCGATGACATCTTGGGGTATGGAAGCGAAGCTGGTGGTCATTACCCGTATCATGTAGGGCATGCTCATGAGGGTATGGGCTAGGACCAGTCCAAAAAAGGTCTGGCTGAGACCCATCAAGTTGAATACACGACTCAAGAAGAGGGCTACAACCATTCCTGGCATGATCATGGGAAGCAACACTATCAGCATGAATACTTTCTTTCCGGGAATGTTCTTTCTGCCCAGCACATAGCTTGTAGGGAGCGAGAGCAAAAATGAGAGTATCACTGCCAAAGGTGCGATGCTGTAGCTGGTCTTCAGTGCCCTGGCGATATTAGTGTAGTTGAACACATACCGCCACTGTTCCAGTGAGAAACTGGGAGGGATCAGGTTTGGATACGACCAGGCATCATCGGGATTGACCAATGACCACATGATGGCCATGAAAATGGGAATACCTACCCACAACAGCTGAATGATGACAAAGAAGAGAGTGATCATGAGATAGAAGCGCTTTATGCGACGTTTCTTTATCAGGTGAAGAGGTGTCGCCATTGTTTTGTCCATATCATGCACCTCCCTGTACAAGCTCTGCAAACCGTGAATACGCCCAGATGACAAAGAACGTGGTAATGATGATGATCACTCCCAAGACTGCTGCCTGGTTCCACTCCTGATAGAGGTTTGCCATGATCTGCATCCTGTTTGCCACCGATGAGGGGTAGACTGGACCTGCCACACTGGTGATGGGGAAGTCCCCAAAAGCCCTGATGAACATGAGTATCATGGCAACCAGGATTCCCGGCATGGCCAAGGGAATGTAGATCCTGAAGAGCACTGACCAATACCCAGCCCCCAGATTCTTGGCAGCATCGATGGTATCGTCACGGATGGAAGAGATTGCTGCCATGAGGATCAATAGGACAAAAGGAAGGTTCTTCCATACTTGTATGGAAATGACACCCCATCCAAACGAATCGTTGAGCATCCGTAGCGGCTCATTGATGATGTTCAGCCTCATCAGGGTAGTGTTTATCAGACCATGGTAAGAGATGAGGTTCAGTATGAGAAAGGCAGCGACAAGGGCAGGAATGAAGAGCGGAACCTTAATGATGGAACCCAACATACCCTTAGCCGGCCCGCTCTTACGGAAGAAGAGGGCGAGCGGAAAGGCTACCAGCACAGTCCCGACAGAGCTCAGGATTCCCATTTTCAAGGAGAATAGAAGGGAGTCCATCGCTTCTCGTGAGCTCAGGATAGATTTCCAGTGGTCTAGGGTGAAGGATGATTCCCCCATCATGTTAAAGAATCCGAGGCTTTGCAGAACGGTAATAACAATCGAAGAGCCAATGAAGAAAACAATGAAGCCAACTCCCGGAATGAGCATCAGGATGATAAAGGGGGTCATCTTGTCTTTCTTTTTCATCCCTACCCCCTCAGTATGCTGAAAGCATGCTCAGCGATGCCAAACGATACACTATCGCCGGCGACTATCTTCGCCTCGTCATCGGACTGGGCCCGCATCTTCTGTCCATTGACCTCAATGAATAGGTCGGTGATATCACCCATGAAGACTGCCTGGAGCACTTTGCCAGTAATCTGGTTTGTGCTTGCACGGTCCCGGATCTTCATATCCTCAGGCCTCCAGCTGAAATGTATGGTTGCACCCTTGTGAGGGACTTCCTGTCCTTCTGCGTTGATGAAGAGTTTTCCGAAGGGTGCCTGGACTGTGCATCGGGTCCCTTCGACTTCCAGCACAACCCCATCGAATATGTTTGCCATGCCGATGAATCCTGCAACAAAGCGGGTCTCAGGATGGCGATATATGGTGTAGGGGTCTCCAATCTGCTCAATCCTTCCCTGTTTCATGATGACGATTCTGTCCGATATTGCCAAAGCCTCATCCTGGTCATGGGTCACGTAGATGGCGGTAGTCCCCAACCGCTTCTGCATCTCGCGAATCTCCACTCGGACTTGGACACGAAGCTTTGCATCAAGGTTGGAAAGCGGCTCATCAAACAAGAGCACTTCAGGTTCTGTGACAATGGAACGTGCAAGGGCCACTCGCTGTTGCTGGCCTCCTGAAAGTTGGCCTGGTTTTCTCTTTCCCAGTTCAGAGAGGCTAAGCATCTCCATGACACGCTCGATCTTTCCTCTCTGTTCTGAAGAGGGTATCTTGCGCATCTTCAGGCCAAAGCTGATGTTGTCCCAAACACTCATATGGGGAAAGAGAGCATAGCTTTGGAAACACATGGCCGTGTCACGCTTATTGGGTGGAACATTGTTCATGATCTTATCCCCAAAATAGACTTCTCCTTCATCAGGGTAGTAGAAGCCAGCTATGGTGCGTAAAGTTGTAGTCTTTCCACAACCGGAGGGCCCAAGGAGGGTTACAAACTCACCGTCTGCGACATCCAAGTCGATATGGTCCACTGCTACTACGTCATCAAAGCGTTTCACAAGATTGGTCAGTTTAAGGGTTGCCACGCGAAAATCCTCCTGGATACTAGGGAGTTCTGCAACGGATTGTCTATTCTAAAAAAATGATAACGTTTTCAAAATTCCCTATATATTCAATAAAAAATAGTACATCAACAAGAACCGTAAGCATGATGCATAGTGCTCTTCCTCGTCAGAAATCCCAAAGAAAAAACTCTTAAAAATAAATATTTCTTTTTTCAAAAAGGGATTGGATTACCAGCAATCCAACAACATCATGTAAGCAGTCCCGCTATTCAAAGAAAGCCTACGCTAAAGAGTAGCATGAAAACGTTATTTGTCAATAAAGTTAGTAAAGATATTTGCTATGTAATCTCTCCTATTCAGCATGCTTAAATAATAAAGGCCCTATATTTTATAAATAGTAGTGGAATCAAGATGTTGCGATACATTCTAAAACTGACACCTTCATGCATTGAGACGAAGGGGATGTTTTAGCTGAGGAGTTCTTGGTTCTCCCTAAGTTGTTTCAAGAGCGCTTCCAAGGGAGCCTGTTGTACTACGCTGCTGAAGGGCTCAAAGGAGAGGTACCCATTGTAGCCTCCTTCTGCAAGGGCTCTGACTTGTGCTTGGCTTGAGAGGATATCATCGTGGGATAGCAACACCCTATCGCTATCCTGGATGTTTTCCATCGGTTTTTCATCAACAACAGCAGATAGGTGTACGATACCTGTCTGCTGTGGGTAGAAATCCTTCTCCCCTCCCAAGTAATGGTGGAAAGTATCATGGACCAGTTTGTAGCGCTCTTCCTTTCCAGATTCTTTGATTGCCCTAAGAGCCTCTTTCTTTGTTTGGAGGCTGCTCACTGCGAACCCAAGAGGTTCCACATAGCCCAAAAGTCCGTATTCGCCAAATAGATCGGAGTACATCACCAGTGCTTCGACGCACTGATGATACCACCGGCTCCTGTCCTCGTCTTTAGCTATGCCGTTTACAGGACAGAGGACTATTGCATCACAACCGAGTATTTTTCCCACTTTGAGAAGATCCTCGAGTTCCTTCATATGCGTTTGAGGGTTTTCATTGAATCGCTGCAAGGCATTGATGGTTGTAATGTGCAAGCCAGCAACCGATGCAGCCTGTTCTACCTGATGGGGCTTCAGGGCATCGGTGACAGTTCTCCCCTCAAGGTCGTTGCGCAGTTCCACAGCTTGGAAATTGGCCCGTTTTGCCAATGCGATAAACTCAAGTATTTCCAATTGTGGAGCTATGATCCTATTCAGTGCAAATGGTTGTGCTTTCATTGGAGCCTCTGTAGTTTCGGATATTCTCATTCTAGCACCACTTGGTAGGCTGTCAATGTTACTGTAAGGCTTTGTGGTGGAAAAAGGGAAGAAAATCCTTCATTATTTGAAAACGTTATTATTAAGGGCTGTAGTGCTAGTATTGATTGAATCTTCATTCCTAAAATGAATAGGGTAAAAGTTTGACAAATGCCGGAATCAGTGCAATCATAAAGATATGATAACGTTTTCAACTTGAAGAGAGGTGAGATTGGTTCCTATGTAACGGGGAGTAAAGAGAAAGGATATTAGGTAGGATGGAGGTCAAACCCGTTATTGAAAGGTAAAAGCCAAAGCAAGTTCTTGCTCTGGTAAGAGAGAAATCTAGGAGGATTGAAATGAAGAAACTGTTTATGGTTCTGGCTATCGTTTTGGTAGTAGTCTCGCCATTGGTTGCTCAGGCATCCGGTGAGACTGCTGGAAAGAAATCGTATGCGACCTTGCAGATGTACACAGCCCTCGACACAGAAGAGGCCCAATATTATCTTGATGTGTTCGAAAAGAGCACTGGTATCAAGGTTGAGTATGTCCGCATGAGTTCTGGTGAAGTTCTTGCAAGAATTGAGGCTGAGCAGTCCAATCCCCAGGCAAGCGTCTGGTTTGGTGGATCCAATACCGATCACATCAATGCAAAGTCAAAGAATCTCTTGACCCCTTATAAACCTACTACTGATTTCGAGCTTGCTCCCATGCTCCATGCTGACGATTACAGCTGGAATGGTTTCTACACTGGGGCAATCGGATTTGTTTCGAACACTGAGTTCCTGAAGAAGAACAACCTGCAGCCACCCACCTCTTGGGCTGACTTGTTGAATCCTGTCTACAAAGGCCAGATTGAAATGGCTTATCCGTATACATCGGGAACCGCTTATACCACACTGGCAACCATTATTCAGATGAAGGGCCTTGAAGGTGCTCTTGATTGGTGGCAGCTGTTCGACAAGAACATTCATCAGTATACCAAGAGTGGATCAGCCTGTATCGCACGTGCCGGCCTTGGTGAGTGTGCAGTTGGTATTGCCTTCTCCCATGATATCATGGCAAAGGGAATTGCAATGGGTTATCCCTTGGTAATCTCCTTCCCTGAAGAGGGAACCGGATATGAAGTCGGTGCTGTTTCCATGATCAGGGGAGCCAAACAGATTCCTGAAGCTCAGATTTTCATGGATTGGTGTTTCACCGAAGAGGCTCAGAACTTGTTCATCAAGTATTCACGTCTTCCTGTCAATCCGAAGGCAATTGTTGCCGAGGGAGCAATCAAGCTCACAGACATCACGCTCATCGATTACGATGCAGTGAAGATGGGTCTGGCAAAAGGTGAATATGTAACAGCTTGGAGAGACAGGATCGGTAAATAACGATCTTGATACGAGAATTGGGGTGCAACACCTAGTACAGATAGTGTGCAGTAATGGTTGCACCCCTTACTTTTGAGGAAAACGAATGAAGAAGTTCAAATTCAGTAATACTACTCGGGTAAATGACCTCAGAAAGATGATTGGAGAACCCTTCCTGCTGCTTGCAATTCTTGTGGTTTTCTATTTGCTCATTGTATTTGTCATTTTCCCCATCTTCCAGGTGTTCAAGACCAGCCTATCCTATGAAGGGGCTCTGAGCCTTAAGAACTACACTGATGTGCTCAGCCATTCCTATTATATCAAGCCGCTGATAAACAGCATGGTGTTGGGTGTCATTGTAGGGACCATAGGCACGATTGTCGGCTTCGTGTTTGCCTATGCTATAACCAGGACTCCCATGAAAGGTAAGGGAGTGTTCCGCATGATCGCTACCTTTCCCATGGTCTCCCCTCCCTTTGTGGTAGCTTTGGCCTGTATCCTGTTGTTTGGCCGCTCCGGTTTCTTTGCAGGGGCTATCGGAAATATCTATGGTCTGACAGGACTTGTCATAGTTGAGGTCATCGCTTACTCTCCCACAGCCTTTTTGGCTCTTGTAGGGGTATTGCACGCCATCGATCCAGCCCTTGAGGAGGCAGCCATGGATTGTGGGGCCTCTCGCCTTAAGATTTTCAGAACCATCATTTTCCCTCTTGCCACCCCAGGTCTGGTAAGTGCATGGTTGTTGGTTTTCATCCAATCTCTTGCCGACTTCGGAAACCCTATGATCTTATCAGGGGATTTTGCGGTCCTCTCTGTGCAGGCGTACCTGCAGATTACGGGCATGTTTGACCTTGCACGAGGATCGACACTTGCAATCTTGTTGCTTATTCCCACTGTGGTTGCCTTCTACCTGCAGAAATACCTGCTTTCGAAGAAATCCTATGTGACAGTGACAGGCAAGCCCACTTCAGCGACCATCAAGAATTTGGAATGGTACATCAAGGCTCCTGTCTATGCCGTGTGTATGTTCTTTGCAGCTGTTGTGCTACTTTTCTACGGAATGGTTGTATGGGGATCTTTCCAAAAACTCTGGGGAGTCGATTCTACACTAACGCTTCGAAACTACGCACAGATGTGGAAGATGGGCAAGGGGTACATTATGGACTCTCTGGTCATCGCTGCCATTGTCACGCCGGTAACAGGGGTGTTGAGCATGTTTATTGCATACCTCACCACCAGGAAACAGTTTCCTGGAAGGAACTTCATTGAGTTCTCTTCCATGCTGACCTTTGCCGTTCCTGGTACCGTGGTAGGTATCGGATACATCCTGGCTTTCAATACTTCATCGATACTGATGCCCTTTACCCTTACAGGGACAGGGTTCATCATCATGATCTTGTTGGTGTTCAGGAACCTTCCTGTAGGTATTCGAAATGGGGTAGCGGCAATTCAGCAAATTGATCCTTCCATTGAGGAGGCATCAATTGACTTGGGTGCAGACAGCAGTCTCACCTTCCGTAAGATTACCCTGCCGATGATAACTCCGGCGTTCTTCTCCGGTTTGGCTAACTGTTTTGTGCGTTCCATGACGGCAATCAGTGCAATCATATTTGTGGTTTCCGGGAAATGGAACCTCATCACCGTTGCAGTTCTCGGGTTTGTCGACAACAGCCAGTATGCGCAGGCAGCTGCGATGAGCCTGCTGCTCATTGCCATTGTCCTGATCGCCCTTGGCCTTATCAAACTGTTTACCGATAGGATGGGAAGGGGTATGAACTCCTCCTCAATCTTGGAATAGGAAGGAATCATGAAGCAAAATTATTTGGAATTGAAAAAGCTTGCAAAGTCTTTTGGTAAAGAGGATGAAACCTTCTTTGCCGTTGATCATATTGATCTGGGAGTCAAGGAGGGGGACCTTGTCACCCTGCTTGGTCCTTCTGGGTGTGGTAAGACCACCACACTTCGCATGATAGCCGGTTTCAATACCCCCACTAGTGGTGATGTGCTCATTGATGGGACCAGTGTAAACAACATTCCCCCCAACAAACGACCTACTGCAATGGTGTTTCAGAACTATGCACTCTTTCCCCATATGACGGTGTTTGAAAATATC
Organism: Sphaerochaeta sp.; assembly: GCA_016342655.1. GTDB lineage: Bacteria > Spirochaetota > Spirochaetia > Sphaerochaetales > Sphaerochaetaceae > Sphaerochaeta. The sequence goes on along the minus strand of JAEINL010000089.1, from coordinate 4,358 downwards.
GCCTACGGGTTGCGTATTCGTAAGGAAAGTCCTGAAGACGTCAAGAGAAAGGTCTCTGACATCATGAACCTGATAGGTCTTGAGAACCTTGAGGATCGTCAGCCACGTCAGCTATCCGGTGGTCAGCAACAGCGGGTGAGCCTGGCTCGCGCCATGGTGATGGAACCTAAGGTATTGTTGTTTGATGAGCCCTTGTCCAACCTTGATGCAAAGCTTCGCGTCTCGACAAGGCTGGAAATTCGCAAGTTGCAGCAGAGGGTGGGCATAACATCAGTGTATGTGACTCACGACCAGGAGGAGGCGATGACGCTCTCGGATAAGGTCGTGGTCATGAACAGGGGTAAAATAGAGCAGATTGGTTCACCTTCAGAAATCTATAGCCACCCTGCCAACAGGTTTGTCGCAGGCTTCATTGGGAAGGCTAACTTCCTTGAATCGGTGGTTGTGGAGGTTACCGACGAGCAGATTATTGTTTCCTATCAGGGCAAGAACATTGCAGCCCCTCGGTGGGATAAGAAGCTTAAGGTCAATGACAAGGTTGTGGTAGTCGCCAGACCGGAGTCTATCATACCTGAGCTACCCTCTGAGGATTTGGTTGAAGGCATTGTAGCCAATTCTGTGTACTTTGGGTCTCAGATGCTGTATGAGGTTGAACTGCCCGATGGAAAGATTCTGCAGATCGAGGTCGCTGATCCACAGTACCATGTGCAGTTCGAACGCGGACATAAGGTTGGGCTCTCGTTCAAGGACAGAAGCCTGCACCTTTTACCTTCAGAGGAGAAATAGGATGCTCTATGATATTGTTATGATTGGTCATATCTCTCAGGACATCATGATCGACCACCTGAACAACAGGATGGACCTTGTGGGAGGGGCGGTTGTCTACTCTTCCTTTTCCGCCGCTGCCTCAGGGAGCAAGGTAAAGGTGGTGACCAAGCTCGCACAATCGGATGCGTATATCCTGGAGCCCTTGAAGCGGGAGAATATCACGTGGGAGATATGCCCTTCAAAGGCGAGCACCGCCATCAAGAATGTCTACTACACCGCCGATAAGGAACGCCGTGATGTGTTCCTCATTTCCCAGGCTGATCCTTTTACCCTTGAAGAGGTAGTAGGGGATGAGACGCGTATCTTCCACCTTGCCGGTCTGTTTGGCGGGGAGGTTCCTGATACCCTCATCCGTCCCCTCTCTGAGAAGGCAGAGGTCGCTATGGATGCCCAAGGTGTGCTGAGGTGCCTGGATGAAGAGGGAAACCTCGCCTTCAGGGACTGGGAGCACAAGAGGGAACTTCTCCCCTTCATCAAGTACTTCAAGACCGATGCTGCTGAAGCTGAGATTCTGACAGGCTTATCCAACCGTGAAGATGCTGCAAGGCTTCTGAACAAGTGGGGTGCACAGGAAGTCATGCTGACGCACAACACTGAGGTGATGGTCTGTTCCCATGGTGAGATCTTCACCGCACCCTACACCCATCGTACCAATGAGGGGCGTACAGGACGGGGTGACACTACCTTTGCAGCATACCTTGCTTGGAGAAAGGAGCATTCTGCCAAGGAGGCGACAGCCTATGCTGCGGCCCTCTGCTCCATGAAGATGGAGGTTCCAGGGACCTTCAAGGGGAGTATGGAGGATGTTCTGAAGCGGATGGAAGAGGATGCTAGGTAAGGATGAAAGGAGATAGGGAGCAGGCGCTGATTGTAAATTTTATTGGTCCTCATTCAGAATACATCGTTAGGCTACCTTTTTTTCTTTTTTGAACTTTGGTCGTGATCCTTCGGGTATCGTAACATCGAAGTGGGTGCTCTGTGCGCCAACGAAGTGTGATACCTTCTTTTTGCTTCCCTGTACCTCCGGATTGAAGAACAGGCTGAGCCTCTACGGCTGTTCGGTACCCCTTCTAAACCTGCCATACTCATTGTTGGATTAGGACTTCTTCGTGTAGTGCACGCGCTGGCAAATGACTTTTTTTCGATTTTCAGCTTAAGTTGATGTATGGTCCAAATCCTCAGATAGGCAGAGAAATACATATGCTTCCTCGCCCATCAGGTTTTTTGTATGGACTGTTCGACACCGTCAGGGTTATCCCTGATTATCTGGACGAAAGGGAAACAGCGCTCCTCAACCAGATGTAATTGTATCTCTGCGTTGGCAACAATCAGAGCCATGTCCAATCCCCATATCATATCCGAAGCCCGTTCCCCTTCGTGATACGCCTTGCCAAATTTGCGGTAGAATTGCTTTAGGGTAGTCTTTCCATTTCCTTCTCGAGGGATAGTCTGATTCGGAATTTCTAGGTAGTTACAGATTCCCTCCTTATCATAGAGAAGGATATCTTCAATCATTGCGCGTGAGGCCAGATCAATGACCTCGATTTTCTTTCCCTTCAATTTTCTCCGTAAGGTGAGCCAGTCACCTTCATAGAATTTTGTGATATCAGCAAGATGGGAGTCGGTGTCATAGCACAGAAAGACTGTCCATTTGATGCTAGGATTTTTTTTCTTGCAAGAGTTGTTGAACCAATCGGCAGAATGAGTTACTTGACTAATCGTCTTCACAGAATTCATGCGAATGATCACGGAATGCGATTCACAGCTAGACTCTGAGATGACTTCGTTGACTGCATCATCAAAACTGACCGTGTACGAATATTCTGGGTGCTTCCCACTGAATTGACTGATCAGTATCTCATAGAAAGTTTGCTCTGTGTCTCCTTCGAAAATGAACGCAACACCGCTGGAATAGCTTTGCTTCATAGTAGCTCAACCCTTGATGAATTTATTGAGGATGAAGGTAGACTTGGAATTGCCTGACATTAAGTCGAACAGGTACTCACCCACAGAGAGTCCAAGATCTTGAGATGTTCCGATCAAAGATTTAGCTTTGTTCTTGGCAATGTTCCCGAAGGAGGCAAGACCGGTCTCATCGGGGATGCCGATATAGATTCTCTCTAATTTCAAGTATTGGACAAGATAGGGCGAATGGCTTGTGATGAGGAGAGAGATGTCTCCTAGGTGCTCGTTGAGCAGCTCCAAGGTTTGCTTCAAGAGTCTCGGATGAATGCTGGTCTCCAGTTCCTCAATGCCAATCAGGTGTGTTTCCGAATTGCTTGAAAAGAGGGTGGTCATTATCCAAAACAACCGCTTGGTCCCTGCCGATACCATGGTGATGTCCATAGGCTGGTTCATATGCTTGTTCGTCACAAAGATTTTGTAGATTTCATTTTTCCATCTGAATGGGGGGATTCCTGTATCGTTATTTTGAATCTCCTCTCCCTCTTTCATGGAGAACATCTTAATCATCCCTTGAGGAGGGTCGAATTTTGCCTTCACCACTTCCACATCGGTGATTTCAGGGAATAGTGTTGTGATGGCTTCCTTGAACATTGTAAATCTGTCAGGATTTGTTTCTTTGAGAGCGTTGAGCAGTTTAGGGATGTCATTTGTATAGGAAGGGGGGATACCCGGTTCATCCAGTTCAAATGGGACCTCCTGATATTGGGTATCCATATCCAGGGATGAGCATGTCTTGAATGAAAGATGTTTGATTTGCTTGAGCACAAGGGTATAGGCAATGTCATCGATGGAAGAAAGGATATCGACCGCCAACTGATAATCTCCGAGCATGATATTCCTGAAGGCATTTGTGGATTTGGCTTTCCGGTAGCGACCTTCGTTCCTTTTCAGGTATCTTGTATATTTGACACTCTCGCTTTCTCTCATTTCCAGCCATTCGTCGACAATTCTTTGACCTGAGGCATCATCGCGTAACCAGGTGAATGAGAAACCATACCGGACATATTGGTACTCCCCCAGTGAAGGTTCATGGAACTCAACCTCAAACAAGAACGGGTCCTCTGCAGAATTAGGGTTTAAGGGGATACCCCTTTGCCAAGAGGTCATCTTCTTTCGGCTCTTCTCCCCCGTATTCAAGAACGTCAATGCAAAGTCAATTCCCTGAAAGAAGTTGGATTTGCCGTAATTATTAGGGGAAATCAGCGCTGTTATGCGGTCGACCTCGATTCTTGTCTGTTTCAGATTCTTGAATCCACCAATGGATATACTTTTTATTTTCATTTAATAGGCTCTCTTATACTGTCGTTTACTACTTATAAGTGTATTATAGTACCATAAAGACATATAATCAAACATATTTGCATGCAAAATATAGTAAATGGTAATACTTGATTCTATTTGAAGGAAAGAGGAATGAGCCTTTGGGAAAGTGCTTCCATCTCGATTCTTGTCTGTTTCAGATTCTTGAATCCACATACAGCAACAGAACAGGGCAATCGCATAAAAATTAAAAAGCAGCAATAAGCCCAGGATTTGAAGGTTTTAAGTTCTGGGTATTTTTTTGT
>JAEINL010000088.1 GCA_016342655.1 Sphaerochaeta sp. | reverse complement strand
TTGATGCCAGCAGAAAAACCTATGTCAGGAACCCTAAGACTAACAAAATCCCACAAGGTTTATGATTGAGCCAAAATATTTATAAAAAAACTTCAATATTTGTCCCGAAATTTGGGACAAGTCAAAAAACGGGTGTATCTTTTTGAAAGGAGATGCAGATGACCAGAATACCTTATGAAAAAGATACATGCTCATGTTTGAACTTGAAACATGAAAGAGAAAATTGAATCTGTCATTAAGCAGATAATGCTTAATAGAGATAAAGCTGTCGTTGACAGTATTAAAGCTGAAACTAGCAAAATTTTGAGGGGTATAAGTGATAAAAGCTTGTACGTTCCAGAAGAGTAGGGTTTCAAAACAAATTTAAGAAAAGCAACGGCTTTGATAGTTAGAGCTACCAAAGCCGAGTAGGTGCTAAAAGCACTTGTCTGTATAAGCAAATAAATAATACGACAAGTAACTCCTTTTGGCAACCCTCACGCTTTTCTAGGGAGTTCATTTATGAACAAATTACTAACGGTTGAAGAAGCAATGACGTTTCTTCAGATCAGCAAGCCTACAATCTATAGGCTCACGTCGAAAAAGAGGATTCCTTTTTTCAAAATCGGGGGTAGTGTACGTTTCAGTGAAACGCAACTTCTCACTTGGCTGGAGAAACATGGTGTCATGCCAAGAGAGGGTGTCGAAAATGATAGAGAAGCAATATGATCTATTTGAAAATATCGATGTCCAGGCGGATATGGAATCGGTGGATGAAAAATCCACTGGTTTATCTATTATTCCATATCTCGCCGTTTCAGGCGAAAGTAAAGAACCAGCTAAGATTCAGCCTAAGCCTTCCACCTCGTGGAAAGGCTTGAGCAAAACTGAAATATATTACCTTCAGAATGAAGAGAAATATTCTTTCAGACAAGTGGCTAGAGATTTTGAGAGACGCAATGGTTTTCCGATCGAATGGCATCATTTTGAACTTAGGAGTATTGCCTACCGAGAAAGGGGAGAGATTACATATAATGTTGAAATCACTCCCCATATGCTAACGATCAAGAAAAAGATGTATCTGCCTCCTCACAATAAGTCTTATAACAGGAGTTCGATAACGAACTACTCCATGAAAAGCAGGAAACGCTTTTTCGAAGCGCTGCTTACCATGGATTGGGAAATGATACCAGTAGATACCATTAGAGAATTGACTCTAACGTATCCTGCAATCTATCCAAAAGATGGAATTGTGTTGAAAACCCAATTTGATGCCTTTGCAAAAAGGTTGAAAAGATTCGGGGCGGATTACGGAAAGATCGCCTTTGCTTGGAAACTGGAATTCCAGAGAAGGGGGGCTCCCCATTTCCCTCTGATCCTTATTACAAGTTTTCCTATTCCTCTCAGTACGCTGAGGGAGTGGGCGCTTGTATCTTGGTCGAATTTTGTAGGGAAGTGGATACACACTCTTGATCAATACACTGTTGAAGAAAAGCTGTCTGCAATAGAGAAGCATCGAAAAGCTGGGATAGAAGCTGACAGTGTACGAAAGTCCAAACATGGGTTGGTTTGTTATCTTGCATGGTATATCGGTAAAGAAAAGGGTAAGGCGAAAGAACACCAGCACGTAGTATCTTTAGAGTTCCAGAATGTTGGACGCTGGTGGGGGTTCTATGGCAAAAATACTGGTTTGTTACATTTTAAAAAGAAAATGGCAACTTTAACAGAAGAACAGTTTCTTGATCTGGAAAGAAGGATCAAGAAAACATGGGAAGCAAACGGAAAACACTACAAGACTAGAGAAGAAAAAATCAGCTTGTATAGTTTCAATGATAACAATAATAAGGAGATTGCATAATGAAAAGAATGGAAATTCAAATCAAAAAGAAAGATGGGCGTATATTTTCCGACCTCAAGGTAGAATTCCAAGCAGGTGGGAAAGTAGCTATCGTTAATGATCTATCGGTTTCGGTAGAAGTAGGGGATTCTGTATTGACGAAAAAGGCAAACGGACAGATTGTCAGTCAAAAGGTAGACAAATCCTTTATAGATGAAATGATGGGAAGCATGGACTTTTTCAATGCTACGGAAACCTCGGTCAAGGCACGTGTATTGTTCTTGCACGGTTATGAAAAATGAAACCAGAAATAATATAACTGTATTCAAAAAGATGGGGCACTCCTAAAAAGGGGTGCCTTGCTTGTAATTAATAAAATATGAATATGAATTATGGAACGATTGTAAAAACTTCAACATTGTCTTCAAGCAATTCTCTAATTTTTTTAGCTGAATCTTCTGTTGTAGTAGATTTGAAACGAATGTAGATTTCTGAATTGTGTAAAAAACGGAATTGTTTTGTTTTAGGATAACATTCTAGAGCCCAACCAACTGTACCAGATAAATTTGGTAAGGGGGGTAGTCGGTTAGTGCCAGTGAGCTTACAAAACGCATATTTATGCATCTAGTAATATCTAGCAGATATTTAGGATATGGGAGGCAGTTAGTTTCACCTCGCCATTCATTCAACTATGGTCCCAATCGTAGCCATAGGTTACCTTAAACTCCCTGTATGTGTTCGGATAATCAAACCCAGCTACCAATTTACGTTCCATATCTACCTCTATTATGCATAAATATTAACTTGTATGCATGATTATACCATGACTGGCACTAACCGACTACCCCCCTTTTGGTAATTCTTTGACAATAAATTGATAATCAGCCGTTTCACTATCCATTTAGTAACTCCTATATCATTTTTATACCATAAAATAGACTGCAAAGCAATCTTTATCAATCGAGAGAATCGAGAGAATCAAGAGAATCCTGAAATTTCATAATGGCATTGTATTCATCCTCAAAAGAGGGGTGGTTATAGTGTTCGGTCATGGCGTCTGAACTATGACCAGTCATGGATTGCAAGACTTCATTAGGGATCAGTGGCTTTAACATGGTGTTGTAGGTGTGGCGGAAACTATGGATCACAAGATTTCTATTAGTGGATACAATACCAGCTGATTTGAGAGCCTTGGCAAATCTATTTAGGAGAGTCCTACCTGTAATCGTAGATTTCTGATCTTTGCCATAAAAAATAAAATCATCCAAGTGATCATAAGGGGTAGATTGTAACCAATCATCCAAAAATATTTGGGCTCTCTTCGTCAAAACTACAATTCTGGATTTATTGGTCTTGGTAGAACCAATGGAGTTGTCATGTTTGACTGTATGCTCTATCAAAAGAGCATTACGATCTTCCTTCCAAATTACATGCTTCCATCGAAGGGCTCTAGCTTCTCCTACTCTCAATCCTGTGGATGAGAGTAGATAGAACATATATGCATATTCCTTTCTTCCCCAAATTGCTTCCATCTGCACGACATCGGCAGGGAAGAGCTTAGAGAGTTCATTCTTAGTGAAGATGTCTCTGGACTTCGCGTTGACTGTCAGGGATTCTACAGTGTTTAGGCAGTTATAAGGGATTAGGGCTTCACGCTCTGCTTCTCTCAGGACAATACGAAATGTGTAGAGAATGTGATTCTTAGTTTGATTGCTCAATTGAATCTTGGGTTGAATACCCAATTGTTTCTTAGATTGTTGCTTTTTAAGTTCAATAAGCCAATTCTCTATCTCGATCCTGTTCAGACTCGAAAGTATTCTCTTTCCAAACTTAGGGAGAATGTACATTGTTAAATGACTTCTTCTCTGGTTAGCCATGCTCTCGGAAAATGACTTTCCCTTTGCATGCTGACGTTTGATCCAAGGGCAAGAATCCCAAACAAAGAAGAGGGAAGTGTACTCCTTAAGAGTGATCTGGGATCGATCATCCTTTTTTAGGAAATTCGTAGCAAATTCTTCTGCTTCGTACTTCTTGTTCGTTCCAGTAGATTTTGCAATCCGCTTTAGATTTTCATCGTAGTAATAGAAAAACCAAACGACACCTTTCTTGTTAATAGTGTCCTTGTATCACTAGCTGTCACAATAGTTTTCGCTAGGAGGAAAGCGAAACTGAATGAAATATTCCAAAGGATTCAAGAGTTCAATTGTTCGTAGAGTTGTTGAACGTGGAGAGAAGAGCGTGTACCAGGTTTCCAAAGAAACAGGAATCAGTCCAGCAACTATCAACAACTGGATAGGGAACCACAAAGCTGGTAAACTGGATCTGGATTCTTCTGATGATCTCACACCATCACAGAGGGGTCCCGGAGAGAAGCTTGCACTGTTGCTGGAAAGCAAGACGCTGGACGATGATGATCGTGGCGAATGGCTCAGACGACAGGGGTTGCACTCCGAACACCTCCCTTTGTGGGAGCAGGAGTTAGCCGGTATGGTACAGGACAAGCAAAACGCACTAAATATAGAGAACACAAACCTTAGGAAAGAAAAGAAGCAGCTGGAGAAGGACCTCCGTGCCAAGGAACGGGAGTTGGCCATAAAGGAGAAGGCACTTGCCGATGTTGCAGTGTTGCTGACACTTAAAAAAAAACATCGGGACCTGTTTCAGGACGAGGAGAACTGACCTCGGAAACGGAGAAGGAAGAGATCCTTTCCTTTGTCAATGAGGCAAAGTCACTGGGAGTGGCTGAAAGGTCTACCTGTGGCTTCCTAGGCATCACTGTAAGGACTATCCAGAACTGGAGGAGCAAGGGACTGCGTGACAAGAGGAAAGGCAGCTCCCACCCCAGCAGCAGGCTTGCTCTCACCCCAGGAGAATGGGATGCCTTATTTGAGGCAGCCACCTGCAAGAGGTTCGCAGACCATACCCCTGAGCAGATTGTGGCAACCCTCGCCCAGGAAAATGTTTATATTGCCAGTACATCCAGTATGTATCGTGTGCTGCGTAGGCGTAATGCAATGGGCCATCGTAGTGAGTCCAGGAAGCCCCGTGCCACTAGAGAGAGTACTGAAGTCATTGTAACAGGACCAAATCAAGTTTGGGCTTGGGACATAACCTGGTTGAAAACTCCAGTAAGGGGCATATTCCTGTACGCCTACACTGTCATTGACCTGTTTGACCGAACTATTGTGGGATGGTGCATAGAGACGTACGAATCGGATGAACTTTCCATGCTTTTGTTTGCAAGGATCACAAGGGATATGAAGGTAGTACCTGCTATTGTCATGGCGGACAACGGCCATCCTATGAGAGGAATGACCCTTGCAGTCTTCCTGGACTCCCTGTTTATTAACCGTAGCTATTCCCGTCCGAGATGCAGCAATGACAACGCCTTCATCGAATCATGGCATAAAACGCTGAAATATTCGGTAGGATATCCTAAAAGGTTTGAGAATATAGAAGTTGCACGCATTTGGTACGCTGATTTTGTCCATTGGTATAACAACAGTCACCAACATTCTGGATTGGCTTATGTAACGCCAATGCAGGCAAGGACAGGAGAAGCAAAAAAATTGTTTTCTGAACGAAACAAGACAATTTTGGCAGCAAGAGAGAGAAATCCTTTACGTTGGAGCACTGATAAGACAAGAACATATGCGTTGCCAAAAGTGAAGACAACTTATCGCCCTTTAAAAGAGGAAGTCTGACTAACGAAAGTCAAAATGAGGGCGAAAACTAGCTTGACAAACAGCGGTATCGCTTGAACAATGTGTGCTCGTGTTTCATAGATACTGTTTTGATGTAGAATTTGATGTATGTCAAGAGTGAATAGAGAAAAGAAAAACCCACACTTTCCAGTATGGGTTTCATTATTCTTTCCTATGAAAGGTTTTGTTATTTAAGCGCCTTGCGGGAATCGAACCCGCTTCTTCAGCTTGGAAGGCTGAGGTAATACCAGTATACGAAAGGCGCGGTACGCTCTATGTTTTAAAACATTATCAAACCTTCGTCAAGTACCTTCAGAAAAAGAAGGATTTGATTTCTCAGATACCGCCCTTGTGCTCCTGGTTAGGGAGAAAAGTCTCAGGAGAACGACTTCCAGGAAAGAACGACTTCCTTTGCAGCAGACCTATCCGTTTGAATTGCCAGTAAAGAAATATCCGCCTAAACGCTATTTCTTTATCATTATACAGATATCTCATCTTTTCCCTGCCTGTATTTCTTTCTCTTACCCCCTTGCCTTGTTGACATGCAAGCCTCTTCACTGATTAAATGCAGTATCAGTAGAGCGTAGTGATTTGAGCGTTTTGCAAAGCGAGGAGAGCAGCATGGGACAGCGTGGGGAAGTATATTCATCGAGGCTTGTCAAGAATGACAGGACCTATTTCTTTAATGTGAAGGAAAACATCTATGGGGACATGTTCCTCAATATGGTGGAGAGCAAAGGAACACCGGAGAGCGAAAGATTTATCCGACAGTCGATCATTGTCTACCAAGAAGATCTTGGGGAGTTCCTCAAAGAATTGCAGAAATCCTTAGATTTCATCAAGCAAAACGAAAAGACCAAATAGTAATAATGAGCAGCCGATCGGCTGCTTCTTCTTTATATTGCCTAGAACAACTCTCCTGGTACTGAGTCTCCCTTCCTCTTAGGTCCTGCAATATGAAAGGACCTGCGATGGATGGGGGAAAGGCCGTAGTAGAGACATGCCTCCCTATGTTCCTTGGTTGGATACCCCTTGTGCTTGGCAAAGTTGTACAGTGGCCATTTCTTGTCTGCCAGGACCATATACCTGTCCCTTGCACACTTTGCCAGGATGGAGGCGGCCATTATCTCGGTCTCAGTGGCATCACCTCGTACAATCGCAATGGTAGCGCAATCGAGATTAGGCTTTTGGTTTCCATCGACCTTTGCCAGGTCTATCGGATACTCCTTGCTCAGTTTCTCATATGCCCGTTTCATTGCTAGCAGTGAAGCCTGTAGGATGTTGATGGAGTCTATCTCCCTGGCCGTGGCTAGGGCCACAGCCCAGGCTATAGCTTTGGTCTTGATGACAGTTTCTGCCCGTAGCAGTTGGTGTTCGTTGAGCTTCTTGGAGTCGTTGAGCAAATCCAGGGGGAAATCATCACCTAGGATAACAGCAGCAGCACATACAGGCCCGGCCAGAGGGCCTCTCCCTGCCTCATCTATCCCACATACCAGCTGCGGCTCATCAAAAAGGAACAACGAATCTTTCTTTGGATCTTCTGTCGTAGACTCTAGCATTACCAATTTCTCCTACTTCTAACGCTTCCCATCATATGGTATAATCACGAAGAAATCAGCGTCAAGCAGAGAAGAGGGTACAGTTTGTTTCTCAAAAGCCTAAAAATATTCGGCTTCAAGTCCTTTCCAGACTCTGTAAGCTTGGACTTCTCCAGTGGGATTACCAGCTTGCTTGGTCCCAACGGTTGTGGAAAAAGTAACATTGTCGATGCCATCAAATGGGTCCTCGGGGAGCAATCGACCAAAACCCTGCGGGCAGGGCGTATGGAAGATGTCATCTTCAACGGCACCGACACACGCAAGCCCCTGCAGGTAGCAGAGGTCAGTCTTGTCGTATCCAACGAACAGGGGCTCTTGCCCACCGATGAAAGCGAAGTAGAGATCAAACGGAGAATTTACCGGAGCGGTGAAAGTGAATACTATATCAACAGCACACGCGTATTGCTCAAGAACATCAAGGAACTCTTCTTTGATACAGGGGTAGGGAAAAGTGCCTACTCCATCCTTGAGCAGGGAAAGATTGACCAGATACTTTCCTCCCGTCCTGAAGACAGGCGCTATATCTTTGAAGAGGCCGCCGGTATCTCCCGGTTTAAATCCCAGAGTCAGGATGCGGAGCGCAAACTGGTCAGGACCGATGAGAACATCATGCAGGTGGATGCCATACTGCGTGAGGTGCGCAGAAGTTATGAAACTAAGAAGAACCAGGCAGCAAAGGCCATCAGCTATAGGGAGTCTAAGAAAGAGCAGTTTGCCCTTGAAGTAGACGTACAGCTATCGACTCTCAAATCCTACATCATGCTGCAGAATAGCAAGGAAGAGCTGAAGATACGCGGAGAGAAGGAACTCGAACAGCAGAAAGGCTCGCTTACCTCCTTTGATGAAGAGATAGCCCAATTGCAGGATGCCATGAGAGGTATGGGTACCAAACGCATCGCCATCCAGACTGAACTGCAGCGCCTTGATGAGGCCATCAAGGGAAGGGGAGACAAGCTGGACCTCCTTACCCAGCGCTTCCGTGATTTCCTCACACAAAAGGATCAGGCGGCCGAACGATCCCTTGCCATCCAGGAACGCATGGAACGCGACAAGAACGAGATAGATGAGAAATTTTCCGTCATGGCCGATATCGACGATTCCATCGAACAACTCACCGGTGAGATTGAGAAAAACCAAAAGGGAATCGACAAGATCCGAAGCCTCATTGCCAGTCAGAACCAAGAGATCAGCGAGACTGAGATAGAGGATATGGCACTCGATGAAGAGATGGATTTTCTCTCAGAGAAACTCAAGGGCCTTACCGATGTCATTGTTATCGAGCTTGAAGAGAAGTTGAAAGCCTCTGGGTATAACCTGGAAGAGAAGAAGGTTGCCCTTTCTGCATTTGAAGAACGCATGGATTATATTTCCGCCTCTGTTCTTGAACACGAGCAGTTTTTGGAAAAACTGCGGAGTTCAGGCTTCTCTTCTGATGAGCTGCTCACCCAGGAACTGAAGTTCCAACGCACCTTGGGAATAGGACTATCATCCCTGCGTTCCCTCTTTTCGGCATATCTCAGCCATGAAGCATCATTCATAGATGACCTTATCTCCCCAGAAGGCATTATCACCGAAAAGCATACGGTTGACCGCTCTATGGCGGAAAAACGCAAGGCTCTTTCCTCCAACCGTGAACGTATAAGCTACTTGCGTGAGGAGAATGCAAAGCTCTCCTCGTCCTTGGAAGCCTACCAGGCTTCCATCGCCGACCAGAGGGTCGCCTTGAACCAACTCCAGGAACAGAAGAGGAGTGCCAAGGATTGGATAGCCAACCTGCAGCGTTCTGTAACTGAACAGGAATACCAGTATCGTGATGCGGTCAACCTGAGCGAAACGGCCCAGGAGCGCATCTACGAGACCCAGGAAGATATCCGCTCAGTCGAAGCTGAAGTAAAGGAAATGAAGGGGAATATCGCTTCCATGAATGAGGAGTTGAAGGACCTTATCGTAGAGATAGAGGATCTTGGCTCCTCCATCAGAGGCAAGCAGGAGAAGAAGGATAGCTCCTATGAGAGACTCCAGACCATAAAGACCGATATGGATAAGCTTGGCTACCAGATAGAACAGCTAGGACTTACCATAACAGCCATCTATACCATCTTTTTTGAGAACTATGGCAAAAGCCTGAAAGAGTACGAGAGCCGCCTTACCGAGGATATTGTTGACATTCCGGTGCTGAAGGCTAATCTGGATGAGGTTAAGAAAAAGATTGCCTCAATGGGATACATCAACCAGATGGCAGAAGAGGAGTTCAGCGAGGTTAAGGAGCAGTACGATTTCCTGACAAAGCAGATGGATGACTTGAATAAGGCGAAAGAGGATCTTGCCTCGGTTGTCCTGGAGATCAAGACTCGAAGCGAACAGCTCTTTCTGGATACCTACAAGCAAATATCAATAAATTTCCAGGATATGTTCCGAAGACTGTTTGGTGGGGGTAGGGCTGAACTCAAGCTTGTGGACCCTGAAAACGTACTGGAGAGTGGTATCAATATCCTTGCCCAGCCACCGGGCAAGAAGCTTACCCACCTCGCCCTGCTGTCAGGAGGGGAGCGGTCCATGACCGCCGTTGCCCTTCTGTTTGCAACATATCATGTGAAACCTTCTCCGTTTTGTGTCCTGGACGAGATCGATGCTGCCCTAGACGATCGGAACATTGGTTTTTTCCTCTCTGTGTTGCAGGAGTTTGCTAAAAAAAGCCAATTCATCATCATTACCCATAACAAACATACTGTTATGGGAAGCGATACCTTGTTGGGTGTCACGCAAATGGAGGCGGGAGTCTCAACGATGGTAAGCTACCGCATAGATAAGGTAGAAGGCGAAGCGGTCATTTTCAACGATGAGGCCAAGGAGGTCTCCTTCGATGAGGAAGGCTCTGCTCAAACGAAGCCTTGACATCACGTCCCTCATTGCGGTATAAGATGTAACTTGTATGACCATTATAATAGAGAAGCATAGTGTTTGATTCAATAAGTGACAAGTTTTCTGGCATCATGCGTACGCTGGCCGGAAAGTCCAAATTATCAGAGAAAAATATCCAGGACGCCGTTGAGGAGATCAAGGTCGCCCTGCTTGATGCCGACGTTAACCTACGCGTTGTAAGACGGTTCATAAACGGTACGATGGAAGATGCGATGGGGGAGAAAGTCCTCAAGTCAATCGATCCAGGCCAGCAGTTTGTGAAGATTGTCTATGACCGCATGGTTGCCTTGCTTGGTGACGAGGATAATCAGAAGCTCCTGCTCAAGGGGCCTGACACCACCACTGTCATCCTTATGATGGGATTGCAGGGTTCTGGTAAGACCACAACCAGTGCAAAGCTTGCCCAAAGGCTGAAGAAAGAGGGCCGAAGGCCGATGCTCGTAGCAGCCGACCTTGTGCGCCCTGCGGCCATACTGCAGCTGCAAATCCTCGGAGAATCTATAGGAGTCCCTGTATTCACCATTGAAGGGGAGAAGAACCCGGTAAAGGTTGCCTCTGATGCACTGAAGCTTGCCAAGAAAGAGCAGCGTGATGTGCTCATCGTTGATACCAGTGGACGCATGCACTTAGATGAGACACTCATGGCTGAGATTTCCCGCATCAAGGATGCCATCAAGCCCGATGAGACACTCTTTGTAGCTGACTCCATGACCGGTCAGAATGCAGTCACCATTGCACAGGAGTTTGATCAGAAAGTCGGCATCACCGGTGTCGTGCTTTCCAAGTTTGACAGTGACACCCGCGGTGGTGCTGCCCTGTCGCTTCGCTCTGTTGTCGGCAAGCCTATCAAGTTCATCGGTGTGGGTGAAAAGATTGAGGATCTTGAGCCTTTCTACCCAGACCGTATCGCCAGCCGTATCTTGGGAATGGGGGACGTAGTCTCCCTGGTCGAGAAGGCTCATGAGACGATCAGCGAGGCTGATGCCCTGAAGATGCAAGAGAAGATGGCAAAGAATATCTTCGACTTGCAGGATTATCTGGACCAGCTTACCCGTATGGACAAGATGGGTTCGTTGGGGCAAATCCTTGATATGATTCCAGGTGCGAAAGGTCAGATCAGCGAGGATGATTTTGACAAGCAAGAAATTATCCGAGAAAAGGCAATCATCTGCTCAATGACCTATGCGGAACGCACAAATTACCGTATAATGGGCCCTACTCGGAGAAAGAGGATAGCTTTTGGTAGCGGAACCTCTCTCTCTGATGTGAACAGGCTGATCAAAAAGTTTGAGAAAATGCGACTTACTATGAGAAAGTTAGCAAAAAATAAAAAATACCAAGCTGCAATGCTTAAACAGATGGGTATGTAGAGTTGAATTCGTAGGAGGAATTGAAGTGAGCACAAGCATGAGACTGAAGCGGTTTGGATCCAAGAAGAGACCTGATTACAGAATAGTCGTAATGGATTCCAGAGCTGCAACAAAAAGCCGGACCCTCGATGAGGTCGGACAGTACCACCCCCTTTCCGGTATGGAAAATCAGGTGGTTCTCAATGTTGAAAAGATCAACAGTTGGATTGCCAAAGGGGCACAGCCAAGCGATACTGTCAGACAGTTGCTGAACCGCAATGGCATAACCATTACCAGAACTGTTCAGGAATAAGTTCCAGGAGAACGTTGTGGAAAAGGATCTTGTAGAATACATTGTAAAATCCCTCGTTGATGTTCCAGATGCAGTCAGTATCAATGTGGTTGAGGGCGAAAAGTCCACAATCCTTGAGCTGAGGGTAGCAAGTGAGGACGTCGGCAAGGTAATTGGCAAGCAAGGGCGCATTGCAAAGGCTATCAGGACCATCCTGAGTGCCTCTGCCACTAAAAGTGGCAAACGTGCCGTGCTGGAAATTTTGGATTGATTATGGAAGAGATGCTCTATACTGCAACCGTGCAAAGTACCTTTGGTATACTCGGTGAAGTAAAAATTCTCCCCAATAACGATGACTGCTCCAACTTGAAGAAACTTAAGGATGTTGTGTTACGTTATAAGGATGGAACAGAGCTCACTATGACCATTGAAAAATTCAGGATGCAGGGAACACAAGCTCTGATGAAGTTCGCAGGGTATGATAATCCTGAGGATGCCAGAGCCCTTGCAGGTTGTCGCCTGATGGTTGAACGAAGCAAAGCTGCACCACTTAAGAAGGGCCAATACTATGTTACCGATCTCATCGGATGCACCTTGGTGCATGAGGGTGAGACCTTGGCAACAGTGGAGAAGGCTCTAGAGGGTGCACAGGCTGTGCTATTGGAAGTGCTTGCCAATGATGGCAAACGGTATATGGTTCCGTACTTGGACCACTTTATCGGAAGCGTTGATTTGGAGAGCCGCACGATTGAACTAATTGCCCCGTGGATCTTGGCGTGAAGATTCATATTGTCACCCTCTTTCCCGAGATGGTGGAAGGGTTTTTCAGGAATTCAATCATGAAGCGTGCTGTAGAAAGCAACCTGGTGCAGTACAACATTATCGACTTCCGTACATTCGCCAAAGATCGTCATCACACGTGTGATGATGCTCCTTTTGGTGGAGGGGCTGGGATGGTTATTCAGTGTGCTCCCCTGTGTGATGCCCTGGCTTCGATAGGAGCTGAGGGTAAGCGAGTGGTATATCCCTCGCCTTCCGGGAAGAAGTTCACGCAGGAGTATGCTCAAAACCTGAGCTTGGAAGATGAGTTGGTCTTTATCTGTGGTCATTACGAAGGTATTGACCAACGGGTGATTGACCTATATGTTGATGACGAGATTAGTATTGGAGATTATGTGATCAGCAGTGGGGAGGTTTCCACACTGGTGATTGTTGATGCCGTGTATCGGCTCATCGAAGGGGTCATCAGTTCCGACTCTCTTTCAGAAGAGAGCTTTTCTGACGGATTGCTTGAATATCCCCAATATACTAGGCCTGAGACCTATTGCTCAAAAAGTGTCCCTGCGGTATTATTGAGCGGACATCATGCCAATATTGGTCAATGGCGACTGAAGAAGCGGTTGGAGAAGACTTTGTTGAACCGACCTGATCTTTTGGAGACGGCATCCTTGGATGTGAACTCTAGGAAGATGTTATTAGATTTGAAAGAACATAGTGCGAAGGGGACCGTAGACAATGGATGTAATTAAGGCTATTGAGTCAGAACAGATGAAGGAAAACGCTGAGAACTTCAGTGTTGGTGATACCGTAAAGGTATTTTTTAAGATTATCGAAGGTGCTAACGAACGTGTTCAGATCTTCGAAGGAATCGTACTTGCCAAGAATCATGGTGGTATCCGCCGCACGTTTATTGTAAGAAAAATCTCTTATGGTGTCGGCGTCGAAAGGATTTTCCCCCTGCATTCACCTCGTGTCGAGCGAGTTGAGGTTATCAGAAGAGGCCGTGTAAGACGTGCAAAGCTGTACTATCTCCGAGACAAGATTGGCAAGAAGGCAAAGGTCAAGGAACTCATTCACCGAAAGAAAGCTTAGTTTTCCCACACATTGCCATACCAAAAGGACGACATCTCAATGATGCCGTCCTTTTTGCTGTGCGCTCGGTATGAGCATTCTCTAAAGGGTGAAAGTCCCTAGTACGGGTGATAGCGCCAAGTACATAGCCAAGAGCAAGGGTGTCCTTCGTGAGGAGGAATCTGAAGAAAGCTGGAGGCAAAA
>JAEINL010000087.1 GCA_016342655.1 Sphaerochaeta sp. | reverse complement strand
TGCTCAGAAATGCTTGAATTGAAGATTTAGCGGTTCTTAGCTAAGATATAGTTCTACTTTTGGGTTTATCGTAGGTTCATCTGTCTCTAAAGTAATTTCATAGGCACTGAGGGTCAATGTATATGTACCTTCTGGAATTGCCTTTTTGGAGCTAAGAAAACTAGTGAGGGAATCCTTGTCTGTGACACCGAAGGCATCCTTAATAGAGTCGGGGGCTGTCCCACCACGCACATTGCTCACATAATTGAGAATATCTGTATTGGAGAAAGTGAGCGTCTCGTTTGCTGCGAACTCCTTGACGATTTCAGCGGTAGCTGTGTTATCACCCACTATTTCATCACTGACGATGGTCAGCTCCAACTGAAGCAAGAGCCACTCTGATCCAGAAGTGCCATCATTGGTGATAGTGAGGGAAACCATCGGTTTATCAATTATATCACCGAGTGTAAAGTTCGCTATGTGGTGAGTCTCAATATCAGGAGTGCCAAGCTTTCTCCCGGTAACCCTTGTTACTTTTCCGAATAGAGAACTCATGACTACGAGAGCCAGGAACACGACGAGCAAAGTTTTCCAGAATGTACGTTTCATAACAACCTCCAACCCAAATGCATAGCCGAATTGCATATTTCTCTTATGTCACGTAGGACATGTGATGAAAAACATTCGGAGAAGCATCGCTTCTCGTCTGGGATTCCTTCTAAAGAAGGAGGTCGTGTGCTGGGAAAGGACCAGTGGATAGTGTCAAGCCACTGAGTTGGTGCAAGCCTTTCAGGCATCTGCTTGATAGCCCTTTCTCACACTGCAAATTGTCAAATAGTTGTGCCTATTTGTCAATGATTATAATCTTAGGTATACACAAATTTCCTAGTGTATATCTATGAGAAAATATTTCTGTTCCATGTATCAAATGAAATAAGTGTTTGACAATTGAGGTATATAGTATTTTTAGTGCTAGAATTTACCCAAAAGAGAGATGTATCGAATTTTTTCGGAAATACGGTATTTTAAGGGATTTTTGGTGATGCTGTTGGGCCAAAATAAAACCCTCCACCATGGAGGGCTTCTTGGCTACTCAGGGTATTTCTTCGGTTATTCCCCTTCTTCACCACCACACGTATATACTACCACCGAAGATTATAGGTGTCAATTTTTCTTTTCAAGGTTTCCGGATTTTACTAAGCCGAATATGATTAATTCCAAGATTCTGGACGCTTGCTCATACCATGCTGCACCCTTGCTATAGAGGAGTATCTATGGAACCTGATCTACCTGGTAAAAAAGGAGAAATCCTGCTTGAAACAATCGTCTCAATCCTGTTCTCTGTCTTGTCTTTCTTCCTCTATCTGAAGCCTGACCTGCTGGCCATCTACCAGAGAGGAACTGAGCCAACACCCATGCTGGTGAGCTCTTCAGCGAAAGGCCTCCTGTTTGGATTCTTGCTCTTGTCCCTACTAGCTTCCCTTATCAGTCTTGTAAAGCTCATCGGGAAACGATGGGGTACACCCCTAGTGTGGTTCAGCTGTAGTATTGACCTCTCATGTATCTTCGGTATTCTCTAGAATTCTCTCTTCTCTGAACTTTTCCTCTAATCAGAAACTCACTGAACGGACCTCAGCAATAATGCGCTCACTGGTAATCTTGGATTCCTGGATAAAGGGATTGTCATCAAGACGACCAAGGACTGCATCGCGTTCCTGAGCATTACGATAGGTACTCAATCGGAACGTGTTGTTGAAATCCTTCTCCTTTGTCTTGAAGACCTGATGTTCGATATGCAGACGGATACGGACAACAGCATCCTGCAAGGTCAGCCAATGGGCGGCTGTTATCTCAGAGACACCCAAGACCTCATGCAAGATAGCAAGGGCATGCTCTGAGCGGTCCTTTGGATACTCGGCAAACCAGGTTTCGTAGGTCTGGTGCACCTCGTCCCAACGCTCAACTGAACCGCCTCGGATCTGCGCCTTGAGAGATTCCACCTTGCTGGAAGGTACCAGCTGGCCTCCTACATTCATCCACTCTTCTAGATTCAGAGTGCTCTCCTTCTGGAAACTGGAAACTGAGCAGTTCTGGCTGCTACACCATGCGGCAACCGTTGAAGATGCGTAATAGAGGAGCATCTCAGTATAGGATCGATAAGCCTCCACAGGCTTGAGAATCTCAACAGGTTCTGCGCTGTTCTCCATTACAAAGGTCGTGACAGTAAGGGAGGAAAGGTCATCTCCCTGACGCTCGAGCAACATCTTGCCTTGCAGGAGCAGGGCCTCTTCAGCAAGAGAGTTATCATCACATATCTGTCTGTTATAGCTCTCTGCAGTCCAAAGACAGAGCAGTTTCCTTGCATTGAGCATCTCGAGAGCTGTATCGGGAGCCAGATAGTCAGTCTCTATATGCTGGCGGATGACCTTGCGATTATCCCGATTACGATATTTGAAGCTGTTACGCTCCAAGGCATAGAGGTTGTACATCCACCAGTAGGCTGGCATGACCACACGCCTGCCCTCTCGGCTGTCGGCACTGAGCAAGCTGAAAGGAAGGGGGATATTCAACTCATAAGGATAGTTCCCCTTGGTGATAAGCACATAGCTGGCGAATTTGCAGTCATACTTGAGGGTACTGGAAAGAGCTGGCCAAAACCCACGCCCTGCCACCATCTCCCCATCATTTCCACGGCTATTATGGTTGGAACCAATATTGGCTCCAGCGGCCATATTCGACTGCCCCATAACCAGACTGGCGATAAGAAACGAGTTGTTGTGATGCTGCTCATGGCCACCAAAGATAAGGTTATTGAGAACTTCACAGCAACTTACCGTGGAGTTGTCCCCTAGGATGGAATGGATGAGACGCGCCCCATATTTGAGATTACAGTTATCCCCCATAATGAAGCGGATGCCCTTGCAGCCATAGAAGGCTCGGCTACCTGCGCCTATGATCCCATTGACCAGTTCCACCCCTTCCCCAATCTGAACAGGGGACTCCAAGGTGGAACGTAAGGTAAGGTTCTTGAGTTTGTTCGCCCCTTTGATATAGGCACCAGGTCCTACCCAGACATCCTTTATGGAATCACATGACTTGATGACCGACTGCTCCCCGACAAAGCCATACCAACCTCGCCTTAGGTCACACTCCTTGTCAGTCATCGTCTCAAACTTCTGCATGAGAAGCGTGTCATCGCGGAAGGTTCCCCAGAGAAAGGCATCGGAGGCAAGCATGCCGCTGAAAGGGCGCACTCTTCGCCCATCAGCCTCATTCATGATGCCGATGGTTACCAGAACTTCAGGATCTTCCCCTTCCTTGACGATGCCATTGCCAAACTTTGCATGGTTGGTTGTCTGCAACTCCCCTAGGCGATAGAGAATGACATTATGTGAAATTATATAGTGGCTGAGGTAGGAACAGTCCAAGATGGCACAGAAGTCTCCAATGTCACAGGAGACAAGACGGCTGTTTGCTATTCCCACAGGCACACAGAAGTCATGAAAGCATGCTACCTGCTTGGTCATCTTTCCCAAGCGTACCAGGCCGTAGAACTCACTGTTCTTGATCAGGGAAGGGTCGAAGGGGTCACTGACCAGGACATGATCCCAAGCAGGAGAGAGGTTCAGATTCTCCTCAAGGATTAGTATCTCATCGGCGGTAAGGTTTCGATACCCCGCGACACTACCCAGCATCTGGTTTCGTAGGTAGTATTCATCCTTACCTTCAGGAATATACGGATCTTCAATGAAATCATACCCAAACTTCTTGGTCTGTAGCATCTTAACTTTGTTACTCATTGCAAAAGTATAGCCACCATGTCAAGAGTGTTCAATAAACAGGATGGTAAAACAAGAAAAATAGGATATAAAAACAAGAAAAACACCAGATTGCAACAGTATACATATGCATATTTCTCTGTATATTTACTCAGTTGGTAGGGGAATACAATGCTGTTAGCTTACAAAAGCCTTGCACGCCCATCAGTGATACATTACCATGTGTTCATTATGGTTGACTATGATTTATCTCCGAAGATGAAACGCTTGGCTACCCTTATCGGCAAACTTTCAGTAGCCGACCCTGAAGGATTATCCCCCAAGCGAATCGAAGAGATTAACGATATTTCTATTCCTAACAATATGCTCATCCGCAAGCTCTTGGGAAAGAGTGCAAAAGACATCGAAACCAAGACCTTCATCATTCCCGTCACTGAAGGGATGATAACCGGATATTTCTTTGAGAAACAGGGCTCTCGCGATATCTCAGACCTTACCCCCCTCATCATCTTCTATCATGGTGGCGGCTGGATCTGGGGCAATATGGATCTGTATAACTTCTTCTGTGCACACCTCGCAGACATAACAGGGGCCTCGGTGCTCTCTGTCGACTACAGGCTAGCACCCAAGTACAAGTTCCCTACTGCTGTAGAGGACTGTTATGACACGTTGCTCTGGGCCGCAGCAGGCTGTAGGTACTGGAAGACCGATCCCGATAGGATCTATCTGATGGGCGACAGTGCAGGAGGCAACCTAGCCGCTGTGGTAAGCCGCCTTGCCCGTGACCGAAAAGGCCCTGCCATTTCTGGGCAAGTGCTGCTGTATCCTGTTACCGACGGAAGGATGAGAACCGCTTCGTACGAAAAGTATAAAGACTCGCCAACCCTTACCGACAAGCATATGGCCTTCTTCATCAACAGCTACCAGAAAGAGCCTAAGGACATACTCAACCCAAATTTCTCCCCCCTGCTGAGCAAGGACCACTCTCGCCTGCCACAGACACTGATCATAGGTGCTGAGTATGATCCCCTACGTGATGACGGCAAGCTCTATGCCGAGGCCTTGGCATCAGCAGACACCCCGGTGAAGTACCTTGAGGTAAAGAAGACCATCCATGGCTTTATCAACTACCCCAATGCCACAGGCACTGAGGATACTGAGTGCGCCATCATCCAGTTCATCGGAGGAAGGCCTGTAGCGCAGGTAGCCCTCATCTCCAGAAAAGAGTGGGCAAAGGCCATCAAGAGAGAGCAGAAACAGAAAAAGAAACAGAACAAGCTCTACATACCTGCAGAGTCTACCCAAACCTAGAATCTTTTCCTGAAGAATCCAAAGGATAGTGGCAATCGTCCTCTCTTAGGTTCTGGTGCCGCTTTTTTCTTGTCACTTGCCTCACTCATAAAACCCTTAGCGTCACCCTGCGTAATTTGAACATCCTCAGGAATCTTACTCTTCTCACCTTGTTCAATCGCCACAGAACGCTCATCGCCAAACCAATCCAATATGACGGGCAGAATTGCCTTTGCCAAGGTAGCATGTCCACCCGTATCCATATGCAGATGATCGATCAGGCTACTTTTGGCAACAAGGCAGGCATCAAGAAAAAGCAGGTTGTTCTTCTCTGCCATTGCCTTGATAGCAGGGGCAAGTGTTTTGCTTAGGAGGAGTGAATTGTTGTCAAAGCTGGCAAAAGGAGAGTCCTCTATATTCTCCCCAATATGAATCGGAGAGATTACCAGGACCTGGGGTATGGGATAGTGCTCGCCATAGGGATGGCTCTTAACGATGAGGGAAAGCTTTTCCAGCGCCTTTGCGATAATCTTGGCATTGGCATTGAAGGGCTTCTTACAGTCATTGGTGCCTAGGCTGAGGATGACCAGATCCAAGGGCAGGTGGCTGTATAACAGGAAGGGAAGCTGTTGACTTCCCTTCCTGTTCTCTTCAAGAGGATCATCAAAGACGGTGGTCCTGCCCCCCAGTCCCTCCTCAATGATGCGATACTCAGGTCCTAGAGCGTGGGAAAGAAGGCCTGTCCACCTCTGTTCAAGAGGCCACCTCCCTCCACTGGGATTTGTACCGAAGAGATTGGAGTCCCCAAAGCAAAGTATATGTTTCATCTTCATTCCTCTAGTCAAGGTTTAGCAATAGGAATGAATTGTAACGAGAGCCCTGACGTTGGTCAAATGAAAGGTATATCAGTCCTCTGGAAATGCAACATGAAGATCTTTTCCAATCTCTTTGATCTTTTCCACAATCTTATCAGAAAGGGGAACCCCTAACCTATTGCTTTCCTCTTCACTTTCATGCTCTTTTTGTCCAGCATACCAGACCTTATTCTCACCTTGGGCAACTCGGGAAGTTGCAATATCATCAAGCATTCTCCCCATGTCCTTCTTGAAGTCACAAACATCCCTAAACAGGTCTAACCGGATTGCTCCAAAGAAATGACAGACTCTTGCACTGGTCTGTTGAGAATCCATCACATGCTTCCCAAAAACTCCACCCGAGAGTTGTGCTGTCAGGATATCCACTAGCATCGCAAGGCCATACCCCTTATACCCGCTAAAATCCTCACCCTCTCCCCCTAGAGGCAAAAGGCCACCCCCTCGCTGGAAAAGCATGTCTTCAAGAAGTCTACTAGCATCATTCGTCCCTACCCCAAAACTATTTACAGCCCAACCTGAAGGAATGCTTTTCCCTTCAAGTTCATAGGCTTCAATCTTTCCTCTGGTTACACAGGTAGTTGCCATATCAAGAGTAAACATCCTATCTCCCGAGACAGGAACTGAAACAGCAATAGGATTAGTGCCGAACATTGCATCACGTGCAAATGTGGGAACACCCAAAGCAGCAGTATTGGTCATGCTAATTCCAATCATGTCTTTTCGAGCAGCCATCTCAGAGTAAAACCCAGCTATCCCGAAGTGGTTGGAATTCCTGACAGACGCAAAACCAATTCCATGATTATCAGCCATTGCAATTACAGAACCCATGGTTTCCTTGCTCAAACTAAGCCCCATCGCTCCTTGAGCATCCAAAACCAGAGACTGTGGTGTCTGCCTCAGGACAAGCGGTCTTATTCCCGCTTGCATAATGCCACCTTTGATACCGTTGGCATACCGCCACAAACGGGCTATCCCATGGCTTGCAATTCCTCGGGCATCAGCAGAAACAAGGATTTGGGAAGAATCTTCAGCTTCCTTCTGAGAAAGTCCTAAGGCCAGAAATACATTGCAACAATACAGTTCAAGGTCGCCCCGATGTATCCTAATCATTTCTTTACCTCATTTTAAAATGTTAATACAACCTTAAGCTCTCTTTCAGGATGAGCGACCAGGTCGTTCAAAGCTTCCTGAATCTGCTCAAAAGGATATTGGGAAGTCGTTAACTGCTCAGGATGCAAAGAACCCTTTTCAAAGGATTCAATCACCGTTTCAAAACAGTTTAGATTAAGCCTGGAGCCGATGATAGTAAGCTCTTTCTTTGTGATATCAGCCATAGCAATTGCTGAAGGGGCACTTTTAAGTCCAATGACCACAACTCTTCCTGCAGGAGAAGCCAACGCAATGCTTTGTTCAAAGGTCTTTGGCAAGCAAGCTGTATCAACAACCACCGGCATCCCTTCGCCATTAGTGAACTGAAGCACACGATTTTGTACGTCTTCAGTAGAAATATCAACTATGGCATCTGCTCCCATAGCAAGTGCACGTACCAACCTCTCAGAAACAATGTCTGACACCATAACCGCCGCACCACGACTCTTAGCCACCTGCAAGATGGTCATGCCGATCGGACCGGCGCCCATGATAAGTACTTTATCACCTTTGGTGATTTGAGCCCTATTGTTAACCTGCATTCCAATGGAAAAAGGTTCAACCAACCCTAGCAGGGTCTCTTCAAAATCTGTAGAAAACCGATGGACATTGCCTTCAGGAACCTTGACGAATTCAGAAAATCCACCATCCCTATGTACGCCAATAACCTCAAGGGTGGAACATACATTCGAATGCCCTATGGAACATGCATAGCACTTGCCACAGCTTACAACAGGGTTGATCGCCACACGGTCACCAATCTTGACAGAAGAGACATCCTTGCCAATCTCCTGTACAAACCCACCAAACTCATGCCCAATTATCCGAGGGTACGTTGCCAAAGAGTTGGAACCATTGTAGATACCGACATCCGAACCACAGATTCCTCCTGAAGTAACACGAATAAGCACATCATGCCCATCGCTTATCTCAGGCTTCATCACGTCCACAATCGCTACCTCAAAGGGTTTAATTACTTGTATTGCTTTCATAGTATCTCCAAAACTACAGAATTAAATTGGCCATCCCTACTGTCAACATGGGAACGAAGGTAACCAGGCCAAGAACAAAGAAATTCCCTATAAGGAAGGGAATAAGCTCCTTGACGACCTTTCCCATGGGGGCTTTACCGATATTTGCTGCAGCAAACAGACAGACACCTACTGGTGGGGTGGTTAGCCCAAGGACCAGATTTAATACAGCCATTACGCCAAACTGGATGGGATCGACTCCAACGACAAGCACAACCTTCAATAGCACTGGGAATAGAATAAGAATTGCAGCGATGGTTTCCATGAACATGCCTACAAAAACCAGCAAAAGGTTGATGAATATCAGTATCAGGTATTTGTTGGTGGTAATGCTCAGAAGCCAATCAGCAATCATGACTGGAATACGCTCTTTCGTCAGGATATACGCGAAGACGTTCGCAAACCCTACAAGAGCCATGATTGCGGCACTAGATATCACCGTCTTTTTCATATTTTCGAGTAATAGCTTGATGGTGAGTTCCTTGTAGATGAAAAAACCCACCAATATGCCATATACCACTGCAAGGATAGAAGCTTCAGTAGGGGTAACTACCCCTCCTATTATTCCCAAAAGTATAATGAGAGTCATGATGATTGCCCAGACAGCTTCTTTTCCTGAACTAAGGATTTCCTTAAAACTTGCCCTCTTCTCGGTTTTTGGGTAATTTCTCTTCTTTGAAATGATTACTGCGATGAACATCATCACCAGTCCAAGCAGGATTCCAGGAACAATTCCAGCAACAAACAGTTTTGACACTGACAGTCCGGTCAAGGTTGCAGCCATGATCATAGGGAGGGAAGGAGGAATAATCGGCCCAACGGTAGAGGAAGCTGCAGTAATTGCACAAGCAAAATCAGAATCGTACCCCTCTTTCTCCATAGCAGGAATCAGCACACCACCGATACTAACCGTATCGGCAAGAGCCGTACCGGATATTCCAGCAAAGATCATGGAAGCTCCGACGTTTGCAACAGCGAGCCCACCTGTGATATGGCCGAACAGCTTATTGGAGAAGCTAATAATCCTCTCGGTAATCCCTCCTGCGTTCATAAGTGCACCAGCAAGAAAAAAACCTGGGATACAGAGCAGGGTGAAGGAGTCAAGACCAGCAAAGAACCGTTGGGTATACATAGTCAGGGGAATCCCCGCACCGATAAAATACACAAGTGATGAAACAGCCAAGCTGAAAGCAACAGGAATACCTAATGCCAGCAATACAAGAAAACTAACAAATAATACCACTACCATACCTATACCTCCGTTGCCTTTGCAGTCTTGAGTGAAAGACCAATACAGATGATTTCAAGAAGAAAACTGAAAATAAGAAGACCATAAAACAGCAACATGGATAGATAGATATATTGCATGGGAATCTGCATTGCTGTGGAGACCATTCGGTATTTGATCAAGGAAAACTTCAATACAGAGCTCTGAAATACAAACGCACTGAAAAGGAGCAAGCTACCGTTTACAACAAGCATAAATACCTTGAGGCCTGTCGGTCCAAGAATATTGCTTACTGTCTCTAGCCCTACAAACTCTTTCTGATGGACTGCAGCACTGCTTCCGAATGCGACCATAAAGATGAAAAGATACCGTGCTGCCTCTTCAGTCCAAGAAGGTGTCCTAGGAAGGAAAGTTCTGGAAATTACCTGAACCAAGACACTAATAATGAACCCAAAAAAAAATACAACTCCAATATATCCCATAAGATTATTATATTTTTTTATAAACTGTTCCAATTGGTAACTCCTTTTAGCATTATTATATACTAACTTTCTTTCGAATTAACCTTGCAAAGACAGGAAAAGCAGTTCTTCCCTAGAGGAACTGCTTTTCCATCACTCCCCTTACTTCAATGCAGTGATCTTCTCATACAAGGCACGCTGTTTTGGGGTCAAAACTGGCAAGACACCTGCAATTGCCTTCTCAACAAACGGAGCCTGATCCACAGCTACAAACTGCATACCAGCAGCAATCAGCTGTTCCTTAAGCTGGTTTTCTTCAGCAAGGTAGAGCTCATGCTCATAGGCTTCCATCTCTTTTCCTGCATCAAGAACAATCTGCTGAAGATCGGCAGGCAGAGACTGGAACTTGGCTTCGCCCATGGCGATGTATACCCAAGCTCGAAGGTGCTCAGTCACATTGACATACTTCTGCACTTCTGAAAAACCACCGGTCTTGATCATTGCAAGTGGGTTCTCCTGTCCATCAATAACTCCCTGCTGCAGTGAAGTAAATACCTCACCAAAGGCCATAGGAGTAGGCTTTGCACCCATTGACTGGAATGCCGCTACAGTCATGGGGGACTGAGGCGTACGGATAATGAATCCTCTCAAATCACTTGGTGAATTGATGGGTTTGTTTGATGTGATATTACGAGGACCACGGGTAAAAGCACCAAGCACTCTCATACCACCTTTAAGCATCAGACTCTCAAGTTCCTGGCCAACTTCACCATCCAAAAGTCTTTCCATCTGCGCATCACTGGTTATTGCATAGGGCATGCCAATAATTCCAAGCTCTTCAGAATAGGTCTGCATTGACTCACCGGTGAACGTGATGTCTGCACCACCACCAGTAAGGATGGACTGAATGACTTCAATCTCTGACCCTAGCTGGTTGTTTGGGTATACGGTTACCTTGATTCTCCCTGCAGATTCCTGTTCAACAATTTCTTTGAACTTGAGAGAGGCCAAATGCCAAGTGTTATTTTCATCAACAATGTGACCAATAACAATTTCGAATGGCTTTGCAGCCTTTTCTGTCTTCTCACCACTACCTTGAGCAAAGAGCGAAGTAACCGCTAACAATGCAACCATAATCAATGCAACTGCCTTTTTCATAGTGAACTCCTTTTACGTCTAAGCGTACTTTTTTTCTCCGGTTTCCGGAGGAATACAAACTCTTATGTAAAATCCAACAATATCTTCGAATACTGTCCAGACTTAACAACCTCAACTGCGCGAGCAATATCTGTAAAATGGAAAACATGGGAGACCATCCGTCTCGGATCAATCTTCCCTTCTTCAAATAATCTGATAACACTAGGGAAGTTTTCGTGCTGAAGCCTAGATCCAATGAGGTCTATTTCTTTAGACGTAATTATGAACTGTGCCAAGGAAGAAGGCCTTGCATCAAAGCCCATGGTCACCACCCTACCTGCATTTCCCACAATATCCAACAAAAACTCAACTGAATTCGGAGTACAAACACAGTCAATACAAATAGTAGGGCCGTACCCGCCAGTAGCCTGCAGTATCAGATTACGTAGGTTGGGATCCTTACCATCGAAGACTACATCTGCACCGAGTTTTTTCGCTTGATCAAGTTTCTCTTGCGAAATGTCAACAGAGAGTATCTTGCACCCAAAACTAGAAGCAACATCAATCACTATCGCCCCTAGGGCTCCAGCACCATAGACCAACAGCGTATCATCAGAGACGAGTCTCCCCCTCTGGCAGGCATGGAATCCAATGGTATATGGCTCAATAAGTACAGCAATCTGTAAATCAAGGTCAGCCCCCAATACATATGCTGATTCTTCAGGAACAGCTATATATTCACGGTACCCTCCATCAATGGTAACACCTCTTACCTGCAAACCTGTACAGACATTTGCCCTTCCATGGAGACAAGCATAACAGTGGCCACAACTCTCAGTCTGTTTGATGATCACATGGTCGCCAACACGGAAAAGCGTAACATCCAGACCAACCTCTTCTACCACCCCGGTCATCTCATGGCCAATTATCCTTGGATATACGGCAACAGGGTTGGTACCTTTAAGAATTGCAACATCACTGCCACAAATTCCTGCAGCAACAATCCTAACGAGTATTTCATTGCTAGAGGAAAGTACTGTTTGAGGAATATCAACTATTTCGATAGTTCCAGGTTTATTGACAATAAGAGCTTTCATGATCCACCTATTTCGTATTTTTAACAATCACTAACTTATATATTAGCCATACTAACATATAAGTTACAGTTGTCAAGAGAAAAGTTTTATTTATTCTGAATATTCATTTTGCTGTAATTTTTATCAATTCAGACCTATATATAGCAATTTGCATTACTTTTTTGGAATAAAAATTTGACATTTTAGAGTTTTTGTGTGACCATAGCTGTGTATAGTACTATTTTAACTTACATGTAAGTATTTCATTTCTTCTGTGTGCTTTCCCAAAATTCATTCTCTTCTGCACAACCAACAGTACAATACTTACATGTTTGCAATTAGTCTACATTCTGGATATAATGAGAAATCCAAGGTGTTTTTCTCCAATTATTTCTTTGATTCACTGATATTGAGCAGCACTATACATTGAATTCAGAAATTATTGACCACATAAGAATAGGTATTTTTACTGATAGATAAGTATGAGGCTAAGAGGGGTATATTCCTCGCATCATTACGTATCTCCTACTAGTAATAAGGAGTATTTGATGTCAGGTAAAGAAGGGGTTAATTCAGCAGAAAAAGCATATTCTGTGTTAAAATTCAGAATCTTGAATCTGGAGTACAAACCAGGAAGAGGGTTGAGCACCGCCTCTCTAGCCGAAGAACTCGCTATGAGCAGGTCTCCAATCCGCGATGCCTTATTACGGTTGGCTTTAGATAATTTGGTTGAAACTTACCCTAAAAGTGGCTCTCGTGTCTCCTTAATAGACTTAGACAAGGTCACTTCGGAACGTTTTCTGCGAACAAGCCTAGAAACGGCTGCTGCTTCAGAATTTGCATTTAACAATACACCTGAGCACCTCAATGAGATGAGGGCCCTAATCGAAAATCAAATTGACTCCTGGCATAAAGGGGCATACGTCGATTTTCTCCATTTTGATGACCTTTTTCATCAGGTTATCTTTGACACATTAGGAATGAGGGACTGTTGGGAAATTATTCAAGCTCATTCTCCAAACGACCACCGCATCAGACTTCTTTCGACAATAAGCGTGGAAGGAACAAAAAATGTTGTCATCAATAGTCATAAGGCCCTAGTGGATGCAGCAGAAAGAAAAAGTCGTGAAGATGTCATGCGTATAGAAAACCAACATCTCTCACGGGTTGTGGAAGAGACAGCCAAACTGGTCATATCATTTCCTGACATTTTTAAAAGCACCAGCGTTAACAGTGAGAAGGTAACCAATTTATCCAACATTAGAAAAATTTACAGTGGAAACGAACATTTCCTGAATAGCCTTGTAACCAAGTTTGATAGTTCCAACTCCTAGGCTCTCAGTCACCTTACGTTGTATCGGAAAAACACGCCTTAAGAATCAAGTCACCATAGCAGGCAGATACAGAAATATTCGATCACTTCTGCTTGATCAGGCTACAAAGCTTCACAGAACCTCTTTCCTTTATCTTTCAATCCATTATTTTGACCTGCCAATATCAGCTGTACAAACGATATACTGCTGATCCTGGGTTTCGGTACAAGGGCCATAAAAATCCCATGCTCCTTTTTCATCAGAAAGTCTTTTTTGGTATCTACCGGCAATCTCCACCACCTGGACAACATGTCTCTCAATCTTGTTGGAGGCATTTTCCTGGAGTGAGCTAGCTATATATAGTAACCCATGTTCGTAAATGTA
The DNA here is from genome assembly GCA_016342655.1 of Sphaerochaeta sp. Lineage (GTDB taxonomy): Bacteria > Spirochaetota > Spirochaetia > Sphaerochaetales > Sphaerochaetaceae > Sphaerochaeta. The sequence continues at coordinate 57 of JAEINL010000087.1, read as the reverse complement.
GTTAGTAGCCACTCCTAGACTTTTGGCTTTGGACCCCTCTTCTTAACGATTTTTGCC
>JAEINL010000086.1 GCA_016342655.1 Sphaerochaeta sp. | reverse complement strand
AAAAAAGAGAATCACGCAGAAAAGTACATGACTCTCATTGATTGTATGTTTTTGTTGTCTCCAACCGCACAGGTCGAGTTTTTTTATTTCCTATCCAGATAGCCCTATTAAAGCCAAGCGATTTCAGTAGGGACGTCGTAGCCTTTTCAAATTCTGTAGCTTTGACACCACCCGAGTTTGCATATTCCAGATAGACTGATTCTTCTAATGTGGCTTTTCGAGCCAAAAGAGGATTGATTACTTCAGTTACTAGATCCTTGGAGAATCCATAAGTTCCCATTTCGTTGCAGTACTCTGCCACAAAATCTGAACTGAATGGATTGTCTTTCATGTATTCAATGCACTTGAGCTGTATCAAGGTTTCAGCCCCAGAACTTTGTTTTCTTTTTTTGGGCTGAATTACTCTTGTATCCTTCGCCTTGTCATATCTTCCATACGCCCTTTGGAATGACTCTTTATTTTCTGGGTATCTAACGTACTCATCTTTCTTTTCTAATTCTGAGATATACACATCTTCAAAGGCCTCATTGAAAACGTATCTTTCTTTTCCAGAGGCTTTCTGTAGATCACATATAAGCAAACCTGCTGCCTGGAGATAGTTTTTAGCTGTATTGGCAATATCTGATACATTGTTATAGGCCAATCGCAATATGCCTGAGCCCCGTGGGGTGTACAGGTCATCGCTAGGGTTATCTACGACCTGACTGAAGTCTTTACCTGCCCTCATCTCAAGGATTTTAGTTAAGCAGGCTTCATAGCAATTGTAATTGTGACCATATATGACAGGAATTTGTATTTCTTCACTTGTGATGTAGGCTGCAAGCCGTTCATCATGCAGTAGCATTAGAATAAAGATGAATGGTTTTATCTTGATTCGTTGGTCTATCTTGATGTTCTGACCGTTGCTGTAGCTAGATGGATATTGATGGCGAAGCAGTGCAAATTGCAATACCTTTTGAGGTTCGATACCATCCCTCATCATTTCTCCAGCGATTGTGAATTCATATGATTTTTTACTTGTCTTATAAACTAGCCCTAAGCACTCCAATTGCGCAAAATATGTTCTCATTCCACCTGATTTGGGGTCTCTAAGCATCGCATCACGCTTTATCCCAATAGAGGCTAAAATAGAGTACAAGAGATCCTGAACTTTCTGAGAACTCATATCTGATGTTTGGACGTACTCCATCAGCACAGTCAATATCTGATGTAACTTCCAGGGTTCAATGTTTCTTATATTTCTTGGAAACATCCAAACTCTACGGGTATTCTTGTCAAAGCTAAGCAAAGGGTTTTCACTCATCAGTATTCTGCCTTTCTGAGATTACTATAATATTACATGGAACCGAGTCATATGCTATACCTGCAAAGGTCTTTAGGACAGCTTCACAAATTATCTGCGCTCCTCGACATGGAACTGCCATACCTATTTGCCTTCGAACCTTTTCTTTTGAGCCCTCAAATACAAATGTATCAGGAAATGTCTGGAGTCTGGCTCTTTCCCGATTTGTCAAAGCACGATTTTCTTCCCAATGGTAAATGTGTGTTCCACCGCCTCCAGACCCGGTAACAGTGTATGCAGGTTTGGTAGGATCAAGGCGCTTATAAATTTGGCTGATTTTTGCTCCTTTGACATTTAACTGTAAATCCTTGGGAATATCAGCATTGAAAGCATTTTGACCAGGTTTAATGTACTTCAGACGATTAACTACATTTTCTGATTGTCGGGTTAGCTCATTATTATAAGCATCTTTAGGGATAGGAGGTATTTCTATAGCAGTCCTACAAGTAACATCATTCTCGGAGTAAAGCGCTGTACTAGGAACTTTGTATTCAAAAGGGAAATCATTTCTAATACCAATTATAATGATCCTGTGCCTTGCTTGTGGAACACCATATTCTTCGAACTTGTAGAGGTGGGGGGATAGGCGATATCCACATTCAGCCAGATCATGCATTATTCCTTGGAGTGTGCCCCCTCCATTGTCAGATTTCAAGCCTCCAACATTTTCAGCCATAAACCATTCAGGTTTGTACGTCTCTAAGGCTTTGACTCCATAGGTATATAATGGCCCAAAAATACCATTTAAGCCTTTCTTTTCTCCTACTATAGAATAGTCATTACAAGGGAACCCGAACGCCAATGCATCAATGGGACCTAATGAAGATATGTCTAACTTATGGACATCTTTGCATACGACTGTCTCTGGAGATTCTGGACAGATGTTCCTTGCATATGTATCACAGGTGTCTTGATCATAATCATTTGCCCAAGCATGAACTATTTTAAAACCCTTAACAGTGGCACTCATTGCGCCTTGGGCGATGCCTCCAGGACCGCAAAACAACTCACCAAACTTAAATTCTTTTATAGTACTCATCAATTATATTCCTTTGGAATAACAAATCTTCTTTCAAATTTTATGCCTAAGGAAGTCGCAATAGTATCAAGTTCTTCTATTGTGAAGCTTTCCCTGTTAAGCTTGGAATTTAGATTCTGAGGAGATTGTCCTGTTCTTCTTGCCAGTTCAGCAATACTTACATGCAGGCTACGACAAACTTCTCTGATTTCGGTTGAAATAGAAACATTATTCATTATCATGGAGTCTATCGTATTATCACCTGAACGTAAACTTAAATTTTTAGCTTATCCTAGCTATTCTGCTAGCAGGTTAATCATTTGATGTTCTCAGTCCTACTAGATATTCCGTTAGAACCCTGAAGTTTGATAGGTTCTAGCGCAAGTATGCTGTCAAACACAAGATACAGAACTGTCATTCCCTACATTGCCAATAATCATCCACTACATGGCAGGAGTCCCTACACCCTAGTCCAATAGCACGAACTTCATATGTACTGGCTCATGGTCTGAGTATTTGAAATCCATTGCAGATACCTTTGTCTCTATGATTTTGATATTGGGAGAGACAATAAAGCCATCTATGAAAAATTTGGCCAACTTATCCTTGTTTCCAACATAGGGCATGATAAGGGATCTGTTTGTAGGAACATTTTGATCTACACCCATCTCCCAGCTAGGCAAGCTTTCCCACTCAACTGTAGGGGCTGTCCACTCGGTGAGAAGGGTAGGGTCAACCTGTAGGCCTTTTACCAATGTCTGGTTCCAGTCCCCACCGGCGATCACATAGTTTCCCTTCTCATATTCCTTTGCTATGATCTCAGATACAAGTTTGGTTTGCTCTTTTTTCCCTTCCCCACTATCATATGCTTCCAAGTGAAAATTTATTACCACCAGAAACTTCTCTGTGTCTTGTATGGGGTATCTGGTTATGAGCATTGCCCTTTTGAGGTTAACTGTTCGTATAGGCCATGAAAACGGATTGGGAAGAGAAACTCTTTCCGAATCTTGTATCTTATACTTTGCCATGCTGAGAAGACCAGAGTTTACCTTTCCAATCGTGGGGAAAGGGAAGGGAATATATTTCACTTTGAAATTATAGGCGAAGCTTCCGCTCATAGAATTTGATACCAGCTCATCGATTTGATTGATGGTATAGGATCGTTTGGAATCTTCATCAACCTCTTGAATTACAGTGAAATCACTATCTAGCTCAGATAACTTTTCTCGTATATGCCATATGTTGTTTTCAACCTCAGCTTTGCTTTCAGGTCGAACCTTTTTCCCACCATCCATGAAGAAATCTTCAGCTTCACCAAGGCCTCCATAGCCTATGTTAAAACTGGTAATGGAATATTCCTTATGAGTTTCTACCATGGTACTGGTAGCCGTTCCTATCGTACTCAGGCTTTGCCTATCTTTTGGCCTGTATTCTACGAGAGTAATGATACCTAACAGCAAGGCTATGACCACAAGTAAGGAAACTATTGCAACAAGTATCTTTTTTATCATTCCAACCCTTCTTTTTATTGTAGATGCATGTATATGGCATCAGTATTTTTAAGCTCATCATATGAGGCTTTTGCATTGTTAGATACCCATGTGCTCCAGTGCCACATGGTTCTTTGCCACCCTCTGTGGGGTAAGGCGGTTCATCTTAGCAAAGAGTAGGGCACCTGTCAGGAAGAAGGCGGCAGGTATTACTCCCATGTGGAGTTGGATCCCAAGTCTTGCCAGAGGGGTTATCGCATCAGGATCGAACTTGGTGAGGGTATGCACTGTAAAGAAGACTATTGCCTGGCTTGCATAGCTGAAGCGCATAAAGAAGGCCCTAATGCCCAAGATCACTCCGTCATCACGGCGTTGCTGCTGTACGACCAGGTTATCCACCACATCAGCCATTGCAGGGCTCATGAAGGTCCAGAAGCCGCCGAAGCCCAAGCCCCAGAGGGCCATGGTGATGATAAAAGCCAGTTGGCCTTGGACGAAGGTAAGGGGGATGGCGAACACCGTCATGAAGAGGGCACAGATGATGAGCATCTTCTGGTTGTTCTTCAGACGCTTGGCGACCTGGGTCCAGAGGACGATGGAAACTAAGGCACCGATGAGCATCCCTGCAAAGATCGGGGTTGCCTGGCTGCTCTCCTTTTCCAGGACATACTTGACCACGTAGTTGATGCTGCTGGTCATGCACATGGTTCCACTCTGATAGAGAAACAGGAAGAGCACAAAGGCAAGGAGGTTCCTGTCCTTCAGCGCCTGCTTCATCTGGAGGAAAAAGGAAGGGGCTTCACTTTCCTGTTGCTGCTTGGCAAACCTAGCGACCATGTCTTTGGTCTCAAATACCCCATAGCTGACCAATACAGTGCCCACCAGGCCAATGCCTGCAATGACCAGGGCACAGACCATGTAGCTTTGACGATCGCCATAGGAGAATACCAGAGGCGGGATGATGAAACCGGCTGCTATGCCCAGCACCCCGATTCCTGTCCCCATGGCCGCTGTGCTGGTTCTCTCCTGTTGGCCTCTAAACTTGTCAGGGTAGACACTCTGGTAGTTAACTTCCCACAGTGAGTACGCGCCATCATAGAGGCAGATGGTCAGAACCATCCAAAGGAAGACCGGAAGTGGGTTCTCTTTGGCATTCCAGTGTAGGGGTACGGCGAATATTAGGAAGAAGGTAAGGCTAGACAGAATCAGGCCGATGATGATCCAAGGGAATCGTCGGCCTAACTTCCTGGAGAAGGGAGCTGCCTTGTTGGTCACATACCCGATTATCGGGTCGTTTAAGGCATTCCACAGCGAATATATGATGGTGGCCAAGGCTGCGTAGCCTGCTGCCAAGCCAACTTCAGTCTCATAGAACATGAATACGATGGAACCGAAAGCCCCTGTAAGAAACTCTGCGATGAACTTCCCAAACCCATACGATGCCATGATGCGCTTCTTAGCCATGAGGACCTTCCTTGTATAGTATCTTCTTTATACAGGCTAGGGGGCGATTTGTCAAAATATTGGTATAATATTATCTTTTTTCTGGGGAGAACCTCACAACCATATGGACCTGGGCTGGTTGGGAAGAAGAATGGTTGGCAATGGAGTGCTCGATGTCACAGTGGTAGACAAGGAAGTCACCTTTGTGAAGCTCTGCAGTGTTTTCCCCTACAGTCACCTCAACAGCACCCTTGACTACAGTGAGGTACTCTTGGGTCCCCGGGTAGTGAGGTTCACTCTCAAGCTTGGAGTGTCCTTCAAAGGAAACGAGATACATCTCCAAGTCCTCCACCATATGCAAGGGTGAGAGAATCTTGATGGTGACACCCTTGTCGTGGGTCTCCAGTTTCGGTCCCTCATCACCGGCGGGGTTGATGGAGAATACCCTCTTGGGTTCGCCTTGGGCGTCCAGAAGGTCATTGAGCTCCACATTCAGGCCTCTGGCGATCTTCCACACCGTTGCAACAGTAGGGTTTACCTTGTCGCTTTCGATCTGGCTGAGCATCGCCTTGGAAACCCCCGACCTCTCTGATAGCACGTTGAGGGTGAGCTTTCTGTTATTTCGTAGCCTTTGTATGTTCTTTCCGATTGCAGGAGGGTTGATTTCCATGGTGACTCCTTCCCTTGAGTTTGACATAGTGAAAATAGTTCAATATACTGAACACGTACATTGTAATATTGCTCTGTACTATTGTCAAGGAAAGGCATTTTCGGAGGTGTTTATGAAACGTATTTTAATCATAGGTTCGCTTGGGCAACTTGGTTCGGAAATAGCATACGAATGTCGCAAACGGTATGGCAATGACAATGTCGTGCTGACCGATTTGCGTGATGACATCAACGTGCCCCTGATACAGGGAGGGCCTTTCTACAAGGTTGACTGCAGAGACGGGGAGGCTGTCCTTGAGATTGTGAAGAAACACAACATAGATACCATCTACCACCTGGCAGCCATTCTTTCTGCCACTGCAGAGCGCAATCCACTCAATGCCTGGAACATCAACATGGGCGGTCTTATGATCACACTCGAGATAGCGCGCCAGATGGGCTGTGCTGTCTTCACCCCTTCATCCATCGGAGCCTTTGGTCCGACAACTCCCAAGAAGTTCACCCCCCAGGACACTATTCAGCGACCTACCTCCATCTATGGGGTTACCAAGGTTGCAGGCGAGTTGCTTTGCGACTACTATAACCATAAGTACGATGTGGATACGCGAGGCGTCAGATTCCCTGGGGTCATCAGCAATCTGACCCCTCCCGGAGGTGGTACCACAGACTATGCGGTGGAAATCTACTACGAAGCGGTGCGCAAGCATCACTACACCTGTTTTTTACGGGGGGATACCTATCTGGATATGATATACATGCCCGATGCAGTCCAAGCAGCCATTCAGATCATGGAAGCTGACCCAAGCAGGCTTCGTCATCGCAATGCCTTCAACATTGCCGCCATGAGTTTCTGTCCTGAAGAGCAGGCTGCATACATCAGGACCCAAATCCCCGATTTCACCATTTCATATGAGATTGACCCGGTCAAACAGGCGATAGCCGACTCCTGGCCGGATGCCCTTGAGGATTATGCAGCACGGGTCGAGTGGGATTGGAAGCCCAAGTTTGAACTTGCTGCGATGACTAAGGATATGCTCGATACCATCAGAGGGAGGGAGTAAGATGAACAAGACCGTTGAAAAAGAACTGCAGGAATTCCTTGACCAGCTGAAAATGGAAGGCTTGGACAAGAAGGAGCGGGTTCTCTCCAGTAGCCAGGGAGCCTCAATTGAAGTAGGCAAGGTGAGCGTACGTAATTTTTGCGCAAACAACTATCTTGGTCTCGCTGACAACCAAGAGGTTGTCGAAGCTGCCAAGACTGCTATGGACAGATGGGGATATGGCCTCTCCTCAGTAAGGTTCATCTGTGGGACCCAAGGTATCCACAAGGAACTGGAAGGGAGGATAAGCTCCTTTCTCAAGACGGACGACACCATCCTCTTCTCCTCCTGCTTTGATGCCAACGGAGCTCTTTTTGAACCCCTGTTGGGCGAAGAGGATACAGTCATCAGCGATGAGCTCAACCATGCCTCCATCATCGATGGGATTCGCCTCTGCAAGGCAAAGAGACTTCGGTACAGACACAGTGACATGGCATCCCTTGAGGATTGCCTGGTTGATGCCGAAGGATCAAGAAGGATCCTCATTGCAACAGACGGCGTTTTCTCCATGGATGGGGATATTGCCAAATTGAAGGAAATCTGTGACCTTGCAGATACTTATGGTGCACTGGTCGCAGTCGATGATTCCCATGCCACCGGATATATCGGCAAGCATGGTAGGGGAACCCCTGAGGCCTGTAAGGTGGAAGGTCGTATCGATCTCATCACAACCACCTTTGGCAAGGCCTGCGGCGGAGCCAGCGGCGGGTGCATCACTGGTCGACAGGTCCTGATCGACCTCTACCGCCAGAGGGCGCGACCCTATCTGTTTTCCAACACGTTGGCCCCTGCCATCTGTGGGGGGACGCTGAAGGTGTTGGACATCATTGAGCGTGGGGACGTCAGAGGGGCACAAACCCTAGAGAATGCCCAATACTTCAGGAAGAAGATGGAGAAGGCCGGCTTTGACCTGGTCAAAGGCGATACAGCCATCGTTCCTGTGATGATCTATGACGAAGTAAAGGCTGTAGCTATGGCTGACAAGCTGCTTGCCTCTGGCATCTATGTCATCGGCTTCTGCTTCCCTGTCGTTCCCAAGGGAAAGGCAAGGATTCGTGTCCAGCTATCGGCAGTCCATACAAAAGAAGACCTAGACGCTGCCGTCAAGGCCTTCATTGCAGTGGGGGAGGAGATGCACCTGATCTAGGAGAAGATTCTCTTTTCCAGAGCCTGTCCATACTCCTTCAGCTTGGAAAGCACCAGTTTGTCTTCTGCACTGACTGAAGTGCTTTCCAGGTTTTCCTCAACTTTCCGTTTGAAGAAATTCCAGTTAATCTTTATCGTTCCCGGTGGGTTTAGGGTCCTGTTTGCACAGAAACTTCTCCACTTGGTCTTCTGGGCATCAGTGAGGACCGCACTCCAATTTCTCGCCACATGCCTGAACAGCATCTGTGGACATCGGTCATCCTCAAAGTCCAGGGTAAGCTTGAGCTTGTCCTTTGGCTCCGCCTTGCGGATGAGGGAGAACCGTTTCAAGTCCTCATTGGGGAAAAATCCATCATACAGCTGGAAATCCACATCCTTCACCGATTCAAAGCTGTCGGTGATATCCCTGCCTACCAACAGGAGGTTGGTGTTGTTGATGATCTGCTGGTGTCGTGCAAGTGATGCGCTCTTGTCCAAGCCTAACTTGATGGCAAGTTCATCGGTCAATACTGAAGAGGGACTGACAAAGGGGCACTTGTTCACAGCAAGGGTAAATACCCCATCGACCTTGAAGATGTTTTCACTGGTCGCCTGGAATAGGGGAGTAGTGTCCTTGCTCAGGTCAAAGCAGAGAATGCTATTGGGGTTCTCCTTCAGGTGGGTTATCGGGGTGATGAGGCGGGAACACCCCTCCTTGTTGCTGAAGAAGGATGCGGTATAGAGGACAGGTTCGCCAAAAGGAGTCTCGACCAGAGCCTTTACCTTTGCCTTGGTTCTCAGGTTGAAGTAGTAGGAGTAGAGTTTGGGCTGACTTTTCTTCACCAGGCGGGCTATGGCTATGGTGGCCTTCACGTCCACCAGGGCATCGTGGGCCCCTTGCTGGGGGATGCTGTTTGCTTCAGTGAGGGCTGTCAGCTTGAAGGTGGGGTTTCCTGTCTCCTCTTTTCTGGGAGGCCAGATGATCCCTTCAGGGCGGAGGTCATACGCGGCCCTGACCAAGTCAATGATATCCCACCTTGAGCAGTTGTTATCCCACTCGCGTTTGTAGGGATCCATAAAGTTTCGGTACAGGGCATTCCGGATGAACTCGTCATCAAAGCGTATGTTGTTGAAGCCAGCAACTACGGTGTTGGGAGTGGAGAATTCTGCATTGATGCGTTCGATCATATCGCTTTCACACATCCCCTTCTCGTTTACCTCTTGTGGGGTGATTCCTGTTATGAGGCAGGAAAGTGGGTCTGGCAGGTAGTCATCGCTCATCTTGTTGTAGAGGGTTATGGGCTCTCCGATGGGATTCAGGTCGTAGTCGGTCCTCTGTCCTGCAAATTGGGCTATCCTGTCGTGACGGCTATCGAGGCCGAAGGTTTCAAGATCATACCAGAATATGGTGCCTTTTCTATAGTTTTGATTCATGGCTCTATCATACCACAGAACTCAATGTGTGTCTTTTTTCTCTATTCGGTTGTTCTCTTTGTTTTAGTATAATACTATGGGGTGGAGTAGCCAATGAAAAGAACGATAACAGTCATGATGATCCTATTCCTCTGTTTTGGAGCTTTTGCCAAACCTTCGGCAAATGATGTCACTGTAGCCCTTGCTGCCATTACAGATTCTACCATTGCCTCTATCGCTGGATTCTTGAACAATCCCCCTTTGGAGCTCCCTGGCTTGAGTCTTATGTTCAGGGAGAGGGAGAGTCTTCCTTATGCCCTTATCTTCAGGGATTCTGACTTGGGAAGCTATCTTCCAGTATTTGAGAAGACCAGGGCCAAGAGCGATGAGTCCTTTTTTGCCTCGCTTATGCGTGCGGCGAAGGGACCGCTAAACGATATTGCCCTGCAATATCTGACAGTGCATGCATGGGAGGATGGTCATGCTCTCCTAAACGGGGCGGCTGTTACCTCCTTTGGGGAAGGGGTCACCCTTTCCTCCCTTATGGGATCGGCCCTGATGAACGGGGGGATGAGAGCCATTGCAGTGGCTGTGGATGTTCGCGTCTCTGGGCGCAGGGTGAGTGAACCAGTGTCGGTGAAAGGGGTGTTCATCATCAAAAGTGATGCACAAGGGTATTTTGAGATCGAGCCAGTAGAGCTGACAATAAACGGAGAAGCTCCGTATGTTTGATAAAATGGAGGGAGTATGGCAGATATCATAGCAAAGAGTGAAGCGTTTCTTACCAAGTGGGGGGTCTCCCCGGCTAGTATTGATATGGGGGAATTGCTCTCACAGTTTACGGACGAGATGGAGAGGGGCCTTGTAGAGGAAGGCCAAAGCTCACTACAGATGATACCTACCTATACCAAGGTTTTTGACAAGGTGAAAAAAGGTGAGAGCGTCATCGTTCTCGATGCCGGTGGGACCAACTTCAGGACCTGTCTGGTCACCTTTGATGAACAGGGCATTGCCCATATCGAGAATTTCAGGAAAACCGCCATGCCAGGAGTGAAGCAAGAGGTTTCCGCCAAAGATTTCTTCTCATGCTTTGCCGATGAGGTAGAGCGCCTCATAGACAAGAGTGATACCCTTGGATTCTGCTTTTCCTATGCAGCGACCATAACAGAAAACCATGATGGGATCCCCCTGATGTTCTCCAAGGAGATTAAGGCCCCTGAGGTCATCGGTCAGCCTGTGGGGGCAAACCTGCTAGTCGAGCTTGCCCGCCGTGGCTACGACGTCTCCAAGAAGAAGGTGGCGGTTCTCAATGATACGGTCGCAACCCTCCTTGCAGGGACTGCGGCCTCTTCTGAGGTTCCCTACAGTGGATATATCGGCTTTATCCTAGGAACAGGAACCAATACGGCCTATATGGAGGCAAATGCAAAGATTGGGAAGGTAAGAGAGTTTGAGGGAAGTCAGATTGTCAATGTCGAGTCAGGCAACTTCGACTACTGTCCAGGCCCCCTGGACCGCGCTTTTTTCGATTCTACCAAGCAACCCGAGCAGTACCATCTGGAGAAGATGATCAGCGGGGCTTATCTCGGTCCTTTGAGTACTATTGTCATAGAGAAGGCAATCGAAGAGTCCTTGCTCAGTGAGACCTTTGCACAGAGGTTCAGGGAAGTGGCCCCCATCAGCACCACGGTGATGAGCAACTACCTTGAGATGCCTTTCAATACGGGGTACGCCCTGGTAGCCTGTTGCGAAGGCAACGAGGATGATGCCATCGCACTGTGGACCATCATCAATTCCATCATAGCGAAGGCCGGCAAACTCACTGCAGCCAACCTTGCGGCGACGGTGCTTAAAAGTGGTGCAGGTACTGACCCCAGGCGTCCTGTTTGCATCAATGCCGACGGCACGACCTTCTACAAGACTGAATACCTGAAGAAGTACACTGAGTACTACCTGCATATGTATCTGCAGTTGGAGAGGAAGCGGTACTACCGTTTTGTACGCATCGATGATTCACCAACCATTGGGGCGGCCATCGCAGGCTTGAGCCTGCTGAACAGCTGATAGGCTGGGGTGAATCAGAACAAACTTTCACTATGCTTCCCTTTGAGAATGATTAATTGCAATGTGTGTATCAATATATGATACGATTCCATTGCAGTGGTCTACTGCTCCAGTGATCAATTATGGTCTGGGAAAACTCAAGTTGAACGAGTTTTCCCCGTCCAATATTCCACGCTTCAGTATCCTTTCGGACCACAATGCCTTCAGGGGAACCCTCCCGGTAATAACTTTTTGCTTCCTTTAGCAATACCAGCAGATCATCAATGGAATAGATACCGTAACTGACCCTGCATATAGTGTTCAGCCCTGCCTGTTGCGCCCAGCGGTTGCGACGATCAGAACTCCAGAACCTTTTTGTCTCTTTGTCATAGATATCAAAGAGCAGATAGTAATCAGGCAGGTTTGTGTAATCCAGAGAATGTCGGGCTGCACACCATTCTCCGAAGACAATCATATTTGGCGCAAGGTGCTGTAGGATTTGGTCCTTATTCCTTTCAAGCCAAATAGGGAGATGTTTGAATTGTCCTATATAGGGCTCTATCAGGTAGTCACCCCTGTTCTGGACTCTGATTTTTTTATTTTCATCAAGAGAAAGACCAATATTGGCACCATCAATTTTCTCTTCGACAATGACTTCTTTGGATAGCAATTCCTCAATTTCTGCTTTGGTTAAGACCTTATCATCACGTAGCGGAGCTGATCCAAGCCATTTGATATAGGGGGTATGAGGGAAACGGTAGAATTTGCTCACATCATTCTCCTGGAAGGGGGGGGGTTTCTTTGTTGGGGAACTTTTTCGTATAGAAATGACAGACATCATCTGGACAGACGAACTTGATTTGGACTTGGGAATCCGCCAACCGCTGCCACCAATCAAGCCACTTGCAATCAGTTGCTTGAAGAATATTCGGCTTATCAGGATGAGCACTTGCTACTGCTACAAACTTCCGATCAGGTGCATCAAATTAATCTTGAAGGGATTGATCAGGAAATTCTTCAAACCCATCCTCACCATTGTCTGTAATTGCTACGGTTTCAACGCATGAGCTATTGCATCTATTCCGAAGAAGCCATTTTAGGAAGACGTCACCGGTTCCTTTTGGTTGGTTTGGGCTTGTCTTATGGCAATATTCTGTAATAATCCTGAATCTGTCATCAAGTACGGTGATGTTTTTCTGTGCTTGCTTAAGTTGTCTTATACATTCGGCCATACAATCGGGGGATATGTCTTCGTGCTTTCCATTGGCGACAAGAAGAACATTTGTGTCTATCACTTGTTTCATTCGGGCTTGTCTCTTATCAAATTCTTTTGTTTAGCAATGGCCGCAAGAGCTCGAGCAGAGATATCATCCATCTCATCTCCGAAGAAATTTTCAGGCCAGTTCTCAATTTCACCAAACATGTTGAGTCGAAGAGGCTCCAACTCTGTCCTCTCGCCTGATTTTCGACAGAAATACACAGCAACATCCTCTACAGGCACAACGCCTTCGGCTATCCGTCGTTGCAAACGATTCAAGAAGTGTTCTGAATGGCTTTCAACGATGAGCTGGACATTCCGTTCTTTTCCATCTTCTCGTGAATGGATGGCAGAGATGAACACATCCGCGAGGTTTGACTGCACTTGTGGATGGAGATGGATTTCCGGTTGTTCCATCCAAACGGTTGAATGGGGTTCGCAGTAGAATGCTTGGACGAGTGCTGGCAGTACTTGAGATATACCAAATCCTACATCCGTGATTTTCACCTCGCTGGATTTCGGATGAGTCTTCAAAAGGACCTCATACTCTTTACGGCCTTCTGCCACAGGTTTTACTGAGAAATCATGAATTACGCCCAAATCCTTGAGCCATTTGGCAATAAACTCATCGAACGAATAATTCCGCTTGTTCTCACTACGGTTGAGTTTCCTCTCTTTGGAAACCGCAGCTAGAAGTGCCGCTATGGTAAGTTCCCCTTTCTGTCCAACATTTTCTGGAGCGTCTCCTGACCAAAGGTATGTTCGCTTGGGGTACTCTCGCAACGGGCCTAGGTATTGAATACTGGAAAAGAGCTTCTCTGTCTGAAGCGCAAGATCGATCATAAAATCAGCGTTCTGGAACTTTGCACGGCTCTGGTCTGATAATCGGTAAAATTTTAAAGGCTCTTCCAAAGGCCAACCTCGTCCCATTGTCCTCACTAGTTTAAGGGGGGAAGTTTCAATCTCTGGTTTACCTTTTTCTGAATAATGGAATTTTGTTGTCAGGCTAAGCTTATTTTCTTTCTTCAGGACATACTCCAAAGATCTCACCCTAGGCTGTTCGTTTTTATCTGCAGTAAACTCTACTGCCAAAGTAAGATTGTCTCCAGTATATACCTGATCATCAATAACATTGTGTACTTCTAGATTCGTTGGCAAATCCCATGTGATGGAAAAACTGAGAGGTTGAGAAATGTCATGGTTATGAATACACTCTCTATAAGTCCCCAGATCAATCATGGATTTGTCATCTCCCAAATGGAGAGAGCGTTTATTGTCAGTAGATTTGGCTGTCTGCTTGAGGGCCAAGAGCAAATGCCCTAGGCTGCTTTTACCTGCACTATTGGCACCAAAAATCACAGTTAACGGAGCAAGTCTAATCTCCCCGGTATCTTTCCATCCCTTGAAATTTTTAATACGTAAAGAAGTTAGCATCACTCAATCCTTGAAAATGGGTTCTTTTGCCCATTTTCCGTATATTCCATACTATTCAACGTATCTCCATACAGTATTTTCTAGGAGATCCGGAGCCTCTATTTTCCGAACTGTATGCAACCACCCAGAGTTTGCTCTAAGGGGTCAACCTTAGCATCTGCCAGCAGTTTGATTCTCTGGTTATCTTTTTCTCAATCATTTTTTTGAATCTCCCACCGTTTGTGTAGAGGCTTCAGAAAACGTGAATTGAGGAAAAGGCTTGTTAAAAGTCTCGGCCATCCCACATAAAATTTTCTTGGGGCGTCTAGAAAAGTAGTGATTGTGAGTTCACCTAGGTCAAATTCAAAAATCCTTTCTACAATTCGACTTTTTTAATTTGTCAACCTCAGTATAGCAGAACATATCTGTATAGTCATTACCCATTTTGTAATCCCGACTAGCCCACTAAGCCGAATATGATTTATTCCACTCGAACGATAAATGATTTTTTCCCATATGGGCTAAACTGTGTTTTAATGGAGGAACACTAGGGAGAGAATCCCTGAAGGAGATAAAGAAGAGGAAGCCCCTTGTTTGTTGGAACTTTCAATGACTTCCTCCGGTCTTTATCACTTCTGAATAACTAAAGCCCCCAAAATCCTCCCACCCGCAGCCCCCAGGGGCTTTTTTTACG
>JAEINL010000085.1 GCA_016342655.1 Sphaerochaeta sp. | reverse complement strand
CCTTTTCTATTCAAGGCTCAATATATAGGAATGGGGGGTCATACTGCTAGAGTGTATTTGGTTTGATGCTCACTTATTGACCCCTGCATGTACTGTAATTACCATGACCAATTTATCTTCAGTAGAAATATTTTCTGTCTTGGGATTAATGGCAGGCCTTACTTTCTCGCTTGCTGAATTTGAAACCATTTGATTCAACCGACGGATATCTTCATCCGAAAGACCATGGATAGTTCCATCGTCATCAACTCCAATGGCAATCATCCCACCATCACCATTGCTGAAAGCAATCATCTCCTGTGCAAGACTGTCTGGATTCGTAATATTTCTTTTGAATTGATATTTGCTATCCTCTCCATTTGCGAGTATTTCTAGTAATTCGATGGCTTCCATATAGTATAAATCTCCTTCCTTCGTCTAAAGGCCTCATCACCGCCTTCCATAATGTCCACAATGGTATTCTGAACTGTAGGGACATCAATTCCACCAGTTTCAATGCTGACCATATCTTTGGAAAGCGAACATGCCATTACTTGCTCCGAATCACCTAGAACAGGAATATTTGGATTATGGGTTGCCAAAATAAACTGGATATTGCTTTTCAACGTTACCAATAGTTTGATTACATCATTGTAGATCGTTTGATTATCCAAATCATCCTCAGGTTGGTCAATAATGATGACATCGTTATCTCGTTGGCTCAATACAAACAAAATCAAGGCCGATGCCCTCTGTCCGAGCGAGTGTTGTTGAAGGATTTTATCCCTATACATAATAGACACCTTATTCGGAACCTGATAGGTCAAGATAGCCTTCACATTACTTTCAAACAATATCCTGAACTGAGGCCCTTGGGAAACATACCCCATAACCTTATCAATTTCTTGATACATGGAAATGAAATCCGGGTAGTCATCAACCAAGAGATTGAAGGAACTTTCCCGAATTTTGCTTCCTCTGAACACCGATTTCATATATTCCAAAAAAGCTTCCTTATCTGCCTTGAACCCTATTGAAACCTTGAGGGAAGAATCACACTCATTGATATGTTCCAATTCTTTCTGAATCAAAGTAAATTCTTCATGCCACAGAGAATTCAATTCTGTCAGTTGTCTTTGCAAATCCAGCTCAACCTCAACTTTTTTCTTATCTGCTTTTTCCAGTTCTTTTAGCATTAAGGTAGCCATTGCTGCTTTTTGCTTCAGCTTGCGAAAACTCTCAGGTGAGATATTCTTTTCTTCCTTGAGCTGTTCAGCCAAGCTTCTCTCAATAGCAGCAAACTCTTCCACAAGACCATTCTTTCGTTCTTTAAGCTCGTTGCGTTTTCCTTTTAGCTTTTGGACAGAGAGCGAGAGTGAATTTTCCTGTACCTTTACATCACTGAATATTGACAGGACACTCGCGTACATGCCATTAAAATCATCAAGAAGGTCTTGGTTATACGTAGAGGCATAGGGAGTAAAGATGTTGATTTCATTCTCGTTCTGTACGATCAAGTCAGAAAGATTGGTAAGAAGGGAATCGACCAAAGCAATTCGAGAATTCATTGCCTGCTCGTCATGAGCAAAACTTAACTGCTTTTCCAGCTTCTGGTCGAGTCCATATTTTTTATAGATTTCAAGATTAAACTCAGCATCTCGCTTCTGATTGCCATAATCAGCAATCTGATCCTGCACATTGCTCAATTTCTCAAGCAAGGCAAGTTGATCAAGCACTTCTCCTTTCTTTTGTTCAATTTTAGCTCGTATTCCATTGAGCTTTGAACCAAGGAGTTTCTCGATAAGATCTTTCTCGAATCCTTCCCCTGTACTGGATAAATCCTTCTGCCCAAAATAGAGCGGTTTATATAAGACGGTTTCACGTACGCTAACCCCAGGCTGGGATTTTCCATCTACATATACGGTAGGATATTTCTCTGTTGAAATCCGACGAATTTCATAGTGCTGTCCATATCGGTCAACAGCATGGACAGTGACCTTTCCCCCGCTACCCAAAGCATATTTGACCAAACTGTCCTTGTACGTTTTATCGAGGGTCTTTTCACTGAATTCAATTCCCAAGGCAAAACGAATCAATTCAATAATGGAAGACTTCCCACTTCCCCTGATTCCTATGAGTGTATTTAGTCCTGGTGATAATTTCAGATGCTGTCCAGAAAATATACCACCGGCAAATTCGACACTTTCAATATAGGAATGCGCCAATCTGGGAATTTCAGAGGAAACCCGATTGATATAGGTGGAATTGCTCAATGCAAACTTTACTGCATCAAAAGAGCAATATCCAATTTTTATATAACATTTTGTTCCCTGGCCAATCTCCTCAAGGGACTTGGGATCTGATCCCTCAATCTCAGCAGGATACCAGTAATCCAACAACTGCTGAATTTCTTTTTTCCTGTCTCGGCTACGAACCTTCTGAAAACCAAGCGTCCTTTCCCTAACCTTTGCATAGCTAGCCGATTTCCAGTCAGATAATCGGCCATTCCCCAGTTCGTTCCATAAACCACGCGGGCCTTCAACATGGGCAAAAGCTAAGAAATACTCTTTTTGATAGGTATTTAATATCTCAACAACCTGCAGTATGTTTTTATCACTGCGCCCATCCTCCATTTCATATTGAGCTTGTAGTTTTCCTTGGAACAGACGTTGGAGAAAAGGATTTATATGGTCACCTGACTCTATCCACTTCTCATGGAACACAATAAGGACATGGACGCCACCAGCTCCTTCACTAACCGACAGTTCAACCCCAGGCAACAGATACATTCCTTTTTTTTTCGCTTCTTTATTCAATTCTTTAAATTCATGGTAATTGAACTTATTGTGATTGGTTATGACTCCTATCTTTATGCCTGCTTTTTCCAAGGCACCAACGTAATTGGCGTAGTATGCGCCATCATTATCAGAGGCCTTAAACTGCTTGTCTTGTTTTGTGTGCAGATGAAAATCAGCTCGTACCCAAGTTGCTCCATGATCTAGAAAATCAAATGTTTCCGAACTCATTTTATCCTCCATATTTTTCCACCACTGATGTATTCGATTATTCCATTCGCAAAACACCAAATACACTTCATGGGCAGCCAATGTTCCATCACATTCTCAATGTGTAATTCAGCATACAACACAGTGCAATAAGGCTCTAGTACAACAAGGGGTTTCTTAATTCCCTTGTTATTCACATCTAGTTATTTCAACATCACAACCATACAACCCCATCTGCTCAACTCTCGTTGATACTATTACGTATAAACAGCTACCCTTAAAATAGCCGATTCTGACATAACTTGCAAACGTAAAAGCTCTGTTAGTAGAGAATAGAGATCTCTCCCATAGTAGTCACGTACACCTCAACCATCTACTATATCCTGACACAGGCAAACTAGGGTTTCTCATATTCGAATATGAGAAACCCTCTCCATCCCTTTGTGTGTAGTACTGTGAGACCCCTTGTACCCTCCTTATCGGATCTTCTCCAGAGACTTGTACAGCTGTGCGAGAAACGACTGGTCATCCTCATCAAAGAGAGGTATCAGGACTTCTTCCTTACTTGTACTGGAGGGCTTGATACCGCTTTGGTACTCGTTTCGTACAGCCACGTCAAAATCCTTGGAGGTTGCCGTCCCACTGAGCACAGCCTCCCCAATACGACTTGCATCTGAACCTATACGCTGTATCTGCTCCAATTCCAAAGCATGGTCGGCATAAATCTGGGCCTTCTGCTCTTTGCTCAGCTTCAAGGGAGGCAGGCTCTCTTGTGCCAGATAGAGGGCGGCAAACTTAGCCATTGCCGAGCCTCTCTTTACCCCTGCCCTCTCCCAGGCAGACCACAGGCTGCCCATCGAAGCGATATGCACCCTCTCTTCTCCAAAAAGAAGGAGTGCACGGATGGCCAAAGGAGAGTCGGGAATCAGAAGTTCGCTTTCCTCTGTCATCCTACTGAGAAACTTCAACTGCCCGCCTTCGGTGTCATTGCGACCACTACAGTAGCTCGGGCTACTCGTATCCGATTGTAGAATGCACATCACATACCGGTTGCCGATCAAGTCGACTCCCACAAACTCTTGTGTCTTACTAGTATTCATACCTACAATTCTACACACTCAACCTTGTTTGCATACTTATATAAGAGTTCCGTATTGCATGCCAATTGCGAAGATGATACCATTATCTTATGAAACATCTATTGGATGAGCTCGAGCTTTACTTCTCTGACTCCCCGCACTGTCTGGCCTTGACTGGAAGTGGAGGAAAGACTACTTGCATGATACAGCTTGCCAAACACTATGCAGAGAAAGATATGCGGGTGTTGGTATCCACCACCACCAAGCTCTTGCTTCCCAAGGACCGGGAGTATGGGTGCGATACCTATTTCCTTGATGACAAGGCCCTTTCCTACCACCCCGCCAAAGGCGAGAGGGTCTTCTATTCCCATGTGACGCACAAAGCTGTAGCCCCACCCTTGAAAAACCTTGAGGCTCTGCTCGATCGCTATGATGTAATGCTCCTAGAGGCCGATGGTTCGATGAACCTAGGGCTCAAGCTCCATCAGGAGCGCGACCCTGTGGTCCCATCATTTGTTACAGGGACCTTGGCCCTAGTCTCCATGAGCCTATTGGGAAAACCCTTTAAGGCTAATTGCTTTGGATCGGAGTATTACAAAGAGGACTTTCCAGAGGAACTGGTCACCCTTGATACCTACAGCAGGCTGTTGGAACACAAGCAAGGCATTTTGAAACGAGTGCAGGGGAAAAGCCTTGTACTGTGCAACCAGAGCATCGAAGAGGACCTTGAGCAGTACGCTAGCCTCTCTCGTTCTATCTCCCATGCATACCCCATCTGGTTTGGAGACCTAAAGAAAAACCAACTCATATATAGGAACCCATCATGAACAAAACACTTTTTTATCGCGCAGGTGAGCTTGAAAAGACCTCATCACCCTTTGCCCTGGTGACCATCCTCAACACAACCGGTTCTGCTTCCCGAAATCAGGGGAGCATGCTGGTAGAGAGAACTGGGGCCATCACCTCCACCATCGGAGGAGGCGCCCTGGAGGCCTTTGCCAGAGAAACGGCGTGCCAAGCCATCAAGGAAAAACGCGAGGATTTCTCTGTCTGCTTCACCGTTGACCAAGAAGCTAAAAAAGGTGCCGGGGAGGTATCCCTGTTCATCCAGGTAGTAAAACATCGCAAAGAGAGCCCTTTCTTTGGGGTAGCCAAAGAATGGGAACAAAAGAGCATCCCCTTTGTGTTCGGCTTCAGCCTGGAGAATACAAGCTCCCGTTTTCTTTTCTCGTCTACTTTCGAGAGTGTCGGTCTCAGTGATGAGGCCCTTAGGGAACACGCAAAGAAAAGCCTTGAAGAGGGTTTTGACAAGCGTATTGAAATCTCAGGGGCTGAACACTTCCTCACCCTCCCTGTTCCCGTGACCAACGTGCTGCTCATAGGAGGAGGGCACGTCAATCAAGCCATCGCCAACCTCTCCCATAGCCTGGGATACGGGTTCCAGGTGGTGGAGACACGAGCAGAGTATGCCTCAAGTGTTCTCTTCCCCTATGCAAAATCTATAGTAGTTGCACCCACACTCGAAGAGGGTCTGCAAAAAGTCAGTATCAATCGGTTCACCTATACTGTGGTGGCCTCGCATACCTTTGACCAGCAAGCCCTAGAGTATCTCTTGGCCTCCTCCACAGCATATATAGGGATATTGGGATCGAGACTGAAGGCAAGGATGCTGTTTGAACGAATCAGCGTGCCCGCTGCTCAGAAGGATAGGCTCTTCTGTCCCGTTGGACTTGATCTCGGATCGGAGACTCCAAGCGAGATAGCACTGAGCGTACTTGCCCAGATTATGAAGGAGAAGAATGGACGCACAGGGAAATCCCTTCGCAACCTTGCAAAAAGTCTTGTTGTAGTACGGGGAGGAGGGGATTTGGCTACTGGGGTCATCATGCGTCTGGTCAATGCAGGCTTGCCTGTGGTTGTGCTGGAGACAGAGAAGCCTACCGTCATCCGGACAACAGTCAGCTTCGCCCAAGCGATGTTCGGAGGAAAGGCCAAGGTTGAGGATATGCTAGCCCAGAAGTGTAGTGGTGTCGAGGAAGCTTTGACAGTGATGGAACGTGGCATTGTCCCCTTGCTTGTCGATCCACAAGGCCTTTTCTTGGAAGAGCTCAATCCCCTGTGTATCGTCGATGCAATTCTTGCCAAGAAGAATCTGGGCACAACCATAGAGGATGCCCCGTTGGTCATAGCCCTCGGACCAGGCTTCACCGCAGGCAAGGACTGTCATGTGGTCATTGAGACCAAACGTGGTCACAGCTTGGGAAGAGTCATCAGGGAAGGAGAGGCCATAGCTAACTCCGGTATCCCTGGCATCATCGCAGGCTTTGGGCGCGAGCGTGTCATCCATAGCCCTGCCGCGGGAATCTTCATCAGCGACCACAAGATCGGAGATTTGGTAACCATAGGTGAGGTCATCGCTCATGTGGGAGAGACTGAGGTCCTTGCCACGCTCGATGGCATGATTAGAGGACTGCTCAACAATGGGCTCAGTGTTCCCACTGGCTTCAAGATTGCAGACATCGATCCACGAGGCCTGGAGGCTGACTTCACCACAGTCAGCGACAAGGCCAAGGCTATCGGTGGCTCAGTACTGGAAGTATTGGACGGATTCCTGGCAAAACGATAAGGACCTTATCGTATTGTCAGTGCCTTTTCTCCCTTCTTCTTCACACTTCCGATGATGGTGAACCCTGTTTTCTTGCAGTACTGTTGGGCATCAGAGGCTGGCATTGAGAACAACAGGCCACCAGAAGTCTGGGGGTCATACAGGATATTCACTACCTCTTCAGGAAGGTCTGCTTCAAACTGAACCTTGTCCTCCAGGTACTCCTTGTTGCTGAAGAGCCCACCTGGATTCAAACCCTGTCGGGAGTACTGCATTGCCTCTGTAAACATCGGAACCAGAGCACTGTCCACAGCCATGGTCACTCCACTTGAAGAGGCCATCTCATAGAGGTGGCCCAATGAAAGGTATCAATACCCCAGGGCAAGCCCTGGAAAGAGGAGGCGTTGCCTCCTTTTCCGCCCCAAGGGGCGGGGTATCTCACCTTGCTTTCCCAGCACTCGCTCGGTAATGGAAACATGGTAATGCTTCCACTACTCTCGCTTCGTTGGGGAATAGGGAGAAGCCGGTCACATCGGTGGCCGCATGGACACAAAAACCCTGCGCTTCATCCCGGGCATACTTGTTGAGCATTGTCATGCTCTCTATGGCTACCTGGGTAGCCTCTTCACTGGCCATGCCGGCCTTTACAGCGGTGTTGATAATTCCTACCCCGAGACTTTTGGTCAGCACCAAGAGATCTCCCTCAACGGCTCCCTCATTCTTCCAGACCGACCCCTCTTTGCCGAAGCCTGTAACACACAGACCGTATTTGATGGTCGGATCGCTTATGGTATGCCCTCCTGCTATCGCAGCCCCTGCCTCAGCAGCCTTGCTCTGTCCTCCAAGCATGATCTGCCTCATGACATCCAGCTCCAGCCCAGCTGGAAAGGTCATCAGATTCATTGCAATCTTCGGTTCACTCCCCATGGCATAGATGTCGCTGAGTGCATTTGCTGCTGCTACCTGACCAAAGATGAAAGGGTCGTCGACCATGGGAGGGAAAAAGTCCACCGTCTGGATTACCAGTGTCCCGTCCTCAAGACGATAGACTAAGGCATCATCACTGTTTTCGTACCCCCCTATCAGGGCAGGACAGGGGATGTGGGGCAGTGAATCCAACACTTCATGCAGTAACGTAGGAGAAAGTTTTGCCGCACAGCCGGCGGTCTGTACAAGAGAGGTCAGTTTTACCATGTTCTATCCTTTGTTCCGTAGCGATAAGACATGCCCTTTGTTGCAATCGTCTTATCAAACAGAGTGATGTTTCCTTTCTATTTAACCATTGTTTTAACAAACAATCAATGGATAACTTTTTGTATTCATGATATGCTCCTTGCAGGAAACGCTCGCTTTTCTCCTAGGATTACCAATTCACCTTGTAGCCTGCAAGAGAAGTTGAGCATATAAGGAGTCCTTATGAACCATTACTATACAACCCTGCTTGAACGACTTAAGAAAGAGAGCCTTACTCGCAAGACCGTCCTGGAAGGGGCGGGCATAGGGGACGAGGCGCTCTTCTGTGGCACACAGATGATCGCCTCTCTTGCCCATCAGAAGCATACCTGGCAGGAGGAGGGCCTTCTTACTGAGAAGCTGGGCTCCAAGATTGAGCTGGTTCTCTGTGGAGGCGGCCATGTGGCTAAGGAGCTCTATACCCTGGCTAAAGAGCTTGAGATGGAAATCAGCATCCTCGACGAAAGGGAGGAATTCTGTAACAGCACCCTATATCCAAAGGCATCCCTCTTCTGTGCCCCTTTTGCAGAGACACTGAACAAGGAGCAGAGCTGGATAAAGCCCTACTTTGTCATCGTCACGCGTGGGCATGGCTTTGACCGCTTCTGCCTACAGCGATGCTTGGCCCTCCCCCACTCCTATATCGGTATGATAGGAAGTAAGAACAAGGTGGCCATCACGATGGGTAACCTGAAGCAAGAAGGCACCAGTGAAGAAACCCTTTCCGAGGTTTACTCACCCATAGGGCTTTCGATAGGGGCTGTGACGGCTGCAGAGATTGCAATCAGCATACTGGCCCAAGTCATCAGCGTGTACAGGAAGGATACCAACAGTGTGCGCCTGGACCCAAAGCTCCTGAGAAATCTTGCAGACAAAACAGGATACATACTTGCCAGAGTGGTCAGAAAGAGCGGGTCCGCCCCCTGTGAGGTAGGCTTCCAGATCGCTGTCTTTAGTGATGGGTCTAGCCAAGGTACGGTTGGAGGGGGTCTGGTTGAAGCCAATACCATAGAACATGCAAAGGCGATGCTCAACGACCAGTCTCTTCCCAACAGCGTCATCAGGTACGGTCTGGACAACACCAAGGCAGGTTCCCTTGGCATGATCTGTGGAGGAGAGGTCGCCCTGCTTTTTCAGCGGCAGTGATACGATTTGGCCGTCAACTCAAAGGCATAGAGCTCTTCTCCGTGGTCCTGGTCATAGAGGAAGTCCCAACATCCCATACGATGGAAGAACTCACCACCGAAGCCTTTTTTGAACGTGGTCAGTCTACTCATAGGATGGTCCTTGTCCTCTGTGGGAGAGACTCCGAAGAGGTCGTAGCTTGTGCAGCCCTAGGATCGGGCAAGCTGTATGGCACTCCACTGCAGGGCGTAGGTACTCATACTATTTCGTCTTGAGGAAGATGAGGCCCCGTAGAGATACGTTGCCCTTTGCTCAGAGCGGGTGAGGAACATTGAAGAGAGAGGTACACCATCAAGATAGGCAACCAATAAGGAAAAGTGCGACGTATCCGGTTCCGAAACAAACAACGATTCAAAAAACTTGAGGTCGTGCAACTGGATATTGTTGCGCTGGCAAGTTTCAGTGTAGAGAGCATAGAAGATAGGCAGGCTCTCGTGAAAAACTTCCCTGACCTCTACCCCTTTTCGCCTTGCGAGTCCGATATTATAACGGGTCTTGCGGTGCATACGGGCGAGCAGATCCTCCTCACTTCCCCTGAGATCCACAAACATAGTGTCGCTGGGTAGCTGGTCAGAACAGGACTTTCGGATCTGGTGCGAGGAGGTTCCCCAGTTCAGGCGCAATTGCTGTGACTGGAGGGAGATTCCCCCGTCATCCCAAATACGTTGCCAGGGAAGGTCATACCTGAGCAGGATGCAGTTGTCGGGCAACTTCTCCTGCATTTGCAACGATAGGTCTTCCAGGAAAGGACCCATCTTGTCTTCCAATGGCCTGAGTGCAGGACCGTAGGGAACATACCCTATGGTCTGAGTGCGGTTTATCGGGCTGAGAAGCACCAATACATCGTCTAACAGATAGGAGGATACCCCTAAGCTCAATATGTCTGAAGAGCGGACTTTGATGTCGAAGGCTTTGGTTTGGTAGCCTTGGTTGTGTTTTACTTGCGACCAGTAAGAACTCTGGTGTACCAGTGGCGTATCATACAGGAAAGAGGTTTCTTTCTCCTGCAATATAAGATTCATCGCATTCCCCCATAAGCGTTAGGTAAGGTAAAACCATAGCACACAAAGCTGAAGGTGTGAAGAGACATATGCTTGCACACTATAACCATGAGATATACAGGTACCATGCACCAGTATATTTAGCCTTGAGATGATTAGGAAAATACCTAGAATATCAACAAAGGGGGGAAATCATCTGAGAACCCCTTGGATATTTCACCGAAGAGAAGTACGTTTATAGAGTGAGGAGGCTTTATGGCTAGAAATATTGCTTTTTACAGGTGTCCTGTCTGCCACTCCATTGTGGAGCTGGTTGAGAATGGGGGCCACTCATTGGCCTGCTGTGGGCAACCGATGGAAAGGATGAAGGTCAAGGAAAAGGGTGAAGGCTCTGAGTATCATGCTCCTGAGCTTAAGCGTCGTGACGGCTTTCTCTATGTAAATGTGGGCAGCAAGCCTCATCCCCAGTCAGAAGATCATCATATAAAGTTTATCATATTCGTTACAAAACAAACGGTACGGCGCAGCGACATCAAGAGCAATAGCATGGCCACCGCTGTCTTTACCGATAAGGATCATGGAGATGTCTATGCATACTGCTCAACACACGGATTATGGAAAACCTCATTCTGAATCACTGCTTATAGTAGTCGATATGCAAAAGGATTTTGTGTACGGCTCCTTGGGAACTGAAGAAGCTCAGGCTATCGTCAAGAAAGTCAAGGATAGGATTGCCGCCCATACAGGCGAACTCTGGTTTACCCTTGATACGCACCAAGAGGACTATCTTCAAACTGAAGAGGGTAAAAACCTGCCGGTGGAACACTGTATCAAGGGAACAGACGGCCATTCACTGATAGATGCATTGCAGGAGTTTTCAGCACAGGGTAGGGTCTTCGAAAAGCCAACCTTTGGATCGGTAGAGATGGCAAGAGCCCTTACTGAGCGTCCTGACATTACTTCTGTCGTCCTAGTGGGGGTATGTACCGATATCTGTGTCATCTCCAATGCTCTGCTTCTGAAGGCCTTCAGACCTGAACTCTCCATCACTGTTGACAGCACCTGTTGTGCAGGGACTACCCCTGATAACCATACTGCGTCGCTTGTTGCTCTGAAATCTTGCCAAATTGTTGTTATTTGAACACTTTTTCTTTCATCTGTGATGGACAAATAGAGGCAACCCCTTGTAGGATTGTGGATACAGACATCTTAGAAGGAGGCTGCTCATGGAACAGTCCTTATCGTATGTTCTGGTGACCCCCTATACTGTCGCAAAAAGTCGTACAGGTGGGGTTTTGTCCAGACTCTTATCACGCATATCTTTGGAACTAGTTGGCGCTCAGATGATCGCCATGGATCTGAAAATAGCTCAAGATTATGCTTCAATCATCCGAAACCGTGAAAAGGCAGAGAGTTTCATCGCTTCTGTCATCCTCGGGGATTATGTTGAGCAGAATCTCGCTCCCTCCGGTGGGTACCGCCACCGTTCCCTCCTCTTGGTATTCCGTGGAGAAGACCCTTGCACCCAGCTTGCCCAGGTATGCGGAGCCTTCCAGCCTGATTACAGTGCTGTGGAGATGGTCACAGGACAGTCAATCCGTGACACCTATGCTGACCTCATCTTTACCGATGAGCGAAAGACCGAAGTCTCTTACTTTGAGCCTGCTGTCCTCACCGCCCTGACCCAGAGTGAGGCAGACACTACCCTCTCCCTATTTACCTCATGGTTGCCTGAGCAGAAGAACATCATTGAAACCAGACATAAGAACGACAGTACAGAGAGAACCCTGGTCATCATCAAGCCGGACAACTGGAAGTACGCTTCCTCGCGCCCCGGCATGATCATCGATATGTTCTCCAGGACAGGATTGCGCATCATTGGCCTGAAAGTGTTGAAGATGTCCGTTGCCCAGGCACTGCAGTTCTATGGTCCCATCAAAGACGGCCTCAAGAAGAGACTTGCACCTGTGTATGGCATGCAGGCTCGGGAGTTGCTTGAAAGGGACTTCAACATCCTGCTTCCTGACCAGCTTCAGGACATCCTGACCGAAAGCTTTGGGGACATGTACTCCGAAGAGCAGTTCGAAACTATCGTCGAGTTCATGTCAGGCCTCAAGCCCAGCGCCTGCGAAGAGAAAGACTTGGAAAAGCCTGGTCTGGTAAAGTGCATGGTCCTCGTCTATGAAGGCGTCAATGCAGTGGAGGAAATCCGCAATATACTTGGACCTACCAATCCAGAAAAGGCCCCAGCAGGAACCATCAGGCGCGAGTTTGGCACAAACATCCGTGTCAATGCGGCTCACGCTTCAGACAGTCCTGAGAATGCAGTAAGGGAGATGGGTATCCTGGAATTGGAAATCAATCCTCTGGTTAATCTCCTTAAAGACTATATCTCCATATCACTGCCCCCTACAATAATCGCTTCTCCCCAACCAACTCTCTGAGATGAGTGGCATCCTGGGTAACCTCTAAGGTTCCCAGGTAGGAGCGCTCTCTATTGCGTACTGCATAGTACTCGATGTGGATAAACTTTTCCCCTACAGTCAGATAGAACTCAGCTGAATCCTCACGCCCTTCTTTGAAGGAGGTGAGGATTTTCTCTACAATTGCCACACTCTTCGGAGGGTGGCAGTTTTGCACCAAGCGCCCAATCAGCTGGGGCGACCGTGGAAAGATCCTCTGGGGGGGTCAGAGTAGAACTGAAGGCGGTCATCACCTCCTATGAATGCGATATCCAAGGGCAACAGTTTGAAGACCTGCTCCAACACAGCATGATCAAGAGAGCCTGTGGGAGAGACAAACAGAGCAGGTTCCAACCTGAACTGTTTGTCATCCTGGACATTGGCGGGTATTCCTTTCTCCGTCGCTCTTTCTTTGGGAATACGCCCATAGGCAACGGGAAAAAGGATGTGCTCTTCCCGGTAGAGCAGTATCTGCACGTGGAAATAGAACTGCCCGAAGGTTTTCCAGAACTCTGCAATAGAGGAATGCACAGACAATACCTCTTTTCTCAAGGCCAGAGTCCTGTCCTGCAGAGCCCACATCAGCTTTACACAGCTATGGTGAGCCTCTGCCTCTTCAAAGAGGGGAAAGAGCTCATTCTGCAGGCGTACATAGTGAGAAGAAAGCGTTTCATTTGAGGCGATCAAGGCCTTGAGAGTTTCAAGGCTCTCGGATTGTCCTGGATCCTTTGCAGTTGAGCTCTCTTCGGTACTGCTAGATTGTTCTTGCACGCTTCTTCTCTCAAGTTGCTGGATTGCCAAGGAGAGCTTTTGCATGTGAGAGGAGAATTCCTGTAGCTCTCTGTTTTCAGCACTCAGAGAGTGGAGCAGATGCTCTGTAGGATACGCTGGTTTTTGATAGGTTTCCAAGGATTTGCTGACGGCACGGATAAACTGTGCTACAGGAATTGTCAAGCTCTCCACATCCTCACACCTGCTTAAGATATGGTCCAGTACGTCGTTGACCTCAAAGGGATTCGTACTATGCAGATCAGCCTCATAGGCTTGGAATTCAGCCTTCCCTGCTTGTTTGTCAATGAGCATCTTGAGATATTCAATAAGACGTATGGTGCGAGGGTTTTCTCTCTGTAACAGTTCCATGGCAACTCCTGGATGATTTGGTATTCAATTTTTCGTAGGTGCATAGGTCTAAAAGTTCAATTGACAGTATATACCAAGGGTGTGGTACGTGAAGGCTTTGTTGCGTAGTGAAAGAAGTTTTGTTGGGTGTAAATCTTGCAAGGTTGCTTTCTAGGAATTATGATAGGTGGCATGAATCATCGCTTTATGCCCATATTGATACTCTCCCTCTTCGCATTATGCCCCTTTGTCCTTGGAGCTTCATCTAGCCTGTATATGATGAGCCTCTTTGCCAACGAAAGCATTACCAGCACCTCACCATATGGAACCAGGATTACTATTGGGTTTGGTCAGGACGCCGTGCAGGGTACGATGAGTTTTCGTATGCAACATCCCCAGAGCAACGTGACATTGCATGTGGCCAATAGAGTCCATGGACACAAAGGCCTTCTTACAGGATCACTTTTGGCCAACCTTGCTTATTTCTCCCATGCCCAGGATAACGGAGCGACCTCACTCACTGCAGCATATGTTCTTTCTGCCAGTACGCCATCCAAAGAGTGGCCTACCCTCCTTAGGGTGGGTGTTGGGGCACATGTGACAAACTTCTGGTCGAACAGCTATGACAAAAGCCTTTGGAGTATCGCCCCCCATATTTCTCTCTCCCTTTCCCAGACTTTCTTCGACCGGTTGGGTATGAACCTGTTCACCACAACAGATACCCTATGTATGCAGGAGAGCAACCTCTCTTTCTACTACGGGCTCTCAATTGCACTTGCCATCACTGATAACCTTATACTCCAAGTCAGGCCTTTGGTCAGGCTCAGCGACTATACCAATGAATCAGTGTTTGTCACCCTGGGTGAGGTCTCCTTCTCCATCTGTCGAACCGACAGTAGTACAAGAAAGCAAACAATGCAGGATCTGGGAGTCTGGCTATGAGAAGAAACCTACTGGCAATTTTCCTAGTACTCCTAGTAGCATGCTCTTCCTGTGACCTCTCCATGCTTGAGATACTTGATGGGGAAAAAGCTTCGGAAGATACCAACACCTTCATCATATCCGAGGAGTATGAGAGAGCCTCATCCTTTACGATGCTGCTCACTTCAGACCAACACTTCAATCGCGAGGACAGTGGTGTCTATTATGAGGATAATCTGTTTCTGGACTGGGTCTCTACCTATCAGAGTGAACATCTGGAGACACGCCTTGACCTCATGGTCAGTCTGGGCGACATTACCGATAATTCCAAGACAGAGGAATTCCAAGAATTTGTGTCAAGCGGATGCGATAATGTGTTTTAAGTTTTTCTCTCTAATAGAAAGGTTTTTTTATCAATATTCTAGAAT
>JAEINL010000084.1 GCA_016342655.1 Sphaerochaeta sp. | reverse complement strand
AGGTTAAGGACAAGCTCTTCAGAAACTGTTCGGAATACCTTCTACCCCCTATTGACCACCAGAAATGCGGATGAGCCGTTTAAAATGATGTTTGATAGAGATTTTGGCGAGAATATGAAAGTTGGCCCTAAGTCCGATGGTACACTTCGCAGAAGCCGAACCTTATTCTTGTAGCAGATCAATTGCCTGTACTGCATGGGCAAAAGCTTCAGCATCAAACTTTCTTAGTGATGACAATTTTGCATATCTTGATTTTCCGATGTTTGCTTCAAAAAAACTTGTTGGATCAGCAACCCTCTTAAATTTTTCACCTTTGAGCATACATGCGGCCAGGTACATGACCTTGCAGGCAGGAGAGATTGCTTTTTCTGCAATACCTCTTCTACAGAAATGGAAAGCCCCCTGTATGCCAGTTCTGCTTTGGCTGTAGCCATATAGGAGGTGAAGACATCGTTGTAGTTGTCATGGACATCGATGAGCGTCGCAATGTCATACAGCTGCTTGATGATCTCCAATTCCTTGTCCATGCCAAAAAGGATACCCGTCGTATGGGGAGCAAATGCGGTCATCTTGTCACCGAGGATGCAACTGATACTTGGCATCGTCACCTCCACATAAGGTTCCTCCGTCTGCAAGAATTCATGGGCAACCTTCCTTTTTATCAAAGTGCAGTAATGGTTCTGTTCGTAGAGGATGTCCAAAAGGATGAAAAAGGGTTTTCCTTGTACAGGCGAGTCGTAGGTGAATTTGAAGTGGCTCTTCTCGATATTGTTCTTCCCCTTCCTCTGTTGTTGTTCCATCCTGCTAAAAGGGTAGATTTTTGCTGCTTCCTCAAGATAGTGGTGCACATCGGTGCCCGGCTCGACGATGATATCAATGTCAGTGGACAATCTCCTCGGTTTCTCGAGGAGGAGCAACAAGCTGGTACCTCCCTTGAAGATGAACGGCAGCCCAACTTGTGCAAGCGCCTCCAGCAACGCCAAAGCAAATATGCTCCTTTCAAGAATGGATTTGTCCACAGGTGATGTCTTCTGTATGTCCCGAATATGCTCAAGCGTAAAACTATCTGCCTTCATCATGCAATGAAAGGTATCAACACCCCAGGGCAAGCCCTGGACCCAGGAGGCGTTGCCTCCTTTTCCGAGCCAAGGCTCGGGGTATCTCACCTTGCTTTCCCGGCACTCGCTCGGTAATGGAAGCATGCTTCCGCTACTCTCGCTTCGTTGGGGAATGAACCCTCCACCAATAGTTCTATGGTCGTCTTGTCCTGTAGGAAATCGAACAATTCCTTTTCCTTGTTCCTTCTTCGTGCATATCGAAACAAAGCTACCTGGTCAATCCAATACTGGGAGAACATCCTCTCGATTGCAGACGGATAGTCACCTTTGGAGAGCATCAACTTCTTGTTTGCGAAAAGATCCACGATTAGCTTCTCCAAGGGTACTTCATACCTCTCTCTCTTTGATTTGGGAGCTTCCGTAACCAAACGGTCGATGATGATCGCATCATCGGTACCATACTGTAGTATTTCTTGGGCCTTGGGACGCAACAGCACCTTGCCTGGAAATTTCTCGATAAGAGCAGAGAACACGTAGTCACAACCCTCATGCTCGACTTCAAGAAAAATCGTATTGTGCGCCACCAAGTGGTTAAAGAATTCATTCAGAGAAGAAAGCTCCCAGACCCTATACTCAAGCAGTGGGAATTTTGTCTCCATGTACTCTATTATCACTTGTGCCGCTTTGGAATATACACCCATGTAGACGCTTTTCTTAGGTTCTTTCTTTACCTTCCTGTATTGGTTGCGTCCGACTCTGACAAGCAAGTTGGAACTGTGTAGTACCCCCATCAAGTGTCTGAGTTGAGTCTCTTTGAAAGATGGCTCAACAATCCGTGCCACATGCAGGATGTGTTGCCTCGTGCAAATGCCATCGGGCAGTGTATGGAGAAGTGTGAATGTGTTCATCGGCGTCACCTCCTTAGCCGTTTCGGCAAATTTTGCCATTTTTGCCGTTCTGGCTAGCACGGGAAGCTAAACCAATCATATGAAAATAGCGAGCTTGAAAGGGCAATCACAACAACCCTATCCACTATCGAATGAATACCTTGACAGCAGGAAGAATTCCAAGGGATATGGGTACGAATACACCAGGACTCTGTTCCATCTCTCCAAGAAGGTCACCTCCCTAAATAGAGGCTCATCGCTTCAGACGCCGATTGATACCCTCCAGGTCAAAAGGCCTAGAAAACGTTGAAGCGTACCAAGTCTTCAGATCATCATGGTCGGGGTCCATTGGATCTGATAACACTCGGAGTAACCGTGCATACCCACCAGGGCCTCCCACATCCTCAGGAGGAGCATCACCCTCCCCACTCAGACACACCGCATAATTCTTATCATACGCATCGATGATACCTACAAGCCGTATATGATGGATCCAGAAATCCCCAAAATCATAGTTGTAGATGATATGGTCATGCCCGGGAAATATCTCAGAGAGACAGACCAAAGCATCGTCACATGTAGTCTCCCCCTCCTCTTCATACTCTCGGGGATACCCGACCAGGGTGTGTTTCAACCGTCCATCCGGGTAGCGTTCTATCCAGAAGTCGTGCAGGTGGTAGCGCTGCCAGCAGAAAATACTTTGGAGAACTTCGTGGAACTGCCGGAAGGTATAGCCCAAAGGGACGACAATGCGTCGGCGGCACAGGCTATCCAGCTCGAGCTCCACCTCGAATTCAGCCGCCTGGCAGCGGTAGGGGTGACTTCCGTAGCGCCTACGGATATCCTCGCCCAGTCTCTCTTGTACCCAGACATAGACCCTCTTCTGACCGTCCTTCATGGTGATCAGGTCTTGATTGAGCCTGAGCATCACCTGCCTCTGCAAGAGCCTCTCTGTGGTGAAGTCAGTGGCAAAAAACTCAAAGAGTCTACACAGTTGGTTGAGCCTCGCAACGAGGGAACGGTTAGCCGTATTGGTGAAAGTGACACCAGACCCGCAATCGTCGAGGTATCTTTCAATGAGCTCAGGGGCAATACACTCAACCTCCAGACAAGCACGTACACCGTCGAGGATCAGAGCTCCCATGTCCTTGATATCCTTGCTCTTGATGCCGTATAGCACAAAACCATAACGGGATGAGTCGTTGGCAACGACAACAGAGCGACGGTGGAGGATCGTCAGGATGTTGGCACTCCAGCCCAACGCAGGGTCCTCTTGTGTTTCGATAGGCTCAGCCTTAAGCCCGATATAATCCAACAGTTTCTTGGTGCATCCTACCTGCATTTCCTAACCCTCCTGATTGCCCCCAGTATACCATAGGGTGTGACAAAGGTTACAGGGAAAACCTTGGACTGCTGTCTTGCGGGTACTGAGAGCCCAGAAAAGCTCCGGAGTATCCACATGGGACCTTGGAACTGCAGAATTCACCCCTGGTGACTACGCAGGTATCGAGAGGGATCTCAAAGCCTGCTCTCCTGACATCCATATGCACCCTATCGCAGCTTACATACAACACGATACAGCTTAGTGACATCTCAATAGTTTCTTGTATAGAAGAAACTATTGTTGTATTCTAATACATATGCTACTATATAAGAAACTAAACAGGAGGTGGCTGAGATGATCATTCGTGAGAGATATATGAGGCAAATCCTTGATTTCATGGACAAACCGGTCGTGAAGGTTATCACAGGCATGCGTCGCACAGGCAAGAGCGTCCTCATGGAACTCACCAAGGAGGAAGTCCGTAGACGCGGGGCTGAAGAAAACCAGATTTTCTCTGTCAATTTTGAATCGATGCAGTTTGAAAATCTAAAGGACTACAGGGTACTGTACCAGGCGATCACCAAGGCGGCAAAGGCTGCAAATGGCAGATTATATCTGTTCATCGACGAAATCCAAGAAGTCGAATCATGGGAGCAGGTGATCAACTCAGTCCGGATCGATTGTGATTGCGACATCTACATCACCGGTTCCAATGCAAGGCTCCTTTCAGGTGAATTGGCAACCTTGCTATCAGGACGCTATGTTGAAATCTGTGTCTTCCCTCTCTCATTTGGCGAATACCTTGAGTTTGCGAAAACCAACGAAGATGAGGCGGGCCTGAGCCAAGAGCAACACTTCTCCAATTACCTTCGGTATGGGAGCCTCCCTGGAATCCATGAGATGAAATGGAACGATGCTGTTTTGTTGCGATGCCTGACAGACATGTTCAACTCTGTATTGTTGAAGGATGTAATCAAGAGAAACAAGATCCGTGATATTGATCTGCTGGAAAAGACCGTCCTATACCTGATGGACAATATCGGTAACACATTCTCGGCGAAGACCATCTCCGATTTCCTGAAGAGTCAGGGGAGAAAACTCAGCACTGAGACAGTGTACACCTACATCAGGGCTCTGGAAAGTGCCTTCCTGATCCACAAGGTACCACGCTTCGATATCAAGGGGAAACGGCTTCTGGAAACCCAGGAGAAATACTTTGTCTCTGACTTGGGCTTAAGACATGCAACAAGGGGATATCGCGACAATGACATCGGCGGGATGCTGGAAAATGTGGTGTTTCTTGAATTGCTTCGAAGGGGCTGGACTGTCAGGATTGGGAAACAGGGGGTGCAAAAGGTAGACTTCGTTGCCACACAAACCGATAAGAGACTGTATGTCCAGGTATGCTACATCCTGACGGAGGACAATACACAGCGCGAATTCGAACCCTTGGAGGCTATAGACGACAACTATGAGAAGATTGTGGTTTCCACTGACTCCCTGATTAACTTCAATCGCAAGGGTATCAGGCAAAGAAATATTATCGAGTTCCTACTGGACACCTAAGGGATGTTGTCATCAGTGAAGGTAAGGGAAAAATTCACCGGCTCGGAGCTTGAGAGTGTATTATTTGGGATCAGCTCCAGTGCGTGGGACGCTGCGTTGAGTGAATCCTTTGTCTCAACATTGCGAATGTTCCCGCGAAGCACAATTTGCTTGAAAGTCTCTATCGCCCCAATAATATTTGTCTTGCCTGAAGCGTTCAGTCCGTAGACCACTGCAGAGCACAGTCCCTTATATTTCTTCTTTCCAATTTGTTCTGACAAGACCCTGTAGTCCAGGCCCTTTTGCTTGGGAGCGGGGATCAATGCGAACACGCATTCATCCTTGAAGGACTTGTAGTTTTGCATTTTGAATTCTAACAGCATTAAAACACTTCTATTTTGCAGGTATTATACAAAATGACATGCTGTATGTACGGAATTATTGAGAAGATATACAGCTCCTAGAGTCAAATAGACGGGTAACAGTAGAAACATCTTCCATTTTCCTTCAAAATTCACCCCTATATACAACCCCCTTACTGGAGAGAAGCCACATGCATGATAAGCGTAAACAGAAGCTGATGAGCCTTGGAAGTGAGACCCTTGCTGATACCTTGTTGGATATGGCGGGCCATATCCAACAAGTTGATGATAGGGTCAACAGGTTGGTAGCGCCCAAGAAAGAGAATCTCGTGAGGTACAGACAAAAGATAGCTGCACTACATACCTTAACCAAGTACATCGAGTATGAGAAGGCCGATGCATTTGCTGATCGTCTGACTGAAATGCTTGAAGACTTGCAGTCTGGAATAACAGAACCATATGCTGGCTTGGAACTGGTCGCAGAGTTTTATGAGACAGATAATGAAGTCTTTGAGATGTGCGATGATTCCGATGGCACAATAGGAGATGTCTATCTTACTACTGCCAAAGACTTGTTTTTTCACTATGCCTCTTCCTGCCAGGATATAGAGAAGGTAGTGACCATATTTTTGAAGTTGGCCAGCATTGATGACTATGGTGCTCGATCGTCCCTCATGGAGAATATAACCGATTCCTTTGCTGAACCGATATTGACTGCAATACTCAAAAGGCTGAAGGTATTGGAAGCAACCGAGAAAGAAGAGAGAAAGAAGGGATCCTATGCAAGGATGATCAGGTTCATTGGCAGTCAGCAGCAGGAAGCAAA
Source organism: Sphaerochaeta sp. (assembly GCA_016342655.1). GTDB lineage: Bacteria > Spirochaetota > Spirochaetia > Sphaerochaetales > Sphaerochaetaceae > Sphaerochaeta. The sequence continues at coordinate 9,229 of JAEINL010000084.1, read as the reverse complement.
ACTCTTTGAAGATGCACTACAGGGGAAAGAGGTAGAGTTGCCAACGCTGAGAATGCTTGAAGTAGCTCGCATTTTGCTTGAGAGAAATGATGTCGAATCAGCTCTTGCCTGGATCAAGAAAATTCCTGCAAACAATTTTACTAATAGCTATGCGATTGATGAAATCCTAAAAGAGATCTATGCAAGACAGGGTGATACAGAAAGCCTCATAGCCCTTCACTATACAAATTTCAAGTCGCATCGCACCATTGAAGACTTACAAGAACTGTTACTAGTAATGGGACAAGAGAAACGCGATGAGGTCCTAGCAGAGGAACTGATCCAAATTTGCAAGAATCCCGCTTTCATCAGTGATGATGCTCAATTTTTAGCTGATGTGAAGATGATCGACGAACTGGAAGCGTATATGTTCGCAAGGGTAGATAGGCTGAATGGGGGAGATTACTATTCGTTACCTGAAATAGCACAAGAGTTAGGGAACCATGGGCGCTATCTCGCCGCTTCAATGTTGTATCGCAGTCTCCTTGATTCCATGATGGAGCGCGCGTATGCAAAGAGCTATCACCATGGCGTGGACTATCTGAAGGCAATGGATGCCTTTGCACCCCTGATCAAGGATTGGAAGAGTTTTCCTTCCCATAATGCGTACAAGGTACATCTGTTGCAGGAAAACAAGAGAAAAACCAGCTTTTGGAGCCAGTACATGAAAAAGTAAAGCCTGAGATACCTACAAGACAATGCAGGTATATGATTATCGAGACTTCGTGTCGCGGAGGCTTCAGGTGTTGGGTTTTTCCCTGTGCAGGCTTTCTCTTCCCCTACAGCAGACAAGGTTACTCTATCATATCCAGAATTCTTCTTGTCTTCCGGGTGAGTTTCGAGCCCTAGTAGGGTAATCCCCCATTTCCTTCTCTCTGTAAAAGGTAGGTCCAAAAATCTTCCATTTCTGGAATCCCTAGACTAATGGCAAACATTGATTTACTGACTTACTCTGAGGAGTAGGATGAGAGATCAACTGGGTTTGAAACTCTACCCTGCTTGAAGCTTTTCACAGAGGAATCCATCACTGAGAGTGTGTTCTTGGAAATCTCAAAGGGAGAGACCAAAACCCTTGGTTCAAGAATGATCCGGCCATCCTCTAGTTCCTCTACATGGTAATGAGAATACTTACTGCCTCGCAAGGTAATTCGTTTTTTCATATCGACGTTGGCATCATATTCTACTGATGTCTGCATTTGCATGCTCCCTTGTGGGATATCCCACAAACACAGTGTAGGCAATCATATCGATTATTCCTAGCATATCGTCTTATCCCCTCTATCCCAAAAGAACAAAATTGCCCTGCAGATCAGGCTAGGGGCGCATCAGGCAAAGACTACTTCTTGCCTGCCCCACGCCCTTGAACAACCTCAAAGTCGAGTCTCTTTCTTTTGCTTTCATTCTTATTTGGCAGAATCATCTTGAAGGTGTTTGGCGTGACTTCGATTCGAACAGGCTCATCAGAGTCTGTATATATTTCATATATCTTTTGCACACCGGTTCCATAGGCTTCAATAAAGCCCAGACGATGGAAAAAATCAACAAGATAATGATTTCGAGGCTGGGAAATGCCGGTTCCTATATCAGCTAGGGTCAAACCTGAGACAAGCCCTCCGATCGATATATACTCCATCTGCTTGTCTGTGATGTTGATGATGATGCTTCCGCTATAGGCGTAGTCTCTATGCACGATTGCATTCAAGAGCGCTTCACGAATTGCCACCTCTGGATAATCATAATGATCAATCCGGTTCAGACCATTGATCTGTGATCGGTTCTGGTTGCAAAGCATGAGATAGGAATACGTGTCTACCAATTGTTTTAGAACCGACCCTTTGAACTCCTTGATATCCCTGATTAGGGTTTTGGCTTCGTCAGCGAATACTGCGACCTTTATGGTGTGCTTGCACTGATCTGAAAGCAGCAGACCCACATTCGTGTACAATCCTGACAGATCGGAAATTCCAAGTCTCAGATACTGCTCCTTCCCCAAAGTCACACCCTTCTCTTTACACGTTTCCCTGGCTTGGTTGAAGGTGATATCCTGCAGCAATGAGCGCTTATCCTCATACACATCACCCTTGGTATCCTTACTCATCTGTCTATCGGTAGCAAGAGAGGGAGAGGTTCCCAGGTGATAAAGGGCGTAACCCTACGTTTATAGCGACCTAAATCTTTATAGTACATCACTTCAAAGACATCCTGATCCTTTCTGAAACGCTGGTTGGCCCTATGGTAGGATTCATTGGCTGGAATGATTCCAATGAAATCCTGGGCAAGCAGACGTTTCCTGACAGCCTCTGGATTGGTTATCGAGATTGGAAGGCCCGCTTCGTGAATGGCATGTAACATGTGTAGGGTTTCAGCCATCCGCCCCAAGAATTCCCCACTAAGCTCGATCGCATACCGTCCATCTTGGCTATAGGGGGGTCTGTATACAGCAAGATTGATGTGCGTGGTGTTTCCTCCACGCTTGATCTCCCAAGGATGTCCCCCTACCTCTCGCAAAGGGTGTGTGTGATCAATCCATGTAGAGAACTCTTCACTTGAATCACCATCGATTTGAAGCAACCCGTCATCACGGCCATCTGCAAACAAACGGTAGAGCTCTCTTCCAGAGAGATTTTCATCCACCGTTTCATCTTCTCTTCGTGCAGCGATGTAGGCGATCTTGCAATAGGCGAAATACTCATTGGCAGTAAGGGACTTCGGTTCAGTATGCTCACTTCTCCTCAGATATCCATTTTCGACGAGATCGATGATTTTTTGGGTCTTACCTTGCCCGAGTGAAACATCAAGACGATAGTATTCGGGAAAAGACGAACGGATGAGCGAATGCGGTACTATTCCCTGTCTTAAATCGAGGGGGAATTCGAGTTGCACGCGTTTGCTGTTAGCAATCCAGTCCTTGCGAAGACGCTTCAACCACGCAAGGGCTGCAATAATGAGTTCCGGCCACAAGTCGGGTTGGGTCCTCTCAAAACCATATGAGGGTCTGACCTCCTCTGGTTTTGGGAATTCAAGCCCTCCCGCATTGCCGGAGATATCAACAAACATGTAGCTCTCCATATATTTCACAATTCTGAGGTGGTGCCACTTGTCATCCTGACTGGGAAACAATACATCCCAGATATGATCCAGAGAGCTAATCGTGTAGTGAAATGCCTGAATTTCCTGTACAAAGGAGAAAAGGAGCTGATCAAGTCTGGATTCCTTTACCATGGTTATTCGTCTCCTAAAATAGAGTAGTTTCGTTCCTACGATGGTTTTATCATCTACCTTGTATAGTTCCGTGTCAATGTTTTTCCTTTGCTTGGAGCAAAGGAATTTGTACCACCAATCGGGAAGTTCACCTATGAAGAGGTTCCAAAGAAGATGCTGATTGCGTTTACTGGTGTTGGGATCCGACAAGCATAGGCAACCGTATGCGAACATGGTGAAGTAATATGCTTTCACCATTTACATACCTTTCACCAAATCGGTGAAAGCATCATTTTTGATGAAAGTACTCTGAAAACATTGAAAAGGTGTATAAGTACAGCTCTACAATATCTTGAATATGTGTGTTATAATGCAGATATAAATCCATGAAATCGTGAAACTTGGAGAGACGCTCAATGAAAGGTATCAATACCCCAGGGCAAGCCCTGGAAAGAGGAGGCGTTGCCTCCTTTTCCGCCCCAAGGGGCTCACGTATCTCACCTTGCTTTCCCGGCACTCGCTCGGTAATGGAAGCATGCTTCCGCTACTCTCGCTTCGTTGGGGAATGAAAAGAAAGATATACGCCGATATGGTGAAATGGAAACAGGAAGAAAACGGACGGACGGCATTGCTGATCGATGGCTCTCGTCGTGTAGGCAAGAGTTATATCGCTGAGGAATTTGCAAAGGCTGAGTACAAAACCCACATCATGATCGACTTCAACCGTGTCAGCAAAGAGGTCACGGACCTTTTCATCAACTACCTGGAAGATCTGGATACATTCTTTCTGTACCTTTCAAATTACTTTACTGTAAAGCTGCATGAACGGGAAACGCTGATCATCCTTGATGAGGTGCAGCTCTTTCCAAGAGCACGGGCGGCAATCAAGTATCTTGTAGCTGACGGCCGGTATGATTATATCGAAACCGGTTCCCTCATGAGCATAAAGAAGCATGTACAGGACATTGTAATACCTTCAGAAGAACGTCATCTTGGCATGTATCCTTTGGATTTTGAGGAATTCCTGTGGGCTCTTGGACATGATACACTGATGGACCTCATCAGGAAGTGTTTCAAAGATACGAAACCGCTGGGACAGGCCCTTCATCGAAAAGCCATGGACTATTTCAGGCAGTATCTCATCGTGGGAGGAATGCCCCAAGCAGTTGAAGCATATGTGAGTACCCATGACTTTGCCAGGGTGGACCGGGTGAAGCGAGATATTCTAACACTCTACCGATCTGACATTGTAAAGCACGCCAAAGGCTATGAGATGAAGGTTGAGCAGATCTTCGACGATATTCCTTCACAACTCCAAAAGCACGATAGAAAATTCAAGCTATCATCCTTGAAAAAAGAAGCACGCATGCGAGACTATGAGGATGCACTATTCTGGCTGGGTGATGCCATGATTGCAAACATGTGTTATAACTCCAGCGCACCAGACATTGGATTGAGACTCAACATGGACCGTATGACGCTCAAATGCTATATGGCGGATACAGGGCTTCTTATCAGTCACGCCTTCGACGAAAACGGCATTGTGAGTGAGGAAATCTACAAAAAGATCCTCTTTGACAAGCTGGAGACCAATCTGGGAATGATCATGGAAAATATTGTCGCACAGATGTTGGTCGCAAGCGGTCATACGCTGTATTTCTATTCCAACTCATCCCGTGATGACACTGCATCTCGCATGGAGATCGATTTCCTGATTGCAAAGACCAAGATCAGCAACAGGCACAACATCTCTCCAATTAAGGTGAAGTCTGGCAAGCATTACACGTTGATTTCGCTGAAAAAGTTCAGGACGAAGTATGCACAACAACTGCATACCCCCTATGTGCTGCATACAAGCGATGTGAAGGAGGAAGAAGGCATAGTCTATCTCCCCCTCTATATGACTCCGCTATTGTGACCACTGACAGAAACAACTTCGGAAGTAGTTTTGCAATATCTTCGGAAGTGAAACATTGATATGTTCGGAAGTATTGAGTAGAAGCCTATGCAGAGGTTCCCCGGAAAATACTGTCTATGTTTACAGGTGTTGGGATCCGACAAGCACAGGCAACCGTATACGAACATGGTGAAGTAGTATACTTTCACCATATCCATACCTTTCACCAAATCGGTGAAAGCATCATTTTTGATGAAAGTATGCTTGAATCTCCTTGAGTTCTCTTGTTTCACCATATATAATAGTTTCACCACCGTGATGAAAGGAGTCAATTCAATGAAAGCTTCTACTGGAATATTTCTGCATGAACAAGAAGGGCTGATCGAGAACTTGGTAAAAATCCCGATTATAGAACAATGCAAGTGGCTATGTGACACCAAGGACGGATTCATTGCCAGGCTTACCTTTTCGGATTCCTCTTCTATAAATCTTGATGTGACTGTCTTGAAAAGGGCATACCCCTCCATCATTGCAAAGGTTTCCAAAGAGAAAAGGCAGAGGGAACACGACAGCGAAGCTGTCTATCCTCTCATCATGGCCCCTTACCTATCAGAAGAATCAGCCAAGCATTGTGAGAAGCTGAACGTAGGATACATGGACATGTCAGGCAACTGTAGGCTATACATCCGTTCATTGTATGTACGTGAGCAAGGACATCCAAACAAGCATGTTGAAAAACGTATAACAAAGACTGTCTTCAATCCATCTTCGAAGGTATCGTCAATGGTCCTTCGAGAAATCATGCGCGAGGTGTCTTACCCATGGAAGCTATTGCACCTTTCGGAAAGATTACAATGCAGCATTGGGCAGGTATTCAAGGTGATGAATTACCTCTGTGAGCAACTTTGGGCGGAAATGTCTACAAGCGGCTTGAGAATCCTCGATGTAAAGTCAATCATGCAAGCTTGGAGCGACACCTACTCCTCCAAGGCAGCTACTTTTGAGGTGTTGGGTTGCCACACCCTTTTATCGACTTCTGATTTTGAAGCAAAATTGCAACAGATTGCCCTTCAAGGTATAGACAGCTATCTCACAGGCCTCGCGGGAGGCGCGAGGTACACGCCTGTTGTTAGGTACAATAAAGTACACCTGTTGGTAAGGAAAAGAGACATTAAGAGCTTTCTACAAGCCGCAGAATGTAAAATAGTTGACTCTGGTGCAAATGTGCAGATCCGTGTGGTCGATAGTGAGGATCTCCTCTATGACTGGAGAGAAAGGAACGGGTTTCAAGTCGTCTCTCCTGTGCAGATTTACTTGGACTGCATGGAAATGAAAGGGCGTGGAGAAGAAATGGCAAAAGCTGTCCTTACCAAGGAGATAGAGAGTGATCAGGGATGAAGATTTGCAGAGCAGTGTTGATTATTCTGCAGGTCAGAAAGAGGCAGCTTACAGAGTGCTGGTTGAACTCATGAACCTTTTCGGAGAGTACAAGGATGACATTCTCATTGTTGGAGGTTGGGTTCCTGATCAAGAAGCATCCGTTTGTCGAGGAGATCAACGGGTATTTGCTTGGGTCAAGTAGACACCCTAAAAATGATCCCAAACACCATGCCATTATAATCTGAAGTAACCACATTCAAAGGCAGCAATGCTCATTTTGAAGATTCTGCCGCCTTCTAGCGTCTTCGATGGCAGAGGCAACCATAGGATACATCTCTTTCCCAAGCTTGAATACTTCAGTTGATCCATATGATACATTCTTTCCAATCGATTGAAAGTGAGTTTCTGCATGAACCACGGCATCAGCAATAAGGAGAGGATGCTTTCTGCTATCAAATCCTCCTGGAATCCTAGCATTGACATAATCCTTCCATCCGAGGCAGCCATCCAGCTTAATATCCCCTGCAAACTCGCTGAAAAAATGATAGTAGAGCCATACTTCAAAACATGGGTTGCTTTGAGCCACTAACCAATTCTTCCGTTTTTCACATCGGTTTCTCAGCTCAAGAATAGTATCACCCCATTGGTCAGTATCGATAGCGAACCAGACTTGATCCCCTTCTCCTAAATCATACTTCACAGGAGAATCTGAATCAGTTCCATCAATGTCAGAACAGGCATGTTCAAATAAACCCAGTGGGGAGTTATTGCCTTGAGAGTCCGCCTCCACGACTTCCAGATTGATTCTGGAACTAATTTCCTTAAAATACTTGAAGTATTGAGATTCTCTCTTGCTACCTTCACAGTATAGTATAAAAAGAGTTGCATCTCTATCTGGTGGCTTGCGCTCATACAACCTACTTCATAAAATCATATCTGTCCCAGTTGAGGTCTTTCAGGTTCGAAAGGAATGGAATGGAGCCATACCTTCCTGAAAAATAGCCCTTCCTGATATCTTTCGTATTGTGCTCCTTGAAGTCACAGAGGGAATAGATATCAGTACTGCCTGAGGCATCCTTCTCGACAAACCATATCTCATCCTGTCTGAAAATCTCCTGATCAAGCAAATTCGATTCGTGGGTAGTGAACACCAATTGCCCTTTGGTATTTTCATCTTCAGAGAATTTCCTGATAATTTCCTTTATCAGAAGAGGATGGATGCTCCTCTCAATCTCATCAATGAAATAGGTGATGTCTTTAGTAAGGAGGTCCTTGAAAGCTGGAAGGTAGGCCATCAACCGAATCGAACCATCTGATTCCTCCGAAAGGTCGAACATAACAGGACTTCCATCTTTCTTAGTGTGTTCGATCTTCAATTGCTTGGCGACTACGACGCCATTCTCTTCCACAACAACAATCTCCTCACCATTGCTAGCAAACAAACCAAGCATCGCATTAGGATTTTCGGCTACCCTATTCAACAGTTCTTCCATATCTGCCTTGTTGTCATCACCAAAAAAATCTTCAATGGGTTTCTTCACTGTCTGTAGTTTTTTTATCCCTACACTGAAGGTACACATAATGTCCTGTGCATACCGGTGAAACTCCTCATCGATATCGAGCCTGTGGGCAAGCCCACCAGACCTTATTTTCGGCGTGATTATAACCAGTTTACTGCTAAACCATTCAAACGCCCTTTTCGCATCCAACAGCATTGGATTATTGAGCTCAGAAAGGATTTTCAGAGAGGTCTTGTTCTGTTTGATCAGATTGTTTTCAAGAATCCCCTTCAAGACCCGCCCTTCCTCGGTCATAGTAAAATCATCGAAGAATTTTAGAACAATCTTACCACCTTCAATAGTGCGGCGCTCATACACCAGTCTGTCTTCTTTCGTACCAAGCCCGGAAATATATAACTCTTCTTTCAGAATAGTCTGATCACCTATCTCCAAAGCATATATGTAGGGAACATCCGCACTGATGAATTCAGCGGCCAAAACCGTCGGAGCTCCTACAGAATGAAAATGTTTCATTCTCCTGAGCACTATCGGACTGGGCAGGTCTGTGGTTACAACGATATCTTGGAGAAACGAAAGCGCACGTATCAGATTCGACTTACCTGCCCCGTTCGCCCCATAGAACGAGGCCAGCTTTAAAAGTTCAATCCCCTGGTTATGGTATTTATGACCTTTCAGCCTTGAGAACCGGGGAGCAGGAATCATATTGAATTCCATCTCTTTTCCAAACGAATAGATATTGTTTAGCATGCATCGTATAAACATATACGTGATTTTATCACTTTATAGTCAATTTTTCAATATTAATTTACAGAATTTATAAGTATACTTTAATATTTCGTATTTTTTTCACGCTATTCTGCTAATGGTACATATTGAAGCATTATACTTGATACAACAAACCCGAAGGGCTCTCCCACAGGTTCCTTGAGCTAATCAACGACATTCCTAACGAAATAGAGCAGCACATGGTAAAAGCCTGATAGGTGAAGAAAAGCAGAGGGCTACCATTGGATCTATATGTCTGCTTAAAGGATTTTCACTCTGATAGTTGTAATCTTCCCCTCATTTTCGCTCTGGTTCTTGGAACTGAGCAATACTCTAGGAAAATACCAATAGTAGCTTGGGGGGTAGCTTGGGGGGTAGCTTGGGGGGTAGCTTGGGGGGTAGCTTGGGGGGTAGCTTGGGGGGTAGC
>JAEINL010000083.1 GCA_016342655.1 Sphaerochaeta sp. | reverse complement strand
TTTTCCGTTCTCTTTCCCTTCCCTACGCTTGCCTTCTCATAAATCGCGGGCCGCCCAGCTTCCTGTGCTTCCCAGCCTCATCTCTGAGGCGCTCTAGCAGAATACTTTATTTTGCTCCTTCCGGTCAAGAGCCTTAGCAAATAACCCTAGAAACAATCTCAAAGTTTTCGTTGCCGAACGAGATGGGATACTACACTGCAAAATGCTTTTTGTCCAGCACTTTTTACATAAAATTACCATCTAATCAGTTTTTACCTATTTAACGGTATATTTTTGCTTACCTGATAAGGAATAAACATTTTTAAACAGTATTTTCTGCTTGATATATTTCCCTATTACAGGGTATTGTACAGATGTGGGGAGGGAACGCATCATGGAACATATCAGACAGGCTACAGAACAAGATATACCCTATATGTACGAGATAAGCCTGCGTACTGCTCTTTCAGGCCTCGATGGTACAGACTATTATCATGACCCCTTCTGTGTAGGGCACTATTATGCAGCACCTTACTTCTTCTTTGACCCCGCACTCTGCTTCATAGCCGTCGATGAATATAACAGACCCTCAGGCTATATAGTGGGAACAAGCGATACAGTAGCCTTCAATAGCTGGATGAACAGCCACTGGCTTCCCCCACTCAAAATACACTATACCAATGCAACAGCGTATAAAAGCAAAAACGAAGAGGATATGATCCGTCTCATAAACAAAGGCCCAGGAGAGGGTGTTTGGGAGCATGTCGGCTACCCAGCCCATCTGCATATCAACCTACTTGAAAACCTCCAAGGTAAAGGTCTGGGGAAAGCCTTGATGCTTACCTTCATGGAAGGTGTACAAAAAAGGGGTGTTGCAGGCATTCACCTTGGGGTGGATGGGCGCAACACCCGTGCTTTTGGATTCTACGAAAAGATGGGCTTCACCAAACTGAAAGAACCCGCTTGGGGCGCTGTCTTCGGCCTCAAGTTTTAGTCCAGATCTACACCCCACTTAATCTGCAGATATTCCAGGTCACTGGCAAGACGGGTGATTGCATTAGTTAGGCGCACAGCACGTTTCTCATCAATGCCCTTCTCCTTCCCTGCAGTCTCCAGACGGCTGACTACTGATAACAACGTAGACTCCTCCTTCTTGAGCAGAGCGACAGCCTCTGAAAGTTCACGAAGATAAGAAATAACAGAGCCTTCAACTTTTTTGGCCGCCGGGAAAGTAGCCTCATCAAGAAGGTTGAAATGCTCCAGGACCTCAGGAGCGTAAGCCCTGAGGCCCAACGTCTTGGAAACATACGAGGCAAACCAAGGGGCAACCTCCTTATCTCCATGGATAACAAAAACCAACTTCGGTTCTTTTTTGAATGAAGAAAGCCATTTGACTAGACCGCTTTGGTCCGCATGGCCACTGATTCCGTGCAGTTCAGTAACCTCACACCTTACATCGATAAGTTCACCAAAGATGGTAACATGCCTAGCACCATCCAGGATTGACCGACCCAAGGTACCACCTGCCTGGAACCCACTGAAAAGAACCGTGCTTTCCGGTTTCCACAAATTATGTTTCAGATGATGTTTGATTCTCCCTGCCTCACACATACCGCTACTGCTGATGATGACACAGCTCTCCTTGCGCCTATTCAACGCCTTGGATCCTTCAACCGCCGTTATAGTAGTCAGGGAAGGGAAAATGATAGGATTTATACCCTTATTGACCAAGGCCATGGTCTCCTCATCCATATATCCAAAAATATTTCCTGCGAACACATTGGTTGCCTTGACAGAGAGGGGACTATCGACAAAAACCGGGATATCAGGAAAGGACGGACAGAGCTTATTCTCTATGATTACCCGCAGGAGGTAGAGTATCTCCTGGGTTCGTCCCACAGCAAAGGCTGGGATGATCACATTGCCGCCCCGCAAGAAAGTCCTCTCTACAATATCCGCCAACTCCTGTGCCCGTACGCTGGTAGGAACAGCATATCCCACAGCATTCATAGGCTTCCTATGCAGACGGTTCCCATAGGTGGACTCCATGATGACAAAATCTGCATTGTCTATATACTCAGGGTCCTTGATCAGGGGCTGGTCAAAATTTCCGATGTCACCGGAGAATACCAGCTTACGATTCTTTTTCCCCTCCTTGAGCCAGATTTCTATGGACGAAGAACCCAACAGGTGTCCTGCATCAACAAACCTGACCTTTATTCCTCCGACAAGGTCGATGATGGTCTCATATTCGCAGGGTTCGAAATATTGCATCGCCTCATGGGCATCCTCCACGGTATAGAGAGGCTCCACACCACCTCTTCCAGCACGCCGGGACTTACGGCTCTTCCATTCCGCTTCCATCTCTTGGATATATCCGCTATCTGCAAGCATAATTTCACACAGGTCTACAGTTGCCGCTGTTGTAAGGATTTTGCCCTTAAAACCGTCCTTTATCAGCAGGGGAATCCTACCGCTGTGGTCAATATGTGCATGGGTAAGCAGAAGATAATCTATCGAGGAGGCAACAAAAGGAAGATCCATGCCTGACTCCTGTTCATCATTTCCCTGAGGAAGTCCGCAATCGACCAAAATGTATTTTCCTGCACATTCAATAAGCGTGCAGCTCCCGGTTACCTGTTGTGCAGCACCAAAAAAGGTAATATTCATAGTTACTCCTTATCAATAAGATACGATTGAATAGGCTAGGATGCAATATATATAAGAAATCCATTTTTTTAATCCAGCCTTTTTGATATTTCTCTCTATCAAAGGGTATGCACATGAAAGATATCTCTGAATTAGGATTACAGAGTTGGGACTTCAGGGGAAAAGCATAGGGGATGTGAGACAACTGCTTTGCTCTGTTTCTCCATAATAATCCCATCTAGGCTTTTCCAATACCTCAAGATATTCCCAAAAAGAATCTATACCAATATCTTTCATTGCAGTACCATTGCCCTGTAGCCTTCACTATGGAAAGCTATGAAAAAGTGGGAGGGTTGTATGGTGTATTACCTTGTAAAAGTCGGGATCTCTGCAATCGTTATTGTCATAGTCAGTGAGGTTGCTAAACGTAGCTCTTTCTTCGGTGCTCTCATAGCCTCCTTACCGCTTACATCCCTACTCGCCATCCTCTGGTTACACTTTGAGAAAACCAAGTTGGACAAGATAGCCAATCTTTCCCAATCGATATTTTGGCTCGTATTACCATCGTTGGTATTCTTCCTTCTATTTCCAGCCCTTCTGACTCGGGGAATACAGTTCTGGCCAAGCCTGAGCATCTCTACAACTGCGACAATCATCATGTATTTCGTTCTTATTTGGGTATTGAGGTTTTTCAGCATCCCTCTCTTGTGAAAAGCCGATCCTGGGTATGCAAGAGTCCCTGGTTTGCGAATATTCCTCTCTGGTATCCGTCATTCCTGTAAAAATACTGCTCCAAAAGGAAGAAGGATCCTTAATCCGCTATATTGTCTTCCAACCTATAGTATGCTTAGACAGCTGTTGAGAGTAAATCCAAGGCAGATTGCGTATCTGTAATTTCCTATGTCATGCACTCTGTCAAGACAGGCATTGTAACATGCTGGAAATTCAGCAGGCAAGAGAGTACAACCCTTTCTTGCAGAGAGAACATAAAATGGGGTATCCTAAAAGAAAAAGGGGAGTATAGGATGGATAGCAACAAACGAAAAAATCGGGAACAGCAAGTCGAAAGGACCATCAAGGCTTTGAAGAAAAACAATATGGAAGCTATCTACATCCCTTCAATGGATGAACTTCTTCCAACTGTACGTTCTTTGCTGACAGAGGGAGAGAAGGTTGCCGTAGGAGGCTCGATGAGCCTTAATGAAACAGGGGTCTCAGATCTCCTGCGCAGCGGCAAGTATACCTTCCTTGATCGCAACAAGAAAGGGCTCTCCCCTAGTGAAGTCGCCCAAGTACTCTTGGATAGCTTCTCTGTCGACACCTACTTCGCCAGTGTAAACGCAGTCACCGAACATGGGGAGCTTTACTGTGTCGATGGCAATTCAAACCGGGTTGCAGCAATGCTTTACGGTCCCAAGCAGGTCATTCTCATCGTTTCCTGGGATAAGATAGTACCCGACCTCAGATCAGCTATTGTACGGGTAAAAAACCTAGCAGCTCCAGCTAATGCGGTAAGACTCGGTTGTGATACCTATTGCAACACCCACGGCAAATGTATCAATGCATCAGTGAGTGATGACAACCTGATGGCTTTGGGAGCAGGTGCTTGTGAGCACACCATATGCTCCAACTATGTAGTGTTTTCCCGCCAGAAATTCCCCAAGAGGATACAAGTACTTCTGGTCGGCGAAAGTTTCGGATATTAATCGGAGGATACAGATGACAGCAGATTTCACCTACTATACGCCCACAAAAGTGGTGTTCGGCAAAGATGTGGAAAACCAAATAGGATCTCTCATACAGGAACAAGCCTGTAAAAAGGTACTGGTACACTATGGTTCAGGCAGTGCAGAACGCTCAGGACTGCTTGACAAGATTGTCGCTTCCCTCAAGGAGGCTGATATCAAGCACGTCCTTTTGGGGGGAGTAGTTCCCAACCCAAGGCTTTCCAAAGTACATGAGGGCATCACCCTTGGGAGGAAGGAAGGCATTGACTTCATCCTTGCCGTAGGTGGGGGCTCGGTCATCGACTCGGCTAAAGCCATTGGCTATGGACTCTTCCACAGTGGAGAAGTCTGGGACTTCTACAGCCAGAAAAGACCCATCACCGGGTGCCTGCCTATAGGAGCAGTGCTGACCATTGCTGCCGCCGGCAGTGAAATGAGCAACTCTTCAGTCATAACCAACGAGGACGGGGATTTGAAACGTGGGGCAAACTCTGAGTATGCACGACCCAAGTTTGCTGTCCTCAACCCTCTTCTCACCTACACGCTTCCTACCTATCAGACCATGAGCGGGGCTGTGGACATCATGATGCACACCATAGAGCGATACTTCTTGGGTGGGGAAAGCATGCACCTCACTGATGAGATAGCAGAAGGCTTGCTCAGGACGGTAGTCCACTTCTCCCTCGTCCTTAAGGAAAACCCAGAGGATTATGACGGGAGGGCTAACCTCATGTGGGCAAGTAGCCTTTCACACAACGGCCTCACAGGGGCTGGAAACAGTGAAAGAGGAGACTGGGCGCCTCATCAGCTGGAGCACGAGCTTGGTGGCATGTTTGACGTTGCCCATGGAGCTGGCATTGCTGCAATCTGGGGCACGTGGGCACGTTATGTGCACAAGAACAAGCCTGAAAGGTTTGCCAGGTTCGGAGAGAGGGTCTTCGCAGTCAAGCAGACAGGAAATGTCGAGCAGGATGCCCTTGAGGCAATTGATGCGATGGATGAGTTCTTTAGAAGCATCAACATGCCGACCAACCTTAAAGAACTGGGCATTGAACCGACAAAAGAGCAGATTGATACAATGACTGAGAAGTGCACCTTCTTCGGCAAACGCACCTTGGGCAGTGTGATGGTTCTCGGCAAGAAAGAGATCCACGACATCTATACCAACGCACTATAAAACCCCTCAGGATTAGGCAAGGGGTACTCAACTCCTTACCTAATCCTGTTTTTTCACTCTCTTCCCCTTCCCAAAAATTGATCATAAAATACTCTTTTAGGCTTCTTTGGGGGACATGGGTCATGCCTTTTTTCTTTATCTGGGAATCGGCCACACCGTATAAGAGTACCAAGAAATAGTCCATATAAAGCTATGAGATGCCTATTTTATTCATTACTTGGAGGAAGTACACCTAGAATGAAAGGTATCAATACCCCAGGGCAAGCCCTGGAAAGAGGAGGCGTTGCCTCCTTTTCCGAGCCAAGGGGCTCACGTATCTCACCTTGCTTTCCCGCCACTCGCTCGGTAATGGACCCATGGTAATGCTTGTGCTACTCTCGCTTCGTTGGGGAATAAAATCGAGGCACTGCTTACGCAATGCCCCTCAGTTGGTGCTATATTCAAGAAGTAATGCCACTACTCCATAAAGAGGCGTATGACCTCTTCTTTATCCTTCGCCTGCTCAAGCATCCGCCTAAAGACATTGGATGTACAGGTCCTGGCAATGGAAGCCAAAAGCTCCACATGTGCTGATGCTTCAGAGGGAGGAGCAAGCACCATGAAGAAAAGTCTGCTCTTCAGAGCATCAGGTGAGTCAAACTCAACGGGGAAACGGCTGACACCCACGACCATTGTCACATGCTTTATCACATTGGTCTTAGCATGGGGGATTGCAATACCATTGCCTATTCCTGTGGACCCGAGACTTTCACGATTGAGCACTGCTTCCAGAATGTCCTCAAACTCCGAGCTAGAGTATCCTTTGGCTTTTGCAACAACTTCAACAAGCTCGGTTATGACCCCCTGCTTGTCGCTTGCAGTAAGGGGGACTTTGACCAAATCTTTATCTAAAACATCCAGTAAATTCATGTGCTTCTCCTTACGCTTCAAACTCAAGCCAGATATCGTCATCGTCACGAACCACCAAAACAGGGCAAGGTGACGTACGCATCATCCTATCGGTCTCACTGGAAAGCTCCTCCCGTCTTGAACGGATATCGGTAATACCCCCAAGCACCAGAAGATCGGCATGTCGTTCCTTGAGCAGTTGTTTCACCACCACATGGGTGGCACCTTCCAATTTGACCGTTTCAATTTCCAATTGCACCAGTGCAGCCAACTTGACCGCGTGCCGCAAATATCTGTCCGCATCGGCTTGCAGATCACGCTGGTATTCATCACGCTCTATGGCAACAAATATACCGGCCTTCACCAACTCGCTGAGAGCTTTCGTATTCACCACATAGACTGCAGTAAGTTTGGCTCCATGTTCCACAGCCAACTTAATACCATACATTACAGCTGTCATCGAACTCTCAGACCCGTCCAGATACACTACGATATCCTTAAACGGTACTCCCATGCGAACCTCCTTTCTCCATCGTATCATTAACTACGACGGAGGTCATCCTCTTCTGCTTAGGATCAATGGCCATTTGTGCCTGTTCCATCCTGTCCTTGACCACTTTAAGCAAGATGAAGTTTTCCCTCTCCTGCTCTTCGATGCGTCCCCGCATCCAATTGATAGTCTCCTGGTTATCAGGAATCACTATCTTTTCCAGGGCATTGACCTTGCGGATGGTCTTTTTGACCTCCCGTGCGAGGCGCATGATGGAGACCTTCAATTCTGCCAAGCGCCCCATCAGACTCAAGGTATCGCGATAGCGGTCAATTGACAATTCTGCAAGAATGCTGGTACCTTCACTGCTGAAATAAGGGCTGTTATCGGTAAATGATGTATCGACCTTAGGTAAGGTCACCCCCATCACCCTTCGTTTTCCCAAATCAATAGAATAATCGATGTTTACAGCACCACTGAGATTACCTACCCTCAGACGCCCCATCTTCATGATGGCATCACTTAGGGAGGCCTCAGCTTCCTTGAGGGACTGAACAACCCTGCTTTCGTAGTCAACGGCCTGGTCTACCAAGGTCAGCAGTTCAGCTACAAGAATCGAACGCTTCTGGTCTAGCAGATCATAGCCCAATTGGGCAAACTTCAGGTCATCAGATACCTTGAGCAAGTTGCTCCGTGTAGGAGCAAGAGTGGTATTCACGCTTCCTCCTATTTGCCGTAGTGTTCGGCTATCTCCTCATCGCTGAGACGCTGCAACTCCTCCGAAGGAAGTTTGCTCAGTGCCTCCCATCCAATATCAAGAGTCTGTTCAATACTGCGGTCTTCGGTAAAGCTCTGATTGACAAACTTGTGTTCAAAGAAATTACCGAACTCAAGATACTGCTGGTCAAGGGCGGTAAGCTCCTCTTCTCCAATGACGGAGGCAAGGTTCTGCACATCCTTTACGTGGCTATAGGATGCAAAGAGCTGGTTTGCCAAGTGCGGATGATCATCTCTGGTCATTCCCTCCCCAATGCCGTCTTTCATGAGGCGAGAAAGCGAAGGCAGGCAGTTGATCGGTGGATAGATACCACGGGCCTGCATCGATCGGTCGAAAACAATCTGCCCTTCAGTGATATATCCCGTAAGGTCAGGAACTGGATGGCTGATATCATCATTGGGCATTGTCAGGATAGGAAGCTGGGTAATGGAACCACCTCTTCCAGCTATCTTTCCTGATCGTTCATACAGCTCGGCTAGACTGGAGTAGAGATACCCCGGATACCCTTTTCTGGAAGGGATCTCCCCACGCATCGTACCTATTTCGCGTAAGGCTTCGCAGTAGTTGGTCATATCTGTCATGATAACCAAAACCTGTTTGCCCTTTTCAAAGGATAGATACTCTGCAAGAGTAAGTGCAGTCTTGGGGGTGATGGTCCTCTCGATGGAGGGGTCATCGGCAAGAGAGAGAAAGAGCGCTACATTGTCCAACACCCCTGTCTCCTCAAAGCTATCAATAAAATACCGGGCCACATCATATTTGACCCCCATAGCTGCGAATACAATGCAGAAGTCAGCATCACTATTCCTTACCTTTGCCTGGCGAGCGATCTGGGCAGCCAGCTTGTTATGGTCCAGACCGTTCCCGCTGAAAATGGGAACCTTCTGGCCTTGGATCAGGGTGGTCAGGCCATCAATGACAGATATTCCTGTCTGAATAAAATCCCTTGGATACTCCCTAGCAGTAGGGTTGATGGGCTCGCCATTCACATCCTTCTCGACAGCGCCTTGGGGTAAGGTTGAACCATCACGGCTCTTTCCCAACCCATTCATGACCCGACCAAGCATCTGTTCAGAGACAGACAAGGTAAGAGGCTCACCTAGGAAACGCATTCCCGTATCAGGCAGGTTCAACCCATCAGTTCCTTCATAGACCTGTACAACTACGGCCTCATCACTGGTGTCCAACACCTGCCCAGAGCGATGGGTACCGTCCGGAGCGATAATCTCAACAAGTTCACCATATCCGACAGGATGGGTGTTTCTCATATATACCAAAGGGCCGTCAATACGGGAAGCACCACGATACTCTCTTCCCGAAAGCAAGTGACGGTCAGTATGAACAAGCAATGTCTCTTCTTTAGTCCTCATAGATTCCCCCAAGCTGGTCAATGGAACGCTCAAGCCTCAGTTGCAGCTTATCGAAGGCTTGCAAGTCATCGTTCTCAATGGTGAGACGCATCCTTGCTATCTCCTGAACAACCTTCAACCGACGAACCTTGACCATCGGCACGCCTTTGGCAATAGCCTCAGAACCCTTCTGATAGTACCCAAGAATAATCTCAAGCATTCTGACCTGCTTACCAACCGAGCAGAAGCGGTCGACTTCGTCAAACGCGTTCTGCTGGAGAAAAGCTGTCTTGAACAGGGAACAGACTTCAAGGATGAAGTTCTGGCTATCTGGTAGCGCATCAGGACCGACCAGTTTGACAATCTGCTGTAAGCGCACTTCCTTGTGCAAAAGTTCCATAATCCTTTGTCTGTTTATCTGCCAAGACCCTTCACTATGCTGACTCCACCAGGGCTGTACATCAGTAAGGTATTCACTATAGGAGTCTAGCCAACTTATTGCCGGATAGTGACGACTACTTGCCAACGAACGGTCCAAAGCCCAGAAACAACGGACAAACCGTTTGGTATGCTGGGTTACCGGTTCTGAGAAGTCACCTCCAGGAGGGCTGACCGCACCAATGACTGAAATGGACCCGGTTTCGCCGGAAAGGCACTTCATGAAACCTGCCCGTTCATAGAACTGGGCGATTCTTGTAGGAAGGTAGGCCGGGAAGCCCTCTTCAGCAGGCATCTCCTCCATGCGTCCGCTCAGTTCCCTGAGCGCTTCTGCCCACCGGCTGGTGGAATCTGCCATAATGGCAACATGGTAGCCTTGGTCACGATAGTATTCGGCCATGGAGATACCTGTATAGATGCTCGCCTCCCGAGCTGATACCGGCATATTGGAGGTGTTCGCTATAAGAAGGGTGCGTTGCATCAAAGACTGTCCTGTCCTTGGGTCAATGAGCAAGGGAAACTCCCTGAGTACGTCGGTCATCTCGTTTCCCCGTTCGCCACATCCAATATATACGATGATGTCAGCATCACACCACTGGGCGATGGCATGCTGAGTCATGGTCTTTCCTGTACCGAATCCACCAGGGATGGCGACAGTCCCGCCTTTGGAAATGGGGAAAAGGGTATCGATGACTCTCAGGCCAGTGATCAGGGGTTGTTTCAGAGCAAGGCGTTCAAGCACAGGGCGTGGCACCCTGATCGGCCAGTGCTGTACCATCGTCAGTTTTTCCTCTTTACCGTCGGGAAGCACTACTGTTGCAATAATCTCATCAACGGTGTAATCGCCTTCAGAGGCTATCTTGGCAACAACACACTCATCGATGGAAGGGGGAACCATGATCTTATGCACTACCCTTTCGGTCTCAAGAACCTCACCGAAAGTCATTCCCTTGGTCAGGTTAGCACCGACTTCAACCTTAGGTACAAACGGCCACTTCTTCTCGTGGTCAAGGGCAGGAAAGGATATTCCTCGTGAGATAAAGGCACCGGAAGCACCCATCAGCTTTTCAAGCGGACGTTGGATGCCATCGTAGATTGTTCCTATCAACCCAGGTCCAAGCTCTACACTGAGACTCAAACCACTACCATAGACATTGTCGCCTGGGCAAATTCCGGTAGCATCCTCATAGACCTGCACGGTGGCTTTCCCGTCATAGAGCTTCACCACCTCACCGATCAGTTGCTGCTCACCAATCCTGACCATCTCCATCATCGACGCATCAGTGACGTCCTTGAGAATGATGACCGGGCCATTAACGCGTTTGACTTGTCCGACTATTCTGTCTTTCATGTATGTTCCTGAATCATTGTCCTAATTACGCGGTCAAACCGTCTGAGACGGATCTCGACCTGATTGTTAAACGAGACCTTGTCGTCCAACGAAGAGAGCACTACCCCAAGCGACCGTATTGGTTTGGGATCCAAGCTCAAGATAACCTCAGAACCAGTATGTTTCTTTACCAGGGCTGCCGCTTCCTTCAGATGCTTCTCAGTTGCCGGGCATTGCTTGTTGGAAGAGACCTTAGCCTCCTTCAGATCGAGACCTAGGGCAGCCTCTGCAATCCACGCTGAGAGATGAGGCTCGATCATCTTGCCGTTCATCTTCTGACGAAGCCGACGCATCACAGAAAGATAGCTTTCATCAATCTGCTTGAGAGATGCCTTGCGCTTCACACTTGACATGTTCGCCTGAAGCCGCAACTCAACCTGCTTCAGCTTATGCTGATGGGACTTCTGCTCCAACGCAATCTCTTGGGCCGATTGCTTGTGAGCATCATCAACAATTCGCTTGGCCTGGAGACGAGCATCCTCCTCAACCTTCTGTGCAGTTTGCTCTGCTTGACGGATGATTCCTTCTAGCAGGCGATTGTCCGTGTTATCCATGAGAACCCCCTTTAGAGCGATACCCCGATGGCTTTGTTCACCAGTGATCTGAGATCCGTATGATTTCCCTCTCCTCGTGAAGAAGGAATCTCCACCACAAGAGGAAACGATTCGGAAAACAGATACTGGTCAACTGTCGGGCGGATCATATTGGCTACCACATCAGTGATGATAATGATGCCATTGGCCGTATCCTCCAGTGCCTTGTGCCAAGCCTGTCGTGCCTGTTCGGCATTTGTCGCCTGCATGCCGAATACACCGACAAGGGAGAACCCCAGTACGGTATCCTCGTCACCGATGACAAAATACTTCATCTGTTATGCCTTACCGAGAATCATCAGTGCCGTTATAAAACCAAAGACCACCAGACCTTCTGCAAGTGCGATGAAGATCAAAGCCTGACTGGCAATTTCAGGTCTTTCACTGATGGCCCCCATTGCTGCGCTTCCCACCTTACCAATTGCCAAGCCAGCTGCCAGGGCTCCTATGCCAAAGGCAAGGGCAGCACTGAAGCAGATGATAGCTACGGTGTAGCTTCCAGAGACTGCAGCCTCAGTAGTTGCTGCAAAGGCACTAGGGGCAAAGACAAAGCCGGAGGCGAGCAACAGCAAAGCTGTGGCTGCAAAGGACATCGATACTTTCTTTTTAAACGCGATACTGGTCATATTGACCCTCCTAAAAAACTTCCTATTTTTGAGCAGCAAACGATGTCTTCAAGCCGACAGGCTCATACGCAACACCCTTTCCTGTAAAATACCTAGAGAAAAATTCATAATAATTAAGCCTTAACGACTGGATACCTGAGCTCAACCCTTCAAGCACTATTACCAGTGCATTTCCCAAGACCAATATGGCAATCGCACCCACTCCTCCACTGAGAGAGGAAAGTTCGTGAAAGGACTCCATAAGTGCAGCATGGGCAATGCCCAAGCCGGCGACACGCATGAAGGAGAGCGTGTTGGACAGGTATCCGCCGAAGATCTCCAGCATATCAACCAGGAACTCCATCGTGGAATCCAAGATAACCTTTCCTGCGCTTTCCTTCTGCCCTCCCTCCTTGATTGAGAGGTAATAGTCCAGGAATCCGCGAACAAACAGGAGCAGGATGGTAACGCTTAGGACGACAGAAATCCAAGGGTCTGAGGGGAAAGCCTTGTAACCGCTACCAACAAAGACAAAGCCCATATAGAGCCCCGTTGCAAATAGTATGCCACCTACGATGCCATTCTTGTCTATGAGCATCTTCAGCCAGGCTTTCTTCCTGAACAGATTGATCCAGTTAAGGACAAGACCTGTATAGATGACAATAATTCCAAACTTGATGGTAATGGCAAGGATACCATAGACATCCTTTACAGGCCCACCTGTGGCATGGCCTGCGACCACAGCATCCAGATTAAACCAGAGGGCAGGGAATAGGGGAAAGCCAAAGTAGGAACCATACAGCACACCAAAGAGCATAGATGATAATCCCAAGTAGGGTAACAGCTTGCTTATATTACGACTGAGCATCCCATCTTCCTTGAGGGGATGCTTCTTGTAACTGAGCTGGAGCAACAGCCCGACGAGCAGCAGGACAAACCCCTGTCCGACATCCCCAAACATAAGACCAAACATTGTGAGGTAGGCAATCATGACAAAAATGGTGGGGTTGACCGTCCCGTACTCAGGGGTGCTGTAGTTGTTCACCATCTTCTGGAAAGGTTCCAATAATTTTGGTGAAATCACTGCTACGGGAATCTCTTCACGCGGCATCTGGGTAGCTTCGGTCCATTCGATGACACACTGGCCTTCACTGGAGGCAAAAATAGCGCGGGTAACATCATCGGCCTGGTCGGAGGGAACCCATCCTGAAAAGAGCGTCGTATTTCTGGTATAGGAAAAGTAGGAGCGAATCTGGTCGCTGAGCTCGTTGAGCCTGAGTTTTCCCCATATGGAGATGAGCTTGGGACTCTCCTGCTTGACAAGGGCATTGACCTCTTCTTCTATCTCACCTCTTTGGACACCCGCTTTGCGGTGCTCTTCCTCCAAACGGTGTGTAATCAGTGAAATAGCCTGTTTCTGAGCCTGCACATCACTGCTTTCTATCCAACCAAACTTATCAAGCAAGGGTGTGACCTGCGAGATGTCACGGCGTAGGGTAAGGGAAATAAACTTCTCCCCATCAGAGAATGGCTCAAGAATTCCGCCAAAAGCGGAAAGCCGCCCTGAAAGGTCCTCAGCCTTCCCATGCCCAATCTCTCCCACACGGAGGTCAAGGTATTCTCCCTTGTCCTCATCTATGTAGCGGTGCATCTCATCAAAACCGAGCACAAGCTGGTTGCTTTCCTTCTGACGATCTTTCAAGAGAAGCAACTTTTTCCCCAAGGAATCCATCAGTGACCCATACGCATCAAGGTCGGGCTTTTCCATATTCTTAACATCAAGTATGTCGGAGGAAGGAAGGGATATCTGGCCCTGTCTGAGGACCGCTTCAACGCGGTGACGCATATCTTCCAAGGCAATGCGGCTGGTCGAACTTGGGCGGGAACTGAGCTTCTCCATCTGCTTTGGATCAAGCTTGTTGAGGTGGACAAAATCCATTACACCCATCTCCAAAAGGCTCTTGACCACTGCGTCGCTCATCTGTTCCAGAACCACGGCCGTAAGCAGTCTCATTGGCCTTGTAAACAAGTTCATGCTAATACCCCCCTGATATAATCCTCTTCATACCCGTAATACTTGCCGTTGAAAATAGCCTTAATCATGGTATCCTCCTCCTTGTAGAGGAAGAAATAGGCCAGACTGACCCCTATGGTAAAAGGATCGGAAGCCAATACCTTCCCATAGACTGCCTTACGACGTTCATGAAGATAGGCCTCAATGCGCAGGTTCTGCAGAGCCATGAGCTCATCCTGACGCACACTTCCCTGCTTATCTTCTGAAACCTGTCGGATTGCCTTATTCAGACCAGGATACAGGTGTTCAATGACTGCAAAAGGATCACGCTCCCCAGCGGAGCTACGTACAAAATCAAGTACCCTCTTATTCTTATATACCTTACCCCAAGGTAAAAACAGTGTTTCCAATTTTTCGGAATCCATCTTGTGATACCAGCCATAACGAACCATTATCAACAGGTTCTTCAGGTCAATATCTACCAAGAAGATTGACTGGGCAACATTTTTATCCTGCTCTGAGAGTCTTTCTGTACTGGCCATCATCTGTTCATACCACTGCAGGTCGAGCTTGTTTTCCAAAACAAACAGCCCCTCAGTATCCAACTGCTGTTCATTGAAGGCATTTACCACTTCACTATAAGGAGTATTGGCAAGTGCCTTACAAACCTCTTCCCATGAGATAGCGTTGACCAAGGCAGCCCAGTCAATGGCATTGAGTAGTTTTCCCTTAAAAAGATATTCACTACGGAATCGCATCGGACGACGTCGTATGATACTGCCATACCAAAGACGAATTGTGTTCTTGAGGTTATCAACCTCTATTTTTCCCAGAAGATTCAGTACAAAGTCTGCAGGTTTACCCTCCAGATATTTGGCAACTTCCTGGTACATCTCCACCTCGTTATGCAGAAGGGCAAACTCCATCTGTTGGAGGTCTCCTGTCCTATCGTAGGCTGTGGCAACTGAGGAATGTGCACTGTCACGAAGAACTGCAACAGCTTCAACAACACTCTTGGCTTTAAGCAGATCCTCGATGATATGGCTCTCGCGCATCAGACCGATTCTAGCCCGCAGCTTAGCGTTTATAAATCCATAAAGGGAGGTGGGGTTTTGTCTCATACTACGCTTAGATGTCCTCCAACTCAGTACGGCAGATTTTCTCTGCAATGTTGGTGGCTATCTCATCTAACGTTGCATCACTCAGGACTGAAGAGATATCGAGGCTTGCTTCAAATTCTGTAAGTTGGAGATTGGCATCCTCTTCTGCCTGCAGCAGTATGGATTGGTTTTTTTCCCGTTCTTCCTTGAGAGCTGAACGAACAAGCTCACTTGCCTGAAGTTGTGCTTCATTGAGTATGTTGCGTGAATTGGAATTGGCATCCCGTAGGATTTTCTGCGCTTTATCTTCAACTGAGAGAACTTCGTCGATTATATCGCTTCGCACGGTAGAACTTCCTTTGGTATCAAGACAATGATGAATATCATACTCTTACTTTTGTATACCAGTGTCAAGTGAGTTTGAATTGAGAGATTATAGTGAGCCTCAATGGGAAGTGATATTGTCATAGGTAAGCGGAAGGGACTTTGTCTTAAGAGCAACCCGAGACTGGATCAAC
>JAEINL010000082.1 GCA_016342655.1 Sphaerochaeta sp. | reverse complement strand
GCGGACACCAGATGTCCGCATGGTCCAGGATATAGGGATGAGTTGGCTTTCATCAGGATTTTTGGACCAATGAACCAGGAGGCTGGCAAGGTGTGCAAGAAACTTTCAGACGAAGCTCAAATGAAGAGAACTCCCCACTCTTGAGATAATGATAAGAACAAAGAAAATAATCTTTAGCCACTTTTGCACAATTCCAGGGAACTTGTTGACCAAGAGCTCCACCCCAATGAGGTTAGTATTGCGGACAGCAATATCTCCACCAATGAATACCTGCCATGCAAACAGCAACAGAGAGATATCAACAGCCCAGTTAAGAGGATTCCTCAATGTCCTAGCGACGGCAGAAACAAATACCAGAATGGTTATAATCAGCAACAATATACTTGCTACCAACTCCTCAACCTGGCAAAATTTCTTATAGCCCTTTTGTAGTGTACGTATCATACCCAATCCCCTATATCCAATTATCCAGAAAACAAAAGGGGAATTGCAAGCAAAACCCGCTATCCCCAATCGTCAAAACTGTTGAAGGCAACCTTATCGGTTTCCTCCTAGTTATTTGCCAATCTGCTTGTTGATTTCTTTTCTCAAGTCAGCAAAGCCAAGCTTTTCATATGCTACATCTGAAGCTTTTACGAAAGAAGCAACATCAGGTTCGATGATAGTTATGCCATATCCGACCAACTGTTTCTCAATATCAGCAATTTTAGACTCAACATACCGAGCATTCTTCTCACCAGCAAGTTTTGTCTCGGCAAGCAGGATATCCTGCAAGTCTGTGGGAAGGGTCTTGAACCACTTCTCACCTACGATAAGACCGTTGATAAGCTGGAAATGCTCAGTACGAATCATGTAGTCCAAAACTTCATAAATCCTGGAACCAAGAGCAGCAGTCAGCTGCACTTCGCAACCATCGACAGCCTTTGATTGTACTGCAGAATAGGTCTCACCCCAAGGCATAGCAACAGGAGTTGCACCAAGAGAAGCGACACTTTCGGCCCAAGCAGGAGCACCTGGGGTTCGAATTCTCAAACCCTTGAGATCGGAAGGAATTCGTACTTCCTTATTGGTGAAGAAATGGCGTCCACCATCATACCAGTTAAAGGAGAGAATTCTGATCCCATTCTCTTCAGAAAGTTCTTTCTCCCACTCTGCAAACTTTGCACTCTTAGTAACCTTAAGCACATCATCATAGTTATTTGCAAAGTATGCCATACCAATGATTGCAATGTCCTTTACATAATTACCCATGCGTCCGCCATCAGTAAGAACTGCTACGTTTACACCCTGAAGAGCCTGTTCAATGACATCTTCGTCAGAACCAAGCTGGGCAGAAGGATAGATTTCAATGTTCAGGCGTCCATTGGACTTTTCCTTCACAGTGCTAGCCAACTCTTTGAACCCTTCGACCATAGGGGAGGTTTCGTTCAACTGAGTAGAAAGCTTAAGGGTATAGACTTTGTCTCCCTTTTCCGCTCCGCCCTGTGCAAACACAGAGGGGATAGATGCAACCAAAAGAACTACGATTGCCAGTACAGCAACAAACTGTTTTTTCATACATTCCTCCAAAGATTATATATGGATAGTACCTAGAATATTAGTATTTTAGCATAATTTATCTTGCATGTCAAAATAAAAGTGAATAGGGCAGACAGTAAGACTAGCCCGAATATGATTATCTCAAACTTCGCACATCACTAGGAAGCTGATTCCAGACATACTTTCAATCTTTGGGGCAACCTCTTGATGAATTTGTTCATTGATTCGTTTAGCGCTTCAATAGGAAGACTGAAGTCCTCGAAGATTGTCTCGACAAACAGGGACAGCATCATTTCTAGGCATTAAAGAGTGCTGCGTCCTGCACTTCCTCGAGTAGTCTGTAAAAAAGCTCCCCATAACTTATCTCATCTGAGTTCTGGCGGTTCAGATATGACATCATGGAATACTGGAACATGGCTATCGCTGTGCTTGCATGGATTTCGGAATAATCCAGAGACATAGCACCTTTTTGTATTACCATAAAGAACTTACATGTTTGAAACAGGGATCGATGCCTTAGTCCGTTAACGGAAGATGGCATCGAATAGACATACCTGATCCTGAGAAACCGATTCCAGCTGGAAAAATTCACCGGAAAGACAGAGATTACAATCAAGCAGGACTTCTGGGCGACCATCCTCGCATCAACCATGCTCATGATCCTAGAGGAGGATGCCAACGAACAAATCCGCACGAGAAGGGAAGATAAGGACAACAAATATGAGTATCAGATAAACCGGAATAAATTCGTCGGAATCATGAAGGATGAACTCATCTATGCCTTTACAGCAAGAACTCCAAAGGGCCTAATAACAAGGATGAATAAAATCATACAAAGGGCTGTGGAGTACGTCTGCCCCATATAACCAGGCCGAACAGTACCGAGAGCCGAGAACAAGCGAAAACCCAAATATCACCATAATCAGAAGTCAAATTGCTGAGATTTTGTGAGAGCCGTGACTAAGTTGAGTACATTGCCAACAAATACCAAAAAATCCTCAGCCCAATCCTCCGGAGCCGATTATTGGTTAAGAATGAAAGGACTATCCGCAGGGATAGAAATAGGAACATGGTATTGCACGAGTTGGGTAAATTTGCCTTCATGATATGGAACTACAATGCTGAAAATTTTCAGAATGACTATCGCTTGGAGTAAGGCGACGCAACCCTTGAGCAAATTATCATACTTCTAAGGCAATAATTGCCGATAGGAGTCGCTACTATTGTCCAAAGAAAATCCATGACTGCTCAAGGATTGGACATTCGGAGATAGAAACAGTCTACAGTTGTAGATGAGGGGTTCGTCGTTGGTAAGTCATTTCCAACTCGCAAGTATGCCTGATCTGCCTCTTCTCGAAATCCCAGTAGGACCGGTCCTTATTGACATACCTGTACCCTTGTTTCTTGTTGTAGACGTCTAGAATCTTTGGTTCTGAGAACTTAGAGCTTTCTGGTGTTCCCATGTTACAGAATTTGGGCACTAGCACTTAAGACAGTCATATATTTATTACAGAAATTAATGTATGGTTGAAACTAAGATATTAGTTTGTTAGAATTAGCTAATAATAAGAAATAACCCTTGGAGGATTCCCCTATGAATATGACTTTACGTTGGTACGGCTCAAAATTTGATACAGTAACCCTTAAGCAGATCAGACAGATCCCTGGTGTAAAGGGCGTCATCACGATGCTCTATGACATCCCTGCAGGAGAAATCTGGCCCTTGGACAGAATTCAGGCGCTCAAAGCTGAAGTGGAGGCCGCAGACCTCAAGATTTTCGGCATTGAAAGCGTCAACGTACATGACTCCATCAAAATCGGCAGTCCTGACCGTAACAAGTACATTGCAAACTACATCACCAGCCTCGAGAACCTCGGCAAAGCCGGTATCACCACTGTGTGTTATAACTTCATGCCTGTTTTCGACTGGACTCGCACAGACCTAGCCAAGATGCGTAGCGACGGTTCCACCGTGCTCGCCTACGACCAGAAAGTCGTAGATACCATCGAGCCAGAAACCTTCTTCAACCAGACAAATAATAGCTCCGGTGGATTCGCTATGCCAGGGTGGGAGCCTGAGCGCCTTGCCAAGGTAAAGGATCTCTTTGAGGCTTACAAGGACGTGAATGAGGACAAGCTCTTTGACAACCTCATCTATTTCCTTAAGGCTATCCAGCCAACCTGCGAACAGTACGGCATCAAGATGGCCATCCACCCCGATGACCCCGCCTGGCCTGTTTTCAACCTGCCACGCATCATCACCAGCAAGGATAAGATCCTCAAGGTCATGAAGGCCATCGATGCACCATTCAACGGACTGACCTTTTGCGCCGGGTCCTTCGGCACCAACCCTGAAAACGACCTTCCCGGCATTATCAGAGCCCTTCCCGGCAGAATCCATTTTGCACATGTACGAAACCTGCATCACTTCGAACCAGGGGTGTTTGAAGAAGCGGCTCACCTCTCCAGTGACGGATCCTTTGACCTCTATGAGATTGTGAAGGCCCTATACGAGACCGGTTTTGAAGGGCCAGTTCGCCCTGACCATGGCCGAATGATTTGGGATGAGGTTGCAATGCCCGGATATGGACTCTATGACCGCGCAATAGGAGCTGCCTACATACTTGGTTTGCATGAGGCTATCGAGAAAAACGCTACGAGGAAATAACATGGCACACATCGTCCGAGTCACCGCATCGGAAGAGATCTATCAGACACTTCGTTCTGAAATCCTTTCCTTGCGCTTCAAACCCGGTGAGGAACTGAACCTGCAGCTACTCAGTGAGCAGCTGCAGGTCAGCCGGTCCCCCGTCAGGGATGCCTTGATGAAACTCAGTGGAGACAATCTGGTAGACATCTACCCCCAAAAGGGAACCCGCGTCTCCCTCATCGACCTCAAACAGGTCAATGAGGAGCGATTCCTCCGAAAGAGCCTCGAAGAGTCGGCAGTACGAAAGTTCATCAACATCTATTCTGAAGAGCACCTGCTTCTGATGGAAGAGAGCATACTCCTCCAGAAGAAAACTATGAAGGATGAAAATTTCGTCGATTTTCTTATAGCAGACGAGGCCTTCCATGGCGTGATCTTCAGTGGCATCAATATGAGCAGGATATGGAAACTCATTCAGAGCCAGGGAGGCAACCACCATAGGATCAGGCTCCTCTCCCTGTCTGAGAAAAATGTCCTAGCCAATATCATCGAACAACACCAAAACATATTAGATGCCTTGCGTTCCAAGAATCTCAAGGAATTGCTCGGCCTCGAGGACAAGCATCTGAGCAAACTCTTGCAAGAAACAGAGAGCATGATCCTACACTTTCCCCACTATTTCAAGAAAGAGACACCCGCCCATCCATTCTATATGCGAAACACCTATGCAAAGGAGCTATCATGAAGCTAACAGCACAAGCCCTACAACACAAAACACCATGGGAAGAGAAGGGCTTTACCCTTCCCTCCTTCGACCGACAAGAGATGATCACCAATACAATGCAGAACCCAACCTGGGTTCACTTTGGGGCTGGAAACATCTTCCGCGGCTTTCCTGCTGCCCTGCAGCAGACTCTGTTGGAAGAGAAGAAGACAGAGACCGGAATCATCGTCGGAGAGGGCTTCGATTACCAGATCATTGACGAGATCTATGCAAAACATGACAACCTCACCCTCCTGGTTACCCTAAAAAGTGACGGAACCATCGAAAAGAAGGTTGTAGGATCAGTAGCGGCTGCCTACAAGTGTGACCCTCAGTTTGAAACAGAGTGGAACTTCTTCAAAGAGACCTTTTGCAAGGCATCGCTTCAGATGGTGAGCTTCACCATCACCGAAAAAGGGTACTCCCTGAAAGGGGGTAACGGAGAGTTCTACCCCGCTATGGCAGCAGACCTAGCCAATGGGCCTGCAAAGCCTTCCATGTTCCTCTCCAAGCTCACCTCTTTGGTGTATGAACGCTACCTTGCAGGCAAAGAGAAGCTTGCCCTGGTAAGCATGGACAACTGCTCCCACAATGGGGAAAAGCTGCACAATGCAGTACTGACAATTGCCCAGGCTTGGGAAAAGATCGGTCTGGTCGAGAAAGGCTTTGTCGCATACCTTGAACATTCGGTAACCTTCCCCTGGTCCATGATCGACAAGATTACCCCACGCCCCGATGCCGAGGTACAGCAAATGCTCCAGAAGGACGGATTCGAAGATACAACCCTGGTAGTCACTGACAAGAACACCTACATCGCTCCCTTCGTAAATGCTGAGGAGTGTGAGTACCTGGTCATCGAAGACTCCTTTTCCAATGGCAGGCCTGCCTTGGAAGAGACCGGTGTCTTCTTCACTGACCGCAATACGGTAAACAAGGTCGAGAGGATGAAGGTCACCACCTGCCTGAATCCCCTGCATACCGCGTTGGCCATCTATGGATGCCTGCTAGGCTACACACTCATCTCAGAGGAGATGAAGGACCCCCTGCTGAACAGGATGGTGCATACCATCGGGTACACCGAAGGCATGCCTGTTGTAGTCGACCCAAAGATCCTCGACCCCAAGCAGTTCATCAGGGAAGTGCTCACGATGAGGTTCCCCAACCCGTTCATGCCTGATACTCCCCAGCGCATCGCAACTGATACGTCCCAGAAGCTTGCCATCCGCTTTGGCGAGACCATCAAGGCATATATGGCAGATGACAAGCTTGATGTATCTGATCTCAAGATCATCCCCCTGGTGTTTGCAGGTTGGATCCGCTACCTCATGGGCATAGACGATGCAGGAAAGGCCTTCACCCCAAGTCCCGACCCTCTTCTTAGTGATGTCGCCCCCCATGTGAAGGACCTCAGGCTTGGCGACAAGGGCCCCTTCTCTGAGCAACTCAAGCCGATTCTCAGCGACAAAGCCATCTTTGGCGTTGACCTCTATGCAAATGGCATGGCCTCTCTGGTCGAGACCTACTTTACACAGATGGTCAGCTCAAAGGGCGCTGTGCGCAAGACCCTTGAAAAGTATCTCAACTAACGTTCTAGGATGGGAACCCGGGCTTGTGATGCCCGGGATTTCCATCCCACTTTTTATTGTTTGGATTGTTGGCCTTTGATGAACGCTACAGTCTCTAGCCCAGATGGTGAGCTGATGCATCCCGATGCAACGCATCCTTGCCCTACATAAAAACAAACGGGGCTAGCAGGACAGTGAATATGCCGGACAAGCTGATGGCGATGCTGCTCATCGCCCCTTCCACTTCCCCTATCTCCAAGGCCTTGCTGGTCCCTAGTGCATGACTGCACGAGCCTATACCTACGCCATGGGCCACGGGATCCGATATGAAGAACATTTTGGCAAGCATCGGGGCAAGGAGATTTCCCAACGTTCCGGAGATGACCGTAGAGGCGACTGTCAGGGCCGGAATTCCTCCGAACTGTTCGGTAAGGGCTATCGCTATGGGGGTGGTGACCGACTTGGAGAGCAGCGAGGCGAGGAAGACCTGATCAAGGCCAAGCACGTTACACGTCCACCTGATGGACAACAACGAGGCTACAGAACCTGCAAGGGTCCCCAGCAGGACAGGCAGGAGTGATCTTCTAAGCAATTCCCTCTGACGGTAGATGGAAAGGGCAAGCACCGCTGTTACGGGGGCGAGGAAGAGGGCGATGACTGCAGACCCCTTTTCATAGATATCAAGGGGGATATCAAAGACAACAAGGATAAGGACGATGAGGGTCATCGCTATGAGCAGGGGATTGGCCAGCGGGTGCCTTACCTTCTGATTGACCCAGAGGCCAACCCTAAAGGCTATGATGGAGAGTGTTATCCCGAACAGGGGGGTGTTAAGCACTTCAAGCATTGCGTCTTGCCCTCCAAAGAGCCTGAAGGCGTGTGACCAGAACCACTGTCCAGCTGCTTGCGGCAAAACATACCAACAGGCTGACTAGGTTCACCACCAACAGCTGCCACCAGACACTTCCTATAAGGGTGGCATAGCGTAGGATGCCCACCCCAAAGGGTATGAAGAAAAAGGTCATGTTCTTAAGAAAGAAGGTAGCGCTCTCCTCAATCGCAGACTCTTTCATGAAGCCCGAGAGCAGCAGAAAGAGCATCAGCAGCATGCTTACCACACTGCCGGGAAAGGCAAAAGGCAACACTGCGGAGATCAGGTCCCCCAGGACACAGATACCAAATAAAAGGCCAAGCTGGATAAGTATTTTCATTGAAGCTTACGATACTCTATTGGAATGACTTTTGTGAAGAGGTATCATAGGATAAGGAGAAAAACTATGAATGAAGTAATCCAATCACTGATGAGCAGAAGAAGCATCCGCTCCTTTGCAAGAGAGCAAGTAGAAGATGAAAAGCTCCAACTGGTCCTCCAAGCAGCAATTTTGGCTCCTAATGCCAACAACCAGGAACCCTGGCACTTTACCGCATTACAGAATGCAGAGAAATTGAAAAGCCTTGATGAACTGGTGGTGGGAAAGGGAAACACTTTTTTCTACCATGCCCCTATGCTAATTTTGGTCAGCATCAAAGAAGGTGCCCCGCATGAGCAGGAAAATACAGCCTGTGCACTCACCAATATGATGCAGGCCGCCCATGCCCTCGGTTTGGGATCGGTATGGTGCAATCGCATCAACGCTAACCATGCGATCGACACCAAACTCACAGAATATGGTGTGCCTGTTGGGTATCGTGTAACAGGAACCTTGGCCCTTGGCTACAACAAAGGTGACTATCCTGCACCGCGAGAACCTAAAGAAGGTACGATTACCTACGTACGGTAGTAACTAAACCACCATACAGATGATTAAATCTCAGAGCCAGAAGGAAACCTGACGGAGAAACCATGTTTCTTCTATATAATCTCATTGATGAGGAAGCATCACATGGCGAAGAAAAAGAAAGTATCAGCAGTTTTGGATAAAAAAGTGAGAAAAGCGAAAAAGCTTGGTAAAAGGATACTGATCCTCATACTCGTCTTGTTTGCCCTGTGGGTAGTCACCCTTATCTTTGCCCCGACTGAAGCGGCATACCAGAGTGGAAGTGCACCCTATATCACGGATCTGGAATTACCGGCCAATCCCG
The DNA here is from genome assembly GCA_016342655.1 of Sphaerochaeta sp. Classification (GTDB taxonomy): domain Bacteria; phylum Spirochaetota; class Spirochaetia; order Sphaerochaetales; family Sphaerochaetaceae; genus Sphaerochaeta. Next base: position 7,555 of record JAEINL010000082.1, on the reverse strand, counting down.
AAGGCCTGCCCATAACCCGTCACACAGGGTTCTCCTTGGTGTATGATGAAGAGCATGAACAGCCAATGTGGGTTGCCTACCACCTGAGCCGGGAAGAACTGTACGGAACCTCCAAGAGGAAGGATAACTTCCGATCCGATTCTTCCATCCTCACAGAGTCTGCTTCGCTCTCTGACTACAGAAGTAGCGGCTATGACCGTGGTCACCTTATCCCGGCTGCTGACCTTTCCTGGTCGGAAGAGGCGATGAGCGACTCCTTCTACCTGAGCAACATGAGCCCGCAGGAGCCCCAGTTCAACCGGGGCATCTGGAGTACCCTTGAGGCAACAGTGCGTAACTTTGCCGATACCGAAGGCGAGGTGTATGTGGTAACAGGACCCATCCTCACAGACGGCCCCTACAAGACCATAGGCAAGAACGAGGTGACAGTGCCCAAACACTACTACAAGGTCATCCTTGATTATGCTGAACCTGACTTCAAGGCGATTGGGTTCGTACTGCCCAATGAGGGTTCGGATGGACGTTTGGAAAGCTTTGCCACAACTGTCAATGAGGTCGAGCAACTGACAAACCTTGATTTTTTCCCCTTACTTCCAGATAAGCTGGAAGAGAACCTGGAATCTTCTTTCTCTGTCGCACAATGGCAGTTTGATACCTTCCAGGCATCTGCAGAGCAACGACAGAACTTTGAACCATCAGAACCTGCCGCCCAGACACAAGAGCATCCCCTCTACTCCATGGCAAAGGGAATGCTTACAAAAATTTTGGTGACAGTAAAGAAACAGAGCCTGAACCTTCTGGATATTTTCCTGCCAAAAAATAGTATGGAACAGATACAGGGCCTTATCAGCTAAGGACAAACTCGCTAAACAGAGGGGCAAACACAGAAGCCTTGCGGTAGAAGACTGCAGGGCTTCCCATGGGAGCTTCAAGCAGATGCTCCCCTCCTAAAGGATAGGCTCTTCCGGTAAACAGGTGGACCCAGTCATCAGAGGGAAGCAGAACCTTCCTCTGTGTCACCCCTTCCTCAAGAATGGGAGCGACCAGGAGATCTCTTCCCAGAAGATACTGATCCTTACAGGTAAAAAACGGGAATTCGGTATAGTGGAGGAAGATTGGCCTGATGACAGGCTTGCCTTCCAAGGCATTCTCCTGAACACAGAACTGTAGATAGCTCTTGAGCCTGACATGAATCGACACCATCCTGGCAAACAGCGCTATGGTCTGATCATCCCCATCAAACTGCCAGTTATCCTTCGGCCGGTTCCCTTCATGAGTTCTCATCAAGGGCGTAAAGGCGGCAGCCTCGGTCCAGCGACAGAGCAATTCCTTTGAACGCTTCATCCCATACAGGGTGGTATAGCCACCGATATCACTATGATGAAGTCCCATTCCACTCATTGCAAGGCTTAGGCAGCTAGTAAGCACTGATGGCAGGCCATCATCCTCAGACCAGTCAACATTCTGGTCCCCTGCCCACATCATAGGACAGAGGGCAAGACTGCGCGCATTCCCTGCCCGCATGAAGAAGAGGATCTCACGCTCTTTCCCTGATTCAGCTATTGCCCTCTGGTTGACCTCCGCCCAAATTCCAGGCCAGGCGTTGTGTGCAAGCATGCCAGAACTCTTGTCATGAAGGACCACATCGGTGGGAAGATACTCTCCAAAGTCAGCCATCCATCCAGCAAGGCCAAAGTCAATCATCTCGTCCTTGATGACCCCTACATACCAAGCTTTTGCAACCGGATTGGTAAAATCCACTATCCCTGCATTAAACTCGCCAAAATCAACCAAGTACGGAGTCCCCAGACTATTGAGAGCCAGAAGGTGCTTCGCTTCCGCTTCCCTGAACAAGACATGGCCTTCCAGAAGATAGGGATTGATGTACCCCAAAAACCGTATGCCTTGCTCCTTCAAGTTTGCAATCTCCCTATCCAGAGCTGGATAGAGCGTAGGATCCCACTGCCAGTTCCATCGCAGGCGTTTGCCAAAGGAGGTGTACTTCTCTCCCTGCCAGTCCTGTACCCAGATACCTGCGATAGGGACAGAGCCCTTTTGCATCCGATCGAGCTTTTCAAGGCAGGTCTTCGTACCGCCTTGTATGCCGAGGATTATCCCGTCATACACCCAGAGGGGCAACTCCTTCTGTCTGCCCAACAGGGCTGAAATGTCCTGTACGACCTCAAGAAGAGAGGGCTTTACACTTATGGTAATCGAGGAGGGCACATCCCAAAACATAAGGCGATGGGTATCAGGGGAGCTGAAATCAAAATCAGCATAGCCATAGGTCTCAGCATGGAGGAAATAGCCGCGTGTCGAGACAAAAGTTGGCTGGGGATAGAAGGTCGTATGGTAGTCACCCCCCGCCCTGTCCAGCCTATCAGCTGTCTGGGTGATAGTTGTCGCTTTGTTCCTGCCTACACCCTGTTCCCCCGTCCAGAGGGGGAAATTCTTTCCCCGCAAGTCGAAATAGGAAAACTGCTCCCCACAGCCATAGACATGTTCGCCATCTTGGGCAAAGAAAAACAGTTCAAGTCGGTTATACCCTTTGGGCATGGCGGAAAAAATGAGGGACAACCGACCATCAAGTTCAGAGAGGGAACAGGTCATCTGTGTCTTCTGGTGGTAAAACCTGATGGTATAGATCACCCTCCCCTCTTTCAGGGACTGGGATAGCTCGTACTTTTCCAGGCCGACTTTCTCTTGCAGGTCATCCTCGATGAAATAGTTTCCCCGATACATGGCTATCGTTTCAGAACCCCTATACAACTGGATACAGGGAGAAGAGGGAGTGTGGTCAATGATGGCTAGCTTATTATACAGGACAAGAAGCCTGTCCTTTTGCATGGTACAGCTGATCATCTAGCCTTTTACTCCCCCGGTGGTAAGCCCACCGATAATCTTGTCGTGCAAGAAAATATAAGCCGCGATACTGGGTATTATCGTAATGATTACAGCAGCATACATACTGCTGTAGTCGGTAATAAACTGGCTGGTAAAGAATTTGATACCAAGCTGGATTGTCCGGCTCTCGATGCTGGAGGTAAGCAGCATGGCCATGACAAACTCATTCCAAGAGTAAATAAAGCAGAAGGTAGCCGCAGTAACCAAACCTGAACGCGATAGAGGTAGGATGATCTTGGAGAAGCGTTTTAAAAATCCGCACCCGTCGATGATGGCGGCTTCCTCAAGCTCCCTAGGGATGCTCTTCATGAAGGCTGTAATCAAGAAGATGGAGACAGGGATGTTTACCGCAGAGTAGACAAAGATAAGGGCTGTCAGTGAGTTGTACAAACCACTACGGGTAATGAGTGAGAAGTAAGGCACCATGAAGGAAATGACTGGTACCAAGACTCCAGCGGTAAGAATCGTATAGATGACATCCCTACCCCTGAAGTGTTCGCGGGAGAGAATGAAGGCAGCCATACTGGTTATCAGGGTATTGAGCACCACAGCACTTGCCGCAACCACAACAGAGTTGAGCAGCAACCTGGGGAGGCTTGCCATGGCAAGGGCATTTGCATAGTTGACCCACTGCATCTTCTCAGGCCATCCAAAGGGGGATATCTGTAACTCAAGGTTAGTCCTAAGCGAACTGACCAACAGCCAGAGAAGGGGAAGCAGGGCCAAAGCTAGGAGCGATACCAAGAGGATCCATTTGAGTGTATTGGCGAAATACCACAGGGGAGTCTGTTTTTCTTTCATCGTCGGCCTCCTACTGTGCCATTTCGCTCATCGGGTCAGATTTCCCGAGGAGTTTTCGTAACAGGGTGATCACTACCGTTCCCAAGAGAATTAGGAAAATACCAGCAGTGCTTGCCTCGCTATAACGCAGGGCATCCATTTTCAGATAGAGATCGATACCCATAGTTGTCGTGGCATAGGCAGGACCTCCTCCTGTCATCAGGAAGGTAGCCTCAAAGTGTCTCATCCCGTACGCCATTGCAAGTGTCATTGTAGTCACCAAAGTCCCACGAAGCATCGGAAGCGTAATATTGAGCTCCTGTTGGAATGTGCTTGCCCCATCGATTTTAGCCGCCTCATATAGGGAAGCTGGGATATTCATGGCAGAGGCAAGCAATACGATCATGAAGTATCCGATGTAGATGACTGTCTGGAAAATCACCGCAAACAAGGCAGTGTCAGGATTGCCCAGCCAGTTCTTGCTTTCCATGCCGAAAAGTTTTCCCAAAATGGCATTGAGAGGTCCGTTGACGTTGTAGATGGCGACCCATACCATGGCCAGGGCAACCGTTGAGATGACATTGGGAAGATAGTAGATGGTACGGAGAAATTGCCAGCCTTTGGGTTTGCGAACAAGGATCATCGCGACAAGACAGGCAAGGGGAACCTGAATAAACCCCTGGCAAAGGGCCCAGATGATATTGTTGCCCAAAGCCTTTCGGAAAGTGGAATCCAATATAAGTTTCTTGTAGTTGGCCAGGCCATTGAACTTCATCCCTCCAATGCCTCTCCAGCTGGTGAAGCTGGTATAGACGGTAAAGACGAAGGGATAGATAAAAAAGAAAAAGAAGAAGAGGGAAACAGGCAAAAGGAATAGTATCCTACCTGCCCAGATGGTCTTTTTCTGTAAGGGTAATGCCTGCATACTGGACTCCTGATACGAGTAATGGGATGATTAGGGGGTCACCACACACGTGGTGACCCATAGAAATACTTTGTTTAGCGCTCGATCTTACGATCAACGAGGGAACAGAACTCTTCAGCAGTGATTCTTCCAAGGGCAAGAGCACCAAGCTGTTGGCCAAACTCCAAGGTGACTTCAGCACCGAGGGCGGCTTCAAGGTCGAAAGCAGTAGCTTTGGCGTTATTTGCAACTTCATAGAACTGCTTCTGCAGGTTCTTGGTCGGCAGGTAGTCAGTCTTGATTGCAAACATTGCCCCTGAACTCTCTGCAATGCGGGTAATGTTCTTGGCACTGGTCAGGAACTTGAGGAATTCAACGGTAGCAGCTTCACGGGCACTATCCTTGCTGGAAGCAGCGCAGATATTTGCCTGGAGACGGCTAATCGCAAAGTCGGTGGTCGAACCGGCAGGAGGAAGGCCCGCAATCTTGATCGAGTTGAAGAATGGGGTTGCTGCAAGGTCTGCACGTCCGGCATACCAGGGGCCATTGGAGAAAACAGCGGTTCTGCCTGCAAGGAAGTGTCCACCGCTACCACCGGCACCAAGACCAACAGCGTCGTTGGTGGAGTAGTCGGTGATAAATCTCTTCAGAAGCTTGGCAGCCTCCACAAAAGCAGGATCGGTGAAGCTCTTGTCCCAGACATTAACACCACCAAGAGAGACTGCAAGGTGTGAGAACCAGATCATGGAGGTCCATGCATTGGTGTCACCGGTCATCTGGCTGGAGGGTGCGATACCGGCGGCCTTGAGCTTGTCAAAGGCAGAGATCAACTCAGCCATGGTCTTTGGGACAGAGGTAACTCCTACTGACTTCAAGGCATCCATGTTGTACCAGAGAGGAAGGATGGCCGTCTCCATGGGAAGGGACTTGAGCTCTCCACCAATAGTTGACTGGGCCAATGATCCTGCATCAAAGGTGGCTTTCCACTGGGGATCCATAACCTTGGCAAAATCCAACAACAGGTTTGACTGGTAGAAGGCTTCGGTTGTAGGGTTGAGCTTGATGGTGAAGACATCCGCTGGAGCCTGTTTGGCAGCAAGGGAGGTACGTACCTTCTGCTCGTAGGCGTTGTAGTCGGGCTGTGGCTCGATGACAACCTTGATCTTTCCTGCATTGGCAGCATTGAATTCAGCAACAATCGCCTCAACTGCAGGAGCCTTACTGTCATTTCCTACCCAGATGCTTGCCCAGCGAAGTTCAATCTCTTTCTGAGGTCCGGTTTCGGCCTGGGACTGCGCAAACAGCGAAAAGCTCAGCGACAGCATAACCAGCAACACCACAAGTGTCTTAGAAATCTTTTTCATACAATTCTCCTTTTTATAGTAATTTCTTAACGAAAAAAACCAGCAAATTCACGTAGGATAACCCATGCAAAAAGGGTCAGCTCTACTGGATGACCTTCCACCCCTTCAGGCGGGCAACAATCTCCAAGGCCCTGATATAGGTGCCATATACCACTGAAGAGTGATGGGCGAGACCATTGTCTACCACCAGATCCAGCACCTCCTTGACAGGCCGGTCGAAGACGGCCTTCATATAGGTCCCCTTCAGCAGTTTCTCCATGGGGATTGCCTGTGCCTTCTGAAGGAACATGCGGTAGCCTCCACGGGCAGAGTCAAGGCGCAAGACAGAAAGATCCCCATTTTTCAGTACAAAGTCAGCGGTGACACCCTTGCCACCAGCAAAGTATGTGTCCAAAGAGCGATTGCACCTACCGTCCCAAAGGTTACAGGGAGCTACCCCACAGTGCCAGAACAGGGCAAAGTCCTGCTCAAAGTCAACTTGGGAGAAGTCAAAGAGGAAGGGAGTCTCTGCCCCAAGGGCTGCATGGGCAATCATGGAAAGAGCGCCATCGATATCCCCTTCACAGGCTAAGAGCATGCCCTCAGACTGCAGCAGGGACATCGCGGCACACGGGGAGACTCCAAAGTCCCTAGCGAACTCTGGCCAGCACCTGATAGCCAGGGCCGACAGCTTGTAATGGCTGTAGAAGGCGGTGAGCTTGGCCGAAAGTTCAGAAACTTTCTGAATCTGGAAATCTGATAGGCTTGAGACATCGAAGGTCTTCTTGAGCTGGGTCATCCTGGAAGCAACCTCTTCATCGGAGACAGGCCAGGCATGAAGCTCGCTCAACTCGTAGTGGTCTACCAAGGCACCGGTCTGTCCGAAAAGAAGGTTGTCCTGCACCCCGACATTGAAGAAGCCATCAGCACGATAGCCTACGATACCTATTTTGGCACTCTTCATCGCCCTGATGACCCGAATGGCATCGACCCAGTCCTCATCGATTTTGTCCTGTACAATGACAGTGTAGTTGTCCACTCCACTCTTATAGAGGTTTGATGCGTTGAGGTTTACCCCACACACCGAATTGAGCCGTATCTTCCCACCATTGTAGGGAAGTTCGGGAAGACCCCAGAGAAGGATCGGAGCCTTCACGGCATTCTGAATCTGCAGTACCAAATGTCCAAGATGGAAGGTCCCTGATATGCAGACAACCCCATCGACATTGGAGCGTGCAAGACGCTCAGAAGCAGCGATTCCATCCTCTTGGCTGATGACCAGCTCTTCGATAATTTCCCAGCTCACATTCTCCAGATGAGCAAGGTCCTCTCGGATCTTGGCATACAGGTCTGTAGCCGCCATATAGTCATAGGTGGTCCTGGCAAGGCAGACGACTCCTAGGGTGATAGGTTTTTTCACGATACGCTCCTCAATTCTTTGGAAAGGTAGAGACCCTTCTTGGATTCTGTTATTTACTTTCCATAAGTAAGTAAATAACAGAATAAGCGTTTCGTCAATGAAAAAAAGTAAAACTTAGGGAGAAATGTGGTTCAATCACTTTTCTTGTGGGATTCCCTGATAAGCTAAATTTAGACTGGAGGCTCACTAGCACAGTAAAACTGA
>JAEINL010000081.1 GCA_016342655.1 Sphaerochaeta sp. | reverse complement strand
GAGCCGTATACCGAACGGTACGTACGGTTCTGTGGGAGGACGGGTGAGCCACTAAGGCTCATCCTCCTACCCGATTTATGAGCCTCTTCACGTATTTCCCTGCATTTCTTGTGCAATGAAAGGTATCAATACCCCAGGGCAAGCCCTGGAAAGAGGAGGCGTTGCCTCCTTTTCCGCCCCAAGGGGCTCACGTATCTCACCTTGCTTTCCCGGCACTCGCTCGGTAATGGAACCATGGTAATGCTTGTGCTACTCTCGCTTCGTTGTGCAATAAATGCCAAATCTCTTCTATGTATCGTTATTGAGAATACCTACAATCATGGTATACTACTAATATAAGTGTTTTGTATCTTTATGAAAATAGGAGAAATGTATGAAAAAACTGTTTGTCTTCCTGATGGTTGCCACCCTGTTGGCTACCTCTGCATTTGCTACAGGATCTAAAGAGGCCCCAACCCCAGCTGTTGCCGCCCCTGCTCCAGTCATCGAAGAGCTGTCCCATGATGAACTGGTTGCCCGTGCACAAGAAGAGGGGAAGGTCGTTGTCTATGCTACCTCGAGCCGCATAGCAAAGGCCGCCGTCGCTTTTACTGAAAAATATGGCATTGAGGTCATCAGTTCCAACCTCAAGGATTTCGAACTGATTGAGAAAGTGTCTAAGGAAGCCCAGGCTGGCGTCTTTGGTGCTGACTTTGTCCTAGCCCAGGATGCAGGAAGACTCGTTGGCGAGCTTATCAAAACTGGATACCTCTACAACTATGTTCCCCCGACCTTGAAGAGTGTCATTCCCGCTTCCATGCAGAATCCCCTGCAGGCTTTTGCAATCAACAAGGTATTCATCTACAATGATGAGAATCTTACGAGCTCTCCCTATACCAATATCTGGCAGTTTGCCGATCCCAAGTATAAGAGCCTGTTGCAGTTCAAGAACCCGTTCCAAGAAGGGGTGAATGCCAACTTCCTGACCATGTGTACCAGTCCAGAGTGGTCTGCTAAGATTGCAAAGGCATATACGTCCTATTTTGGCAAGGATATTGTTCTTACCACACCCAATGCTGGATATGAGTGGATCAAGGCTATCTATGAGAATGACCTTATCGTAGGAACCAGTGACACCAGCACTGCTGAGAACGTAGGCATCAAGGGCCAGAACGCCAAGCGCGAATTCCCTCCAGTGGGCCTTTTTGTATTCTCCAAGGCACGCTATGCCACCAGCAAGAACCTTGCTCTCAAGCCAGCTATGACCATGGAGCCTTTTAGTGGCTTCTACTATAGCCTCTATGCCCTTATGACCCGTTCTGCCCAGAGTCCTCATGCTGCAAAGCTGTTCATCGAATTCCTCTTCAGTCCAGAAGGGTTTGCCCCTTGGGGTTCTGATGTCGGTACCTACAGTGCCAACCCTAACATCCCTATACATGATGACATTGACTTCCCCTTTGCCGTATGGCAGCCCTTGCTCGTTGAAGAGGATGGTGCCTACTGCTTTGACAATCGTGCCGAAGTTGAGGAGTTCCTCAACCAGTACATCTACTAAACCCTCTATGCACAGTATGGCCTGCAGTTTTCTGCAGGCCATTTGGTAAGGAAATAGCTCATGAGTGCCAGAAGCCAATTGAACACGTTCAAGTCTTTCATCAAGAAACCCCATAACATCATCCTGGTAGTTCTCTTTGTTGTGTTGGGGTATCTTACCCTTGTACCCTTGTTGACCATTGTAATGGACACCATTACCGTCCATTCCTCAGAGGCCCGATTTGTAAAGCAAGATACAGGGACTTTGACGCTCTATCACTGGAAAAAGATGTTTGCCAGCGGCATTACCAGCCAAAAGACTTTCTATGAACCCTTTCTCAATACTATGGTGGTTGCCTTTCTTTCCTGTGTCATGGCCATTATGGTTGGAGGTTTTTTCGCCTGGACGGTGACCAGGACCAACATCAAGGCAAAAGGGTTCATATCTACCGTATTTGTTTTCCCATACATCATGCCAGCCTGGACTTTGGCTATGGCTTGGCTTAACTTTTTCAGAAACTCCCGCATAGGTGGGGCTCCCGGGCTCTTTACTGTGCTTACAGGCATAGAGACTGCAAACTGGTTTGCCTATGGTCTCTTTCCTATAGTCATCGTGCAAGGGTTGCACTATGCTCCCTTCGCCTACATCCTTATCGGCGGAATACTGAGGAACATGGATGCGAACCTTGAGGAAGCGGCAATGCTGCTCCATGCCTCCCGTTGGCAAATCACCATGAAGATCACCCTTCCCATCGTAAAGCCGGCCCTGCTTTCCACCTTCCTGCTGGTATTCTCCTCAACGATGAGCGCCTTTGCCGTTCCTGCCTTCCTGGGAAGCCCTGTCCGCTATCAGGTACTTACCACCCAGATGTTCCGTACCCTCAATGGGATGAACCCAGGCTATGGCTATATTATGGCCCTGGTCATGATCATCATCGGAGTGGGGATTCTCATGCTCAACCAGTGGATAACCGGCAGACGCAAATCGTACACCACCATTACAGGCAAAAGCTCCAACATCTCGCTGTTCAACCTGCGAAAGTGGAGGACCCCCCTTACGGTGATCCTTATTGTCTTTCTGATGATGATCGCCATATTGCCCTTATTCTCCTTCGCCATCGAGTCCTTTATCATGGCACCGGGTGACTATTCCTTCTCGAACTTCACCACAGAGTTCTGGATCGGAGCGGGTAGGGCGGACATCGCCAACAGCGAGCCTGGCATCCTGCGTAACCCTTCGATATGGCTGGGTCTGACAAACAGTCTCAAGCTCTCCATCATTGTCTCCTTAATTGCAGGGACGGTGGGAATACTCGCAGGCTACTCCATTGCAAAACGCAGAGGTTCCCATCTGGCAACCTGGGTCAACAACCTGACATTCTTCCCCTATCTGATGCCTTCCATGGCATTTGGTGCAATCTTCCTGTCGATGTTTGCTGTCCGTAGGGGTTTCATCCCTGCCATGTACGGCTCCTTCTGGCTATTGGTCATTGTAGGATCGGTCAAGTATCTGCCGTTTGCCTCAAGAAGCGGTATCAATGCCATGCTCCAGCTCTCAGGTGAGATCGAGGAAGCTGGTACCATCATGGGCATCGGTTGGTTCAAGAGAATGACGCGGATCATCATACCGATACAGAAGGCCACGTTCATCAGTGGGTATCTGTTACCCTTCATTTCCTGTATGCGAGAACTCTCGCTCTTCATCCTGTTGGTTTCTCCTTCCACGAGAATCCTCACCACATTGCTGTTCCAGTATAATGAGAAAGGCTGGAACCAGTATGCCAATGCAATCAACCTGATGATCGTAGTCATCGTGGTAGGCCTCAACCTTTTGGTTACCAAACTGACAGGTGCCTCCATCGACAAGGGAATCGGAAACAACTAAGGAGCATAAGATGCCAAAGATTGAATTACAGCACGTTACTAAACGTTTTGGAAAATTTGTAGCAGTGGATGACCTGAATATGGTCATAGATGACCGTTCCTTTGTTACCTTGCTCGGTCCTTCTGGGTGTGGAAAAACTACCACCTTGCGTATGATAGCAGGGCTTGAGACCCCGACCGAGGGAGAAATAATCATCAACGACAAGGTGGTGTTCTCCTCAGAAAAGGGTATAGATATACCACCAGACAAGCGAGATGTGGGCTTCCTATTCCAGAACTATGCCTTGTGGCCTCATATGACCGTCTATAAGAATATTGCCTTTGGCTTGGAAAATCTGAAGTGGAGCAAAGCTGATACAAAAGAGCGGGTGGAAGAGCTTCTGACCATGCTCAAGATATCAGAGTTTGCAGCACGGTACCCTTCCGAACTCTCCGGTGGACAGCAACAGCGTGTCGCCATTGCAAGAACCCTAGCCACAGGACCAAAGGCCCTGTTCATGGACGAACCCTTGTCCAACCTCGACGCCAAGCTGAGGATGGAGATGCGCACTGAGCTTAAGCGTCTGCACAGGGAGACAGATTCCACCTTCATCTATGTCACCCATGACCAGTTGGAGGCGATGACCCTCTCAAGCAAGGTCTGTCTCATGAAAGATGGCTTTATGCAACAGTATGCCCCTCCCTTGGAAGTCTATCGCCGTCCTGCAAATATGTTTGCCGCAGACTTCGTAGGTTCGCCTAACATCAACCTCATCAAGGCTGAGGTTACCAAGACTAAGCCAATCACCCTTACGCTTCCTGGTACGATAGAGCTTGTATATGAGCCACAGGACAAGATGACCCTGCAGGTGGGCCAGAAGGTAGTCCTTGGACTCCGACCCGAGCACGTTACCATCACAGAGGAGCCCTCCATGATTGATGCAACTGTGCTTACCTCCCTACCCTCAGGTATGGAGACTATTGTGCAACTGAAGATGGGTGATAGCTATATCCACTCAGTGGTGTTTGGCGACCTTGATTTCGATTTGGAGAAACAGGTGGGCTTGAGTTTTTCCTCAGGAAAGTTCAATCTCTTTGATGAGCAGACTAAACGTAATCTTGGGCAAGGCCTTTTAAAAAAAGCCTAACTCCGTATTGCCTATATATGGAGGACACTCTTGCTCAGACTGGGTAGGATTGTCCTCTTTTTCTGTAGAGGTACGGTATACCGTACAAAGGAACTATAATGAAAAGAAATCTTTTCAAAGCGTATGATATTCGCAGCAAACAGAGCAATTTTGACGAAGAGACCTCAGAAGGGCTTTGTCACGCAATTGCCTACTATATGCTCCATGATGTGAAGACCAAGAGTGTTGTCCTTGGCCGTGACTCACGCCTAGGTGGTGAGGCTCTCATGCAGAGTGCCATCGATATCTTTGTGCAGTCTGGGCTGACAGTCTATCTTGAGGCCAATCCCATAGGGTCATGTCAGTTCTATTACGCCTGCATGCAACACAGAGAAAGTGGTGGTGTCATGATAACGGCAAGTCATAATCCAGGTTCCTACCTCGGTATGAAGATTGTAGCAAAGGATGTGGAGAGTGTCTCTGTAGAGAGTGGACCCGAAGGGGGGCTGGGCAAGATAGAGTTCTATTATGAGAAACCTCTCTTGGCCAACCAGCGTAAGGGCGGACGGATCATCCCCCTCAATACGATGGATCAGTTCATCGATTACTCCATGCGCCTTTGTAATGTGGGCTCCGGTAGCCTCGAAGGGCTACCTGTTGTGTGTGACTTCCTGCATGGAAGTTTTGGATCAGCGGTGAGTCGTGCTCTTACCCAGTGTGGTGTCGATGGCGTCTATCGCCATCTGGTTCCCAATGGGAATTTCCCTGTTGGTGATCCCAATCCAGGCATCGAAGCGAGCATGAGCGGGACCCTCGCCTACATCGAGGAGCATCCGACTGATCTCTGCTTTGCCTATGATGGTGATGGGGACAGGATGGACCTTCTGTACAAGGGAAGCCAGCTTTCACCTGCGTTTGTCATGGGAATCATATCCAACGAACTGAAGGATATGTTCGCCCCATATTTTGGCTCCGAGCCTGCAAATTTTGAACCAACCTTCCTGTTTGACATCAAGGCTTCCCCTACCTTGCTGCTGAAGAGTGTCATGCAAGGCAAGAAGATATCCTTGGTACAGAATGGCCACTCCTACATCAAGAGTGCCTTGGTGAAGGGAAGGGAAGGGCATGTCCTCGCTGCTGTTGAGGAGTCTGCTCACTATTACCTGCAATTTCCCCAGAGTGTCGGAGTGTGGGATGCTCCCAAGTTCTCAACAGAGAACACCCTTTTCTTCACACTGTTGGTCCTGAAGGCATACGCTTCCAACCCAGCTCGCTTTGATGAGGCAAAGAGGCTTCAGGATAGCTCTTGGAGAGAGAGAGAGTGGTCTATCATGATCAAGGAGCCCAGCAAGCGCATAGCGTTGCAGGAGGCTATCGAGGAGCTCCTGTTCAAGATGGGGGCTACCAAGGTCACTGAGAATGAACAGGGTGAGAGTCTTGGAGCCTCGCTGTACCGTTTCAACCTTCCTGTGCACTATGATGCTACTGCAGAGCTGCACAGCCCCTGGTTCCAGGTTTTCCAGCGGGTAAGCCAGAGTGAGGACGCCCTGCTCAGATGGGAGGCCATAGCCAGTGACGAGCGTATAGGGACGAGGGTATTCGAAGAGATCGTCAAGGTGCAGCAGAGATATAGGTAAGAGTGCTTGCCTCTTGCAATAGGAGAGGAGGCCCAAAAGGCCTCCTCCAAGTCTCCAAGGGAATTTGCTGAAAAATACCGGAACATCGTCTCACAGCCTTAGCTCAGCGTCTTCGTATGACTCCGTCCAGGAGCACCGAGATAATGATGACCGACCCTACTGCAGAGCCTTGCCAGAAGGGGGAGACCCCGGTCAGGTTCAGCCCATTGTGCAGCACCGTAATGAAGAAGACCCCTATGAGTGTGCCTACAAGGCTCCCTTTCCCTCCGCTCATGCTTGCACCACCAATCACTACGGCGGCAATAGTATCCAGCTCAATGCCACTGCCTGTATCAGGGTCAATGGCTCCAAGGCGGGACGTGAGGATCAGTGCTGCGAAGGAGCAAAGAACGCCCGTGATTGCATAGGCCATCAATTTGTTGAACTTGATATTGACTCCTGCCAACCGCGCAGCCTCTTCATTGCTGCCAATTGCATAGAAGAACCTGCCTAGCTTGGTTTTCTTCAGCATGATATGGCCAATGATAAACAGGCCGATAAGGATATAGTTGTAGAGGGGTAATCCTAACAGCTTCTGGTAGCCAAAGAACCTATACCCTGTAGGGAGTCCCGTGATGGAGCTGCCGTCGGTGATCACATAGGTAAGGGATTGGGTTATGGAGAGGGTGCCCAAAGTTACGATAAAAGGCGCGAGACGAGCATAAGCGACAAGGATACCATTGATGATCCCTACTGCCAAGCCACATAGGAGCACTGTCGCTATCCCCATTCCCAGGCCGAACTGGCTCATGACTACTCCACCGAGCATTGCAGAAATCGCCATGATCCCTCCTACCGAGAGGTCAATGCCTGCAGTGAGGATGATCAAGGTCTGTCCGATTGCTATGATACCCATAGTGGTGGCTTGCCAGAAGATGTTACGGACGTTCCTTGAACTCAAGAAATTGGGAGAAATGAGACTGATGACGGTGCAAAGTAGAATAAATACCAAGAACATCACAATCTCAACCGAGTATTCAGACCTACATTTCTTCAACAACAGGTTTGCCTGTCTCTTTTCCAATTCAGCCACTGATTCAGTCATCCTTTCCCCCAAAATTATCCAATGTGCAATAATGCATTATCAACTCTTCCTGAGCCTCTTCGTGCCTGAGTTCTTTCACCAGTCTTCCTTGGTTCATGATGAGCACCCTGTCTGACAAGGCAATGATTTCCTGCAGTTCGGAAGAGACCATGAGTATTGAGGTCCCTTGTGCAGCCAGCTTGTCAATAATTCCATACACTTCAAACTTGGCTCCGATATCTATTCCCCGTGTAGGCTCATCCAAGATGAGCACGTCAGGATTGAGCAGGAGCCATTTGGCAAAAGCCACCTTCTGCTGGTTTCCTCCACTGAGGGAATTTACCGGGTCATCTACAGAACTAAGCTTGATCCGCAACTCTTGGATCATTTTTTTTGCCAGTATGGACTCCTTGCGTTTTTTTCTGAAAACCTCTTTGCTGTTTGCTGTACAGGCAAGGAAGATATTATCCAAGATGGACTGCTCCAACAGTAAGCCATGGTGCTTCCTGTCTTCAGGCAACATGCCGAAACCCGCCTGTATGGCTATCTTGAGCTTTTTCCCGGCAACATTTCTATTGTTGATGGCTACGCTTCCACTTTTAATCGGATCTGCTCCGAAAATGGAACGCATGAGCTCGGTCCTGCCCGAACCTACCAACCCAAAGACCCCCAACACCTCCCCCTTGTGCAAGTGTAAGGAGTAGGGTTGCTCATAGTGTGAATTGACCAAATCTTTTACCACAAGCATCTGATTGCCTACAGGGTGTCTTTTGCGTATGGAGAAGAGATCTCCAATATCACGGCCTACCATCGCGTGGATAAGCTCCTGTTCGTTACTTTCACTGGTTGTCAGTGTCCTTACAAACAGGCCGTCCCGGAAAACTACAATCCGATCGCTGATCTCAAAGATCTCATCAAGCTTATGACTGACAAAAACCAAGGTGACCCCATTGGCGTTCAGGTGCCTCATCAGTGAGAACAGGTGGGTGACCTCACTTTTGGAAAGGGCAGAGGTCGGCTCGTCAAGGATAATCAGCCTTGAGTTGTTGGACAGGGCCTTGACAATCTCAACATACTGCTGCTGCGCAACTGTCAACTCTTCAATTCTCATGGAAGGATCGAGGTTGAAGTCGATGCCCGTCCTCTCAAAAAGCTTGTAGGTCTCCTCTATCATCCGGCTACGGTTCTGCCAGAAGCCATTTTCATACATATCATTATTGCAAAGGAAGATATTCTCAGCTATGGAAAGGTGGGGTATCAGGGCGAACTCCTGAAGTACAATGGAGATGCCCTTGTCACGGGCGTCTTTGGTCGAGGTGCAGTTCAGGACCTCCCCCCCATAGATGATTTTCCCTTCACTTTGGGTGTGCACCCCTGAGATTATCTTCGCCAACGTTGATTTTCCAGCACCATTCTCCCCGATGAGTGCAAGGATCTCCCCTTCGTATATCTGGAAAGAAATATCCTTGAGGGCCTGGACAACACCAAATCTTTTCGAGATATGTTCCACTTCTACAAGTGGGTCTTTACTCATACCCCAACCTCCTTCATAGCGATGGCCCTTCCCGGGCAACCTGTTGAGTTAGCGAGTTTCAAAGGGAGGAAGATGAAATCATATCCTCTGGGGTCTACGAGAGAAAGATTGATGAGACCTTCGATGAACACCAAGTTTTTCCCAAGGGAAAATTGGTGAAGGGCCTCTCCGCCATTTGACGCACCCATGCTAGGGGCGTCAATAGCAAAGCACTTGATATTCTTCCCATACAAATAGCTTATGGTCTCAATAGAGGGTACAGGCCATCCTGGGGAGTTCTTAAGCACTACTGGCCCTAGAACATACTTATCGTACATTTCAGGGCTGTCGAGAAACAGGTCCCAATCTGTGCGGAATGCCACTATAGTGCCTTTCTTGATATCTCCGTGTTTCTCTTCCCAAACCTGTATGAATTGGGGTGGGATTTCTGGACTGGTCCCGTCGTCACCTTGGGGCCGTAATGAAGTGACGTCAATGATAGCCAGAGGACCCATCATGGATAACAGGGGAATGGTGTCACCATAGTAGGATGGTCCCTTATTGTCTTCGGGACGAATGAAATGTGCAGGGGCGTCACAATGGGTACCCGTATGCTCATCCATAATGAAGTAATTGGTCTGATAGCCATCTCCTGCAGAAAAAGACCGCCAGGACTTTTGTTCAAAAGCATGATGGGTTGGCCAATAGACCGGGCTATCCATCGCAAAAGTCATTGACAGGTCTACTATTTGGGTGGAATCATTGGGTTTCTTGAACATACGTGTACCTATCCTTCCTACAAAATTGGTGAATTGAAACGATATGGAGATGGGAATCCATCTCCATATCAAACGGTCACTGTCACATGCTCAATTCGTTAGGATACACGTTGTCCTCTAGTATCGGCTCCACTTCAAGAACATTCTCAGCTGTCACCAGAATAGTGTCGACAACAATTTTCTTGTCAAAGCTTTGGCCAGTGAGATAGGCATAGGTCGCCTTGAAGGCCTCACGCCCCATGGTCACCGGTTGCTGCATGGCAGCTGCAGAAATCTTTCCTGATTTGATTGCCTCAACTGTCTCTGGGCTTCCATCAAAGCCCACATGGATGAGGGCTTTGGTTACCCCGGCGGTATCCTTTGCAGGCATGACTCCAAGGTTTGCCTCGTCATGCTGTGTGAACAGGCCAGTCAGCTTCGGGTTGGAGGCAAGGATATCCTGCGCAAGGTTCATTGATTCGGACCTTGTGTATTCCTTACACTCCAAAAGGGTAGTGACCTTGAAGTTGGTGCCTGCAAGAGCATCAGAGAAACCCTTGGTGCGATCCTTCCCATTCTGTCTGGCCTGGGAGATTGCGATAATGGCGACATCCCCGCTGGTGATGTTTCTCTCCTTGGCGACCTTGAGGAAGTATTCTCCTGCAGATCTTGCTCCCTTGTCGTTGTCTGTAGCCACAAATGCTGTGAAATTGCCAGAGTCAGTACCGATGTCGCAGATGATTACGGGAACCTTGTTCTCCTCAGCGAGTTCAAGTACCGCAGGGCAGGATGCTGAATCTGTCGGAGAGATTATTATTGCATCGATGCCCGAGACAATCAGGTCTTGTGCATTTTGGAACTGGGTTGCAGCACTCAACTTGGAATCAGAGTTTACAATGGTAATATTGGGGATTTTGGCAGCTTCATCCCTAATGCCATCTGCAATATCCTTCCAGAATGGAATGTGCAGTGCGGGTGTCATATACGCGATACGGTACCCTTGTTCTTTCGTTGCCACTTCTTTTTGTCCAGCTGCGAACACCATTGTTGTGACGAAGACAGCCAATAACAAACCTAATGCCAGTTTCTTTCTCATAAAAAGGCCTCCTTTTCTAACTTGTTCAAAGTATGATGCAATTAGTATGCCAAGTGCTTCTGAGGTGCTGAATAGAATAATACAACAGGAAATCTCATCCTTTCCACTCCTTTCTGCGTAAATATTACCCGCAAAATTGCTGTAATGAGGAAAAATTCCTCATGGGGAAAATTTGCTTTTCTCCTTGTTTGGCCATATACTTACCAAACATGAAATACAAGATCCTCATAATTGACGATGAACAGTCAGTATGCCTTTCTTTGAGTGAAATTCTCAATGAGTATGGATACGATGCGAGTTTTTGCATGCATGCAAATCAGGTGTTGCCGTTGCTGGTCAAGAGCAACTTCAACCTAATTTTACTGGATATAAGAATGCCCGAGATGAGCGGTGTCGAATTGCTGCGGAAGATCAAACAAGTCTCACCAGAAATCGCAGTCATCATAATCAGCGGGTATGCCTCAATCGATGATGCGGTAAAAGCCATGCGCTTTGGAGCACTGAACCTGTACCAGAAGCCGTTGGAACTGTCCTGCCTGCTTGAAGAAATTGGACTTCTCAGGGAAGCAATGGGAAATATCAGGCTGATAGGCGATCAGGCCCTCTATGAATCAAGCAACCCTGGCATGCAAAGCCTTGCGGGGAAAATATCCAAAGTGGCTCCAACCGATGCAACCGTACTCATTACCGGTGAAAGTGGGACAGGCAAGGAGCTTGTAGTTAAGTCCCTACATCTTCTCAGCGGCCGTAGTGATAAGCCGATGCTGTCAGTGAATTGTGCGGCAATTCCCGATACCCTGCTGGAAAGCTATATGTTCGGGCATGAGAAGGGTGCATTTACCGATGCCAAGGAACTTCACAAGGGCCTTTTTGAAGAAGCAGGTGAAGGAACCATCTTTTTGGATGAGATAGGGGACATGTCCCTGAAATCCCAAGCGAAGCTATTGAGAGTCCTTCAGGAGGGAACATTCTTCCGTATCGGGGGGACAACTGAACTGGTGTCCAAGGCTCGCATCATCGCCGCTACCAATTGCGATCTCCAACAGGATATAGCTGACAAGAAATTTCGGGCAGACCTGTTCTACCGGCTGGGTGTGGTGACTTTGCACATCCCTCCCTTGCAGGAACGTCGGGAGGACATCATTCCCCTTGCCTACTATTTCATCAAGGAATTCAATGCAAAGTACCAAAAGAATATCAAATATTTCGATAAGGATGTCCAGTCAATGCTCTATGCCCATTGCTGGCCAGGAAATGTGCGGGAATTGAAGAGCCTGATGGAGCGGCTCTGTATCTTCTGCATATCGGATACCGTCCATCTTTGCGATCTGCCTGAACAGTACCTGAGCAATTCCCACACTCCTGTCAAGAATGGTCTGATCTCCAAGTATGATGAGATGACGAAGTCCATTATCCTGGAGGCGATCAACCTCTCCCAAGGCGTCAAGAAGGATGCTGCAATAATGCTGGGCATAGATCGGAAAACTCTCAATTCCAGACTTCGCAAGTTTGGCATAGAGTCATGATGGAAAGGAAAAAACCTCTGCTGGAGATGCAGGATATCCATGCCTACTATGGGGAGGTGCATGCCCTGAGAGGGGTTGACTTCAACCTTTTCCAGGGTGAGATACACGCCCTCACAGGGGAGCACAGGGCAGGGAAATCCAGTCTCATCAAGATCCTCAGTGGTGCAGAGCAGGCCCGGTCGGGTTCCATTTTCATCAACGGGAAAAAAGTCGGCCCGTTAAATCCAAGGACTGCAATGAAGTATAGGATAGGAACAGTATATCAGGCACCTTCCATCATTCCTGACTTGGAGCCCTTGGAGTTCATATTCACCCATCAGTTCCCTACATCTTTGGGCATGATAACGCATAAAAAGATGGAATATGCACTAAAGGAATTGATGGAGACCTATGGGCTATCTTTCAATCCCCATAGTAAGATCAGGAACCTTCCTGCGGACCAACAGGTACTTGTCGAATTCATGCGGGCCCTTATCATCAACCCTGAGATCCTGATACTTGATGATTTCACCAACAAGCTCACCCCTAATGAGATGCAGAAAATCTATCAGATCATTTCCCTGTTGAAAAAGCAGGGATGCGGTATAATCTATGTCTCCCATGATATCCAGGAGGTTATCAAACTAGCTGACAGGGTTACCATCCTCAACCAAGGCAGGCGGCTTGAGACCGACTTGGTTGCAAACCTTGATAGCGTTCGCCTCTATGAACTCACTTATTCTTTCACCATTGACAAGTTGCAGACTGAACAGCTGGAAAAATTCCAACTGTTCAACAACCATATCAGAAAGATAATCCAAGAAATTCCTTTGGGTATCCTGATTCTTGACAATGACATGAAGATCCAGACGATGAACTTGCAAGCCAAGAGGATACTTGACTATGACTTCAGCACCACCAATTCCAGTTCGTGGTTCCTGCATTTCCTTGAAAAGGTCTTTCCAAGTCACCATGAGGAGATCCTTGAAACCCTTACCAAGGGGAAAACTGCCAGATGGCGGGGAGTTGAGACAGGTCAGGACAACACCCTGGAGGTGCAGGTAAGCCCGATCAGGGATGAGGGGATGACTTCCATCGGCTCTCTCATTATCCTTCAGGACAATACGCTTGACGACAGTCTGGAAGATTATCTGATGAAAAGTGAAAAATTCGCTTCCCTAGCCGAAGTTGCAGTTGGCGTAGCCCATGAGATTAACAATCCCTTGTTTGCCATCAAGAACTACATCGAGTTGATCTCCATGAAAAACGACAACCTATACATCAAGGAAAAGATCCAGACGATCAACCTTGAGTTGGACCGTATTGTACGCACCATCTCCTCATTGCTGGATTTCTCCAAAATTCGGACAGACAGCTTCCAACCTGTCAACCTCTCTGCATTGTTGGAAGACGTCCTCTTGTTGTTGAATCACCGCCTCAATGCAAAGCACATCCGTATCATCAGGAATATTCAGGCTGATGTCATCATACAGAAGGGAATGGACGATAAGCTGAAGCAGCTGTTCATCAACCTCATTGTGAACAGCATCGATGCCATCCTTGATTTTGGACAGATAAATGTCGAACTATATACAACCAGAACCCAAGTGGTGGTCAAGATCAAGGATAATGGCAATGGCATTCCTGAAGAGATCAGGGCGAAGATTTTTGAACCTTTCTACAGCACCAAGGTAAACAAATACAATACTGGGCTCGGTCTGGCCATTGCCAAGCATATCGTGGACTCCCATCAGGGCACCATTGAAATTCAGGATGACAAGCAGTATAAGACCTGCTTGTGTGTGAAAATAGCGCTCTGATTAATGATCGGGGACCTATACCGAATCAGCAGCCTCAAAGATGGGATTTCCCTAGGTTTTCGAAAAAGGACTCCTTTTTCTTCACCCTCTTGGTCCTGAAGAGAGAGGGAATGGTCAGTTATGATCGAGGAGATCCTGTTCAAGAAAGTCACTGAGAATGAACAGGGTGAGGACACCCTGCTCAGGTGGGAGGTCATTGCCAGAGACGAGCGTATAGGGACGAGGGTATTCGAAGAGATCGTCAAGGTGCAGCAGTCCTATAGGTAAGGTTGTACCAGATTGTGTTAAGCCCTGTCCTGTATTTCGTATGATTACTCCAATACAAGGCACCTGTCTACATGCCTCGAGACTGCCCATTTCAGGAAAAATATCTGCAGACTCTTGTGCATGTCATGCTCCCTTTGATTGTCGGCAATCGATGATGGCATCTATAAACACTGTATTTTCAAAAACAGAAAAGACAGCCTTGTACCTTTTAGCGAAAACAACTCGTCTGTATTTTCCGCTAGGTAATCCAAGGTCCTCTTCCAGTTGGAATTGGAAGGGATTATCCTTCAACGTACCAAGAACAGAACAGAACTCATCTCTCAATACTTTGGCAGCAGGGATACTCACTTGGGCAAGGAACCTTACGTTACTGACAAACATTTCATCCGCTTTTCTGGAGACGAAAACTTCATGCTTCATATTTGGCTTCAGCCTCTGCCACAATCAAGTCAAAATCCTTAAGCATTTCATCTCCAGTTCTGCCGACATAACCGTTTCTACGTTCATCTTCTGCAACAAGCAAATCTGCATACAATGAATTTTGGGAAGCCAGAGACAAACTCAGAGGCACTGATTTTTCCCTCACAATCTGATTAAGAAGCATGTTGAAGGTTCCATTCAGTGTCATTCCTAGCTGATTGAGGATTTCCTCGGCCTGAGCCTTTAGTTCCGTATCCGTTCTCAAACTGATTGTTGTACTTGCCATATAGTTTCTCCCTAGTGAAATACTAGCATCATGGCATTATTGCCGAGGATCAAATGAAAGGTATCAATACCCCAGGGCAAGCCCTGGAAAGAGGAGGCATTGCGATTCTTTCCTCTTCAATCCTGCAGTTTTGGCAGGAAAGGCATCTGTAGGCCCCTTAGGATTTGCCTTGTGTTGCATCATCTTGCATGCTATGGGAAAAAACCAGATAGGGGATGCACAGCAAGGTTCCCAGTACTGACATGACAAGGAAGGCGCTATGCAAGGAGTACCGGTCTCCAATCCATCCAACGAGTGGGAAGAGGAGAATCATGAACATGCTGTAGGCCATACTCTGGAAGGAAAGTATGGTAGCTCTTTGGGCACTGGGAATGAGCCTGTTCAGATAATCCCCTATGGTAACGATCAGAATTCCCTCAATACACCCGGTCAGTACATAGAATACCATTGGCCAGGGGGAAAGGGCGACCCCCCAGAGGCAGGTGAGCAGTAACAAAGGCATAGCTACCAGGACTCCCTTCTGTCCTAATCTCCTTTCAATGTGTATTGCCCTGAAAGAAGTGAAACCAGAAATGATTGAATGAAATGCAAAGACAACCCCTATCTGGCCTTCAGAATAACCCTGTTGGGTCCAAAAATTCTGCAGATAGAAAAACAGGCAGACCATGAAGGCAAATAGAAGTTCGGAGAAAAGAAGGAGAAATCCGATCCGGGGTTTTTCGACCATACTCCGGACACTGTCCACCATCTGGCTTCTCATAGACTGCACAACGGATTTCACCAAGGTACGGTCCTGCATTATCTCTTTCTTGTGTTCCCTGGGAGGTTCGGTAAAACCAAAGGAGATCAGAGCGGCTGCCAAGGAGACCGCCATGGATATGCCAAATGCAAAGGCATAGCTATGGACGGCAAGCCAGCCTCCCAAGAGGAAAGCCATCACAGAAGCTCCTTGGGTGATGATTTCCTGCCTTCCCAATACCCTCATGTACGTATCCTGTTTGCCTACGGTCAAAAGGGAGTCGTACACCAAAGCGTCCCCCGCCCCTGATTCAAGATTATACCCCAAGGCGGAGATGGCAAACCCTACAAGCTGAAGGGAAAAGCTCTGGGCCCAGAACATAAGGGCAAGGCTTGCCATGCTCACCAACCTCCCAGAGATCCTGCTCGCTTTGCGTCCCCAGAGATCGGCAACTGAACCGGTAGGGACCTCCATGAAAAAGGAAACGATATGGAAGGTCGCTTCAAGGATGCCCAGTTGCATGAGGCTGAATCCTCTCGAGGCTAGATAGATCATCCACACCCCTCGCACCAAGCCGAAATTGAGCAGAAGGGAATAGAGATAATTGAGGCCGATATTCTTGTCAAAAGGTGAAACGTTCATGTAGTAGGATTCCTTTCCCAACGAATAGCATTCTAGTCTTTTACCTCCGATACCTGCAACAAGAATTGTGAAAGATTGCAGATTGTTGCCATGGAGCTGATCGTGAATCCTAACTTGAAACGATGCTCAACGACGCAAAAGGACAAAGGCTACAGATCCTAGGTATACCACCTATGATCTGTAGCCTAGTCAGGAACTCCTTGACAATGATTGGGTCAGTTAAAGGATTATCTATAATTCCCGGGATTAATTCTTACCACAGGAACTCTTCTCTTCTGTTTCGATAATCGGGGGACTTGTGAGT
>JAEINL010000080.1 GCA_016342655.1 Sphaerochaeta sp. | reverse complement strand
TCTCACGATATCCTTCGACGAATACGATGAGAGTTCTGCCCGTTTTCTTCTCGGGAATGGTTTGTACAAACATGCTGATCCTCCTGGAAAGAGTGTATCACAATGCCAAGCACATAACAACACATAACTACTTATTTCATTTAGAATATTTTCAAAAGGCGTAAAAAAAGCCCCTGGGGGCTGCGGGTGGGAGGATTTTTGGAGTTTTAGTTATTCAGAAGTGATAAAGACCGGTCTGTGGAGCTCCTAAGTCGGATTTTTCACCTCGCAGCTAATCACTGTCAAACTGTAAAAAAAAACGGGCCTGCCTAGCAGCCCCGTTTTTTTTCTTGTTTTCTCTTTTCCTATCATATTCCTAGTATTTTCTGTGTCTTCAGTCTTCGCCTTCACTTGCCCTCATTTCTCAGGGTATATTTTTCTTATATATTTTCTAGGTATCCAATGAAACCCTTTGCTTATTGCTAACAATTCGTGATATGCTCATTGTACAGTGAAGATGCAAAAGACTACCAAACCAACCATCCTCATCGCTGATGCAAACATCCAGAATCGCAAGACTTTTTGTGCACAGCTTTCACAGGAATATACGATCTTCGAGGCAGATCATGGCCCCCAAGTACTCCAGATTCTGGAAGAGGAATCCATTGGAGCAGTTCTGTACGACTACGCACTCCCTGGTCTCAATGCCAAGGAGTTTCTCCTGCTCAGACAGAACAACCCTTCTCTCGATACAATTCCGACTTTTGTCTTTGCTGATCATCAGGAGGTAGGGCTTCTCTTAGAGTTCAACCCCACCTTTCTCATCTTCAGGCCATATGAGCTGAAGGTCCTAAAAGAACGAATACGTAGCGTCCTCACCTCCAAAGGATTCCAGTCTGGCACTGACATGACAGCAAACGCCATCACAGATGGGCTCTCCATGTGGAGCGTCAACGCTAGTGAGCTACAAAGTGGCTTTGCCCTCTATAGATACAAAGGAGATATGAGCACCCCAATCTATGTTGATGAAGGATTCCTCTCCCTAGGAAGTGTACAGAATTTCCAAGAATTCAAAGACAAGTATCCTGACATCAGACAGTTCATACAAGAGGAGGATCTGGCCTCCTTCAATGACAATGTACGTATTGCCATGGCCGATCATACCTCCTTCTCTTTCTCCATCGAGATGAAGCCAAATGCAAGACATGGTTCTGAGCTCTTTTTCTATGCATCATGGATTCCCTATCCAAGCTTACCAGACCCTGTTTTCATTGTCATGGTGCTTGATTCCACCCAGCTCATCGAAAATCAAAGGCAGCTTTTTTCGCTCATCGAACGTGATCCACTGACGGGAATCTACAACCAGGAAACCTTTTATCGCAAGACAGAGGCAATGCTCAAGCGAAAACCGAATATCCCTCACCTCTTCATCCGATGGAATATTGAGCGGTTCAAGACAGTAAACGACCTCTTTGGAAACTCTGCAGGAAATGAAATCCTTAAAAGCCTTGGCGATACCTTCATCAAGCTCATTGGCAACAAGGGGACCTTCGGACGCCTCTATTCAGACCAATTTGCCCTATGCATCCCGAAAGAAGGCTTTGACGCCGCCCTCTTTGCCAAGGAAACGGAAAAAGAGATCAATGCAAATCCTTTAAAAGCCTATGTCCATTCAGTCTTTGGCATATTTGAGATAACAGACCCTACGATGGCTGTCTCCTTGATGAGTGACCGTGCAAGCATGGCTCTCAATACTGCAAAAGGGAACTACCATAGACCGTACGCCTACTATACGGATACTTTGAGGAAGAAATTGCTCAAGAAACAGGCGATAGTCAATGAAATGAGCAAAGCCCTTGACCTTGGCCAGTTCCAAATCTTTCTCCAGCCATTTTTCAGTATCACCGAGAACCGATTCACCGGTGCTGAGGCTCTTGTACGGTGGGTCCATCCAGAGCGTGGCCTGATAGGGCCAGATGAGTTTGTCCCCATCTTTGAAGAGAATGGCTTCATTATCCCCCTCGATGACCATATCATCGAGGAGGTCTGCATCCTGCAGCACAGGCTCCTTACTGAAGACAGGCCAACTGTTCCTATCGCAATAAACCTCTCCCGTTCGGATTTCTACAACCAGGACCTGGCACAGAACATCATCGAGAAGACTAACCGCTATGCCATACCCCACTCCCTTCTGATGTTTGAGATTACAGAAAGTGTCTATTCGGAAAATCCCAACGAGTTGATAAAGGTAATGCGCACCCTACAAAACGAGGGTTTTCTCATCCTCATGGATGACTTTGGTTCAGGCTACTCCTCTTTGAATGTCCTTAAGGACGTTCCCGTCGACATCCTCAAGCTCGACATCATGTTCTCAAAGGAAATAGGCAAGTCTGAAAGGGCAGAGAATATCATTCGTAGCATTGTAACCATGGCCTCCCTCTTAGGGCTTCCCCTCATCATTGAGGGTATCGAGACCCGAGAGCAGGTGGACTTCTACAAGCTGATCGGGTGCAATACCCTACAAGGGTTCTATTTCAGCAAGCCCCTGCCTATCGAGCAGTTCCTCTCCCTGGACATGGTACAGAACCGCCCGGCCTTCATCACCGACCAGTTCTTTCAGCACATGGATTCTTTCTCCCTTTCAAACATGCAGTCAAAGGTACTCAAGACCTTGTTTGATGAAATCTACCTCTTTAATTATTCCGAAGACCGATACCAACAGCTCTACACCACCCCCCACCTCCCTTCCCCCTCGTTCCCTAGCCAAGGAAGCCTTTCCTCCTTCCTTTCCCTCATTAGGGAGAAGCGCATACTCCCTCAGGACAGGGATAGCTTTTCCCAATTTTCCCAGACCAGGACTCTTTCTGATGATCAGGAAAGCCTCAAGCAGAGGTTTCGTTGGATGGATAGCAAAGGGGAAGAGACAACTGGAAGCTGGTCCTTGATCAGGATGGATAACCCTTCACACAAAGACTTGTTCCTCTGTTGCATCAATGTAGTCGATGCAGGCTGTGGCATTGAGGGAGATAACTGCTCCTACAAGATTCGCTATGCAATGATAGAGCAACTTGCCAACATCAAGGTGATGGAATGGGACATAGAGCAGGACATTCTCTATAAAAGCCCTAACCTAGAGCTACTTCAGCTGGGAAAGATATCCCCCAAGGCACTCATAGACAAGCATTACTGCATTCCCTTCATCCATGAGGAGGACCTCGACACATTTGAAGAGTGTGTCGAAAAGGTTATTGCGAAGCCCAAGCAAAGGGGTACCACTGTCCGTCTCAGGCTACTCAATGGAGAATTTCGTTGGTTCAACATACAGATGCACATGATCAGGGGCAAGCGGATAGTTGCCTCTCTGCTTGATGTCGATACCAAGATGCGCATGAGCGAGCAGGTACGATCTTCCAGAAGGAAACTGGACTTCCTTACAACCAGTGCCCAATGGGGAATTGTGATGGGACACCTATCTCCAGAAGGTACGATAGTAACAACCTTCCACAACCCCATATTCTACGAGATACTAGGCTATTCCCGAACTGAGTACGAGGCTTGGGGCATAAACTTCCTTTCCCTGCTACAGGAAGGGGAAGGGGACCTGCTAGTCTCTTCCCTACAGAAAAAACAAGATTTCCAACTCACCGTGCATATAACACAGAAAGACTATGTCCCAGCAACAGTACAGCTATCAGTACTATTCTCTCCGATCGACCAAGTAAGAAAGGAGTTTATCTGTTACCTCTTTATTCTGGAAGATGGAAAGCCAGGCTATAAGCCTAGTGAAAAAACAACCCCAGAGAAGACTATTCCCTCACATGAGAGAATAACAGAAGAGCTATCACAGCATCGACAGGTGAAGAACTCCGAACATATCTCCCTTACGTGGTAGATTCGGACGATCGGAGAGGGAACCTGTACAATAGTACTCGTGAAACTGAGACTATTCATCCTATGAATGCTAGTAGCACCCAAAGGAGACACGAGCAATGCCAATAGTCAAAGAGATAGAGCAAAGAAGGGCTAAAAGAGCTCTTGCAGCCAAAGCCATTACTGAAGAGGTCCTGCTCCGCCTTGCTGAGGCTGCACATATGGCACCTTCAAGCCTAAATAGCCAAAGTTGGCGCATGATTACAGTCAAGGATCCAGAAGCCTTGGACAAGCTTAAAGAGACACTTGCACCGGGAAACTACTGGGCAAGGAAAGCTCCTATCATAACAGCTTTTGTAACCAACCCTACTTGGGGCCTGATACTAGGGGACGTAACCTTCACTCCTTTTGAATTGGGGATGGCCGCCATGGCCTACCAGATCCAAGCTGTCGCAGAAGGTCTTTATGTCCACCCCATTGCAGGCTACAATGCCAAAGAAGCAAAAGAGGCCCTTGGTATCAGGAATGAAGACACCCTACAGACCCTGATCGTCCTAGGCTATCCAGGAGATGAGGAAGATCTGAGTGAGAAGCATCTCGAGAGTGAGCACAGCCCAAGGATTCGAAAAAGTCTTGATGAGGTTGCATGTTTTGACCATTGGGATGAGCGCTTGATTCCCAAGCCGAAGAAGTAACCACAGATGTAAGCTACTCAAGCCAGAGAAAAAGAAAGCAGATACAAGAGTAAGGAAAATAAAAGCACAGAATGTAACACACAATTCTGTGCTTTATTTTTAATAATACCTTATTGTAATATAATGATTTATATACGTGAATTTCCAGCAAACCGGTAAACAGCTCGAAAATATTATGTGTATTTGAAGGATACCGGCTCCTATTTGAGACTGTCTTTCTCCCATTTGTCAGGGCTTGTCAAAGCATCGGACTTGACCTTGTTCTTGCTTCCTTTTGGTCTTCCTGGTTTCCTTTGCACCTTACCTTCTTGAAGTGCAGTTTCATTATTCTTTACGCTGCCTTTAGGGCGGCCTGGGCCCCGTTTCGGTCCTGTTGCCGCCTTGTCTTTGGCCTTTGTCGGTCGGCCCTTCTTCCTGGACCCCTGTTTTTCGTGACTTGGCTTTTCCCTGACCTGACTATGCATGCTGCCTACGAGGCGGTTGTTCACCTCTGTGGCAATCGAGTCAAAATCAGATGGGATGATGTCATACAGGGCAAGGAGCTCCTTGGCCCTTGCACTCTCATCATGAATCGCAGCATAGGTGCCGTTGGGAAGGAGAAGGAGTTCAATCCTGTCCACTTCACGAATCATCTGGTTAGTGGCATATCCAAGGCCCTTGCAGGCATTCATGATCTCACCTCTGATGATCGCCGCTATGAAACAGGCGCAGAACTTGTTTTGTATGCTTGGGGTGGAATGGACTCTGGTCACATCATAGCCAAGCTGGGTCTTGAGTATCGAATACTGGCTCTCTGATGCATCCCTGAGATGATAGATCCTGTCCACCTCCTCCGGCCCGAAATCTTCTGAGGATGCGATGCTGCAGAAACCCTTCAGGTCGACATCCTTCTGCCATTTGGCATAGTCGTGTTCTACAGAAAGGGTATCCCCTTCCTGCCTGAGCGAGATGTACTTGGCCAGAGCCTGGGGAACAACCGGTCTCTTTCCCTTTTGTATCTCTGCCTTCAGAACCTTGGTGGCCTTCAGTATCTTTGCGATGAGGGCCAGGGAGCGTTGGGAACCATTGGAAGCGTCAAAGAAAAGATTGACGAAGGCCTCTTCCATATGACCGTGGAATAGCCTCTTCTTCTCCGATATGCCGAACAGGCCCTTTTCACCTACTGCATAGGGGACGCGCCATCGTATTGTCTCACTATGCTGAGCGACCATCTGCGAATGAGCGAAGGTGTCGGCCTGCAGCATGACCACATAGGGATATCCAAGACTGTCGAGCAGTTCGAATACACCATAGGTACAGAAGCCCCTGTCAAGGATGATGCCTACGATTTCAATCCCATGGGAGGCGAGTATGGCCGCCATCTTCTGGATGGCCTTGGAGTCAACCTTGCCCCCATTGTATACCGTGTAGGTTATCGGTCTGCCGTCCTCTGCGTTGACCGCATACATATAGCTTACGATATTGGTGTTCTCCCTGGATTTGGCATGTCCCTTCTCCGCCATGGTACACGATACTGAATCACAGTTGTTGTTGCTTCCGTCAATGCTGATCCAGGCTTTCGTCACGCCCCTTTTCTTGCATTCGTCAAGCCACTGCGACCTGAAGGCCGCGTTGTCATTCTCATTGATCTTCCCCAGGAAGAAGTCGGAAAGCCAGGAATCACTCGGATAATGCTTAGAGAAGAGCACCTGCTGTGCCATCCTGTCAGGAAAGAGCAGGGAGACATCCGACCTCTCGAGGATGGAATACATCGCATAATCCATGAGGATGTTGCCGTACAACGGCCCGTACGCGCCCTGGACGATCGGATACAGACCGGTTTCATAGCCGATGCCGAGGGTGAGGCCATACAGGCCGGAATGGAGGATATGCTCGGGAAGCTTGCCGCTGCCATAATGTTCATTCCACAGGTTGGGAAAGAGATACTTGAAGGTGTCATTGGGATGCATCATGGTCTCACTTGTCGCATGGCCGATGACTTTTCGCTTGCTCTTCCTTACAGGGGTATCCCCTGAGCTGAAGACGAAGACTCTCCCGTCACTCTTGTTGATATATGATCCTGCAGGCTGTGGAATCTCTTTCAGTTCCCAATAAATGTGTGCCATAAAACCCTCCAATTAGTGATTACCGTTGGTAGTCATTATTGTAATATTTTTATGACAATAAATCAAGAAAAAACGATACATATTATCTTGTTGCAAACAAGATATTTATGCTGAAATACAGAGAAGATATATTGGTCTATTTAATTGTGGCCGTTTACCTGTTTACTGGTAATTGACGTATATATAAAAATAGGCTCTTCAAGTGTCAAAGGCTTTGCTTTGGTGTTATTCTGGTATGTAGGTATTGGGGCATATTTTATTTGCCCCTGTTGTTTCCCAAACTTCTCAGAGCCTCACCACTGAGGCGATACGTCGACCACCCATCCATAGAAACAGCACCCAGACGCTTGTAAAAGTCGATGCTCATCGTATTCCAGTCAAGACAGACCCACTCCACCCTGGCACATCCTTCTTTTATGGCTAATGAGGCGACATGCTCGATAAGGGCCTTGCCATAGCCCTTGCCGCGGAAAGGTCTCTGGATATAGAGGTCCTCTATATAGAGGCCACATTTCCCTTCCCAGGTAGAGTAGGTATAGAAGTAGAGGGCGAAACCTACTGGCAACCCGTCTTCACAACAGAACAGCACTATTGCCTTCTGCTCGACAAATAGCCAGTGTTCCATGCTCTCAAGGGATGCCACCACTTCCTTCCCAAGGTTTTCAAACTCAGCCAACTCTTGTACAAACGCGAGGGCCTGTGGCAGTTCCTCGCGCATTGCTTGTCGTATGGTCATCACTGTAGGTGTACAATCTCCTCTTCAATAACTTTGTGCAACCGTTCCTCTTCTGTGATGATTACCTCACTCTCCTTGAGAAAAGTACTGCCCATCATGGCTGCAAACAGCAATGCGGCAAGGCCAGAGAGTAACTGACCGGCATACTGGCCTTTACTTACCAGGGTTATTATGAGAATTAGTGCACCACTGGCCTGGGAGAAGAGCAACAGCATAGCCTGGATAATCTCCTCTGAGATACCGTGCCCAAGCTCGGCTGCATACTGGCTTCCGATAGGGATCGAACTGAGAAGGCAGAATCCTACGATGAAGACACCGACCAGGGCAATTATATGGCTACTTAAGAAGAGAGCACCCACCTGTTCACTGAATACCAGCAAGAGGACTCCCGGGATTGAGCAGAGATTGCAGAAGACGAAGAAAGCCTTGCGCCTTCTCCACTTGTCAGAGAGTGAGGGAAGCAGTACAGCCCCTATCATGCCTCCTATGAGCAATACAATACCTAGCCTTCCATCGGAATTGGGGAAGCCCAGTATGTCACTAATGGCGTCAATCTTTACCAGGAGGGTTACCAACACACCCCACCCTACAGCAAATATGATCATAAGACCCCTCAATGAAGATATCTTGTTCATAGCCTTGAAGGACTTGATGAATGAGACATCCATGCCCCGATCCAAGACAGAGGAAGGGGAGGGAGGATTTTCCCGTATGAGGAAGGCTGCCACAAGGGCAAAGACCGAACAAATTAGGGCATAGGTGCCCATCATTGTCTCAAACCCACTCCCATAATCGGAGGAACCGGCTTTGGTAGCCACTATCAGGGGGGAAAGGACCATGACAATACCTAACGAGAGGTACTGGGCAGCTGAAGCCATACCAACAGCCATTCCCCGCTCGCGAATGGGAAACCAACGCGATACTATCTCAGTAATGCTATTGAGCACCAAGGCTTGCGCCAATGCAAGAATAATCTGACAAAAAAGGACTACGGGAAAATTTGCAAGATATATCCACTTGCCAACAGCACCAAAAAGGATCATGGCGGCAGCTATACGAATACTCACCGTTATTCCCAGGCGGTGGATTACATAGGAAGAGGGTATGCTTGCTATGACAAAGATTACCAGAAAGGCAAGCGATAGCAACTCTACCGGGTTGGAAAACCCGGAGGAAAGCTGATCCTGGTAATAGAGGTTTGCAACCCTACCGACAGGGGCCATGTTCATCCACTGCAATTCAACCGAGAGTATCAGAGTCATAAGGGCTAGCAGGATGAGCCATCGGTAACGATAGGCCTTTACACTTTTCATACCTCCAATGATAGAGCAATAACTCTGATTTGTATATCGCCTCTTTGCATTTGAGCTTGGCTGTTGCTATACTCTTGCTATGAATGAAACCTTACAAATGCTACGAGACAGGCGTTCTATACGTGCATTTAGCGACATAGCGCCGACAGATGAACAGGTATCCTTGATCAAGGAAGCAACCCTCAGGGCCCCTACTGCAGGAAACATGGCCCTCTACTCAGTAATCGAGATACATGATCAGAAGAAGAAGGAACAGCTCGCCAAGCTTTGTGATAACCAGAGCATGATAGCCAAGGCCCCGTTGGTCTGGGTCTTCCTTGCAGACATGCAGAAGTGGGTAAACTTCTTTATAGACGGAGGGTCCAGGGAAAAGGGAGAAAAAGAAGGACTCGCATCCTGGAGAGACCTAGGTCTGGGCGACCTGCATCTCTGCATGCAGGATGCCATCATTGCAGCACAGAATGCTGTTGTGGCCGCAGAATCCCTAGGCATTGGATCCTGCTACATTGGAGACGTCATCGAAAACTTTGAAGAGCTACGTGACCTGCTTGAACTCGATCACTATACCGTACCTGCCTGCATGGTGATATTCGGAAATCCCAAGAGTGAGCCAACAGGCAAGCAAACCCCACGATGTCCTCAAGAGGCCATCTTCATGCAGGATCGTTATGAAAGTCCCACGTTAGAGCAGTTACAATATGCCTTTAATGAACATGAAAAGATGAGAAGAGATTTGAAGATTCTTCCCTTCAAAAATACAGGAAGCATTAGTGACCACTACTACTTCAAGAAACATACCAGCTCTTTCATGCAGGAGATGAACCGCTCTACAAAAGTAATGTTCGATCACTGGTGTAAAAGCTAATCTTCTTGCACCCTCCCCCAATTCATACTACCATATCACCTATGGCCTATACGATTATATTAGTGGATGACGAGAGTGCTGTGAGGGAGGGAATACGCAACCGTACTCCTTGGGATCGCTATAACTTTCAGGTAGTGGGAGAAGCCGGAAACGGTATCGAGGCTCTCGAAATGATCGAAGAGCTACACCCTGATGTGGTCATCACCGATATAAAGATGCCCTATCTCGATGGCATGGAACTTATCAAGGAGATCAGGAAATCCCACCCTCCTGTCACCATCATCATTATCAGTGGCTACGATGAGTTTACCTATGCCCAACAGGCTATCCGCTACGATGTAAGCGAGTACGTGCTCAAGCCTGTAACCAGCGAGGATATCTGCAACCTGCTCGAACGCACTGAAAAACGTCTGGATGAGGATATCATCAGGATACAGGATCAGAATAGACTCAAGAATGTCTACAAGCAGGCCCTTCCTCTCATCAGAGAGAAGTTCTTGGTCTCCCTGCTTACGCCAGTTCACCAGAGCCCAAATGCAAGTCTCATCTCCAAGGCAAAGGACTATGGCTTCAACCTTGAAGGTGACGAGTTCATAGTTGCAACGTTTGAGACTGACCATGACGAGCAGGATAACCCTTTGGAGGCTATGGCTCTTTTGGAAATCACCTTGGATGTATTGCAAAAAGAGGGAAAGGATATAGTCTTCCAGTTTGAGAACCAGATAGTCATCATCTTCACAGCTAACAGCCATGGAGAAGAACAATATGACTCACTCTTCCGCAAACAGACGTTCAGGAAAGTGGAGCAACTGCACACCTATCTGGAAAAATACTTCCCCTTCTCCATAGTTATCGGGGTCGGGAATTTGGCACATCTTCCATCAGCCATAGCACAATCCTATAGGCAGGCTTTGGAAGCCCTGAACTATAGCTCCTTTTACCCCGAACAGCACATCATGGTCATCAGCGACTTGGAAAAACCCGATACCCAGGAAGACAAGAGCCATCTGCGGGAACTCTTGAGCGACGTCATCATAGCTGTGAAACTAGGGACAGAAGAGCAGGTGGTGGAAAGTGTAAACAACCTCTTTGGAGAGAAAGCCGCATCCCTTCCCTTTGAAGGGTTACAGGCTTTTCTTCTTGAGCTAAGCTCGTCTTTGAATACCCTCTCAGAAAGCTATGACTACACGCTCTTCCAACTTGGAGGTGATGGTGACTCCCGTACCTTTTTCTCTGACCTAGGGAGTCTGAACACCTTGGGAAAAGCCAGGCGCTGGCTTACCAAGGTCGCGTTGGCAATTCACACCGCCATAAGTGGACAGAGAGAAAATTCACACATACAGTTTGTCCAAGAAGCGAAAGGCCTCATAGCCAAGCATTTCACCGAAGCAGGATTCGGTCTTGAGCAGGTTTGTGAAATGATCGGGGTTAGCCCTTCCTACTTCAGCTCCACCTTCAAGCGTGAAATGGGAATATCCTTTGTACAGTATCTAACCACCTTACGCATGAACCGGGCAAAGGAACTCCTTGTTAAATCAGAGGGAAAGACGTATGAGATAGCACAGGCAATCGGTTTTACCGAGCCCAACTACTTCAGTTTCTGCTTCAAGCGGCATGAAGGGGTATCCCCTTCACAGTACCGCCATGCAAACAGGTAGTTCATGACAGGAAAAAAGATACAAAACTTAAGCATCAAGACCATCGTTACCATAGCCATTGCGGTTGTCTCAATCTCCTTTACCCTTATTGTCTCTGCAATCCTTTTTTCTGAGTTCTCCTCAACAGTCAGGGATAATGCCACTGTTTCAACAAGGGAAATAGTTAGACAGATTAACTCCAACCTGAGCTATTACATCAACGATATCGTCAGCATATCAGGCTATGCAAGGGACCTGTCCAAACAAATTAATATCCTTGGAAAAGAAGAGGTCGAGGTCAAGCTCAAGACCATTTTGGCCAGTAGGCAGGATATTGTCGCCTTGGTTCTCTTTGACCTTGCAGGAAATGTAGTCCTTTCTACCAGTGAAGCCCCTTTTAGGGAACCTGAGGCGATTACTGCCCAGAAGTGGTTTTCAAGATCGCTTGGAGGAGAAGGGAACTTTTACTTCACAGGACCCCATGTGCAGCAGCTCAGCACCAGTGCCTACCCTTGGGTCATCACCTACAGCCAACAGATCAGCTACACAAAAAATAATGGGGGGATGGCACAGGGCCTATTACTCATCGACATGAACTTTTCGGCTGTTAGCGAGCTTGCAAAGAATGCAAAGCTGGGTTCTACCGGATATGTCTACTTTATCGACAACAATAATAAGATCGTCTACCATCCCCTGCAGCAACTCATCAACTCCAATATCTTCAATGAGGATATTGATGCTGTAGAGGCCCATATTTTCGGAACCTTCATCAACACCTTTGAAGGAAGAGAGCGATTGGTCATCATCGATACAGTCAATAATGCACGATGGAGGATTGTTGGGGTCGCGTTTATGGATGAACTGATGAGCGGGCTCAACCAGTTCACCATCGTCATGACCCTGATCCTTTTTCTCTGTATCATCATTACCATAGTCTTGGCCAGGTATGTATCAGCCTGGATAAGCAGGCCCATCAAGGAACTCGAACGACTGATGCTGGCAGTAGAGCGAGGAGATTTCTCAGAACCTCCGACAGTCAAGGGGAACCAAGAGGTACTTGCCCTTTCCCAATCATTCTCCCTGATGATATTGCGTATCCGGGAACTTATGGATGACATCGTCAAGTCCCAAGAATTAAAACGAAAGTTTGAACTTGATGCACTGCAGGCGAAGATCAACCCCCATTTCCTCTACAATACCCTCGATTCAGTCGTCTGGATGGCAGAGCAGAATGATACCGAAGGGGTCATACGTATGATTTCAGCACTGGCAAAGCTGTTTAGGGTCTCCATCAGCAAGGGTCATGACATCATTACCATCAGCGAGGAGCTCGAGCATGTACGCAACTACCTCATCATCCAACAAATCCGCTACCAGGGAAAGTTTGAGTTCTCTATCCTTGTGGATGAGGATATTGAAAATTCGCCCACCATCAAACTCATCGTACAACCCATAGTGGAAAATGCAATCTACCATGGCATCAAGTATCTCCAGGAGATGGGACACATAGACATCAAAGTCTATCGTAGGAAACCTGGGGCTATTGTCTTGGAAATCAGGGATAATGGAGTGGGAATGGATGAGGAGAAACTTACCAAGATCCTCAGTTTCAACGGAACCCACTTTCCCAAGGGCAACGGCATAGGGGTGCGTAACGTGCACCAGAGGGTACAGCTGTACTATGGCTCAGACTTTGGTCTGGAGATTTCCAGCGAACTTGACGAAGGAACACTGGTGCGCATTGTAATTCCTGAAGGGGAACCAATACATCCAATCAAGGTGGTCAAGAAATGAACAGAAAGCTCTTACGCATATTCCTTATCACCCTCCTATTGATCACTCTCCTAACTGGATGCTCCCGACGGGATGAGAAACAGGACCCTTACCGCATAGCAGTCATAACTATGATGCAGGGAGGAGAGTTCTGGGGTGCTCTAAAGAATGGAGCCAGCAATGCTCGTACAGAGACAGGATCTGTCCTGGAGTTCTTAGCACCGATCAAC
This sequence comes from Sphaerochaeta sp., assembly GCA_016342655.1. Taxonomy (GTDB): domain Bacteria; phylum Spirochaetota; class Spirochaetia; order Sphaerochaetales; family Sphaerochaetaceae; genus Sphaerochaeta. The sequence goes on along the minus strand of JAEINL010000080.1, from coordinate 4,637 downwards.
GAATCTGATTATGATGCCCAGATAGCAAGCGTGGAAGAGGCTATCGAGCAGCACTTTGATGCGATAGTCCTTTCCCCAAGCCATACCACGTATCTTGAGGATGCAGTTGAACGAGCTAGAAGTAAGGGTATCAAAGTGGTGCTTGCTGATACCAGGCTTGAAAAGAGCACTGGAGATTTCTTCATCACATCTGATTACCACCAGGTAGGGATAGAAATGGCTAACCATGCTTTCTCCCTCTTTGCAGAGGGGGAGAGCATCAAGGCTCTGGTGATAGGATCGCTTCCCAATTCAACTTCCATGAATAGCGTGGTTAGCGGCTTGGTCTCAGCCTTCAATACGCAAGAGGGCGCTGAAATAGCATATGCCACCTACAGTTTCACTGATGAAGCTATTGCTAAAAAAATCACTGAGAATACACTAGGTAGTGATAAATCAGTCAATGTGGTCTTTGCACTGGAAGAGAATACCGCCCATGGGGTTGTACAGGCCCTTCCTGAAGGGAGGGATATCAAGTTCATAGCCTTCGGAACCACGCAGTTCGAGGTCCAGCTCCTAGAAGAGGGGATTATTGATGCACTGGTTGTCATCAACAGTTTCAACCTTGGGTACCGTTCGGTAAAGGCAGCTATCGACCTTCTGAAGAACACCAAGCCAGTGGAGAAGATGGTCGACTATGCTCTGGTAACCAAGGAATCGATGTTCAGCGAACAGCATCAGAGGCTGTTGTTCCAAACACTCCTATAAGCCTAAAAGAAAAAAGGTATAGACAAAGAATAGGTACACAGAAAGACTTCAGAAAAAAACCATGACGAACTGACACGTAAGGGGCAGGAAAATCCTGCCCCTTACTCATAGTTCCGAGAACTAGTTTTTCTTTACATACTTACGGATATCGAATGAAACGGCAGCAACGATGATCAAGCCCTTGATAATGTTCTGCCAATAAGGGTTTACTCCGACAAAGGTCAGGCCGTAGTTGATGAAGGAGAAGATAATTACACCAGCGATAACACCACTGACAGTCCCTACACCACCGGTTGTTGATACACCACCGACAACACAGGATGCGATGGCATCAAGTTCATAGCCACTACCATAGTTGTTGGTTGCCCCACCGGTACGAGCTGCTTCCAGCACTCCAGAGAGTGCGATAAGAAATCCACAAACGCCAAAAAGTCCAACGAGAGTCTTGGTGATATTAATACCAGAGACTGCGGCGGCTTCGGGGTTTCCCCCAACGGCATACACATTCTTGCCAAAGACTGTCTTGTTGAGCACTATCCAGACTATCAGGGAGACTATCGCGGCAAATATGATGATCACCGGCATAAACCCAATGGAACCAGATCCCAAATAGGTAAAATCAGCGCGGAGGCCACCGATGGGCTGACTGTTGTTTGGTGGCATATTAAAGTATATGGAGTTCACACCATAGATGATCAGCATGGAGCTAAGCGTTGCGATAAAGGCAGGAACCTTAAATTTTGCAACGATCATACCATTGAGGACACCAAACACAGTACCAGCAAGCACCGCAATCAGGATAGGAAACAGAATGGGAATCTGCCCAAGCTCAGGGTAAAAACGCCTTACATAGTCAGGAGTCTGCAACATGGAGGCTGAGATGACTGCGGCCAGTCCTACCGTTCGTCCACCACCAAGGTCGACACCACCGGTTAGGATGACAAACATCATGCCCAAAGCCATGATGACCTTCGTTGAGCTCATCATCAGGACGTCACGCATGACCCTGACGCTCAAGATTCTCGGATTGATAATCGCTATGACTACAACCAAAAGCAATAGGACAAGGAAAATCGCCTTCTCCATGACAAACTGCTTAACCGTCCTCTTACCCAATAGTGTATATACTAAACTATTTGCACTCATTGTATTCCCCCTCTAGCCGACATACTTTGTCGCCAGTTCCATAATTTCTTCCTGGTTGGTATTCTTGCTGTCCACCGTACCGGAGACACGCCCTTCACTCATCACTACAATCCTGTCGGTCATACCAATAAGTTCCGGCATCTCACTGCTGATCATGATGACACCCTTGCCCTGAGCTGCGAGCTCACTCATGATGACGTAGATTTCATATTTTGCACCAACGTCAATTCCCCTCGTAGGTTCATCAAGGATGAGGATATCAGGGGTAGTGAGCAACCAACGGGCAATGAGTACCTTCTGCTGGTTTCCCCCACTCAGACTCTTGATAAGGGTTTTTGCGGTGGGAGTCTTTATATCAAGCTCCTTAATACTCTTTTTGGAGTCCACTGCCATCTTGGCTGCATTGAGCAATCCGTTCCTGTTGGTATAGGACGATATATTTGCAATGAGCAGGTTATCCTGTACTGAGAGTACCGGAAATATTCCCGTTGCACGTCGTTCTTCGGTGAGGAGGGCCATACCCAATTTTTTACCTTCATACGCGTTGTTACAACTTTTCTCCTTACCTTGTATGTAGAGCGTCCCTTCACTATGAAGTCTCAAGCCGAAAACAGCTTCCATGACCTCTGTGCGTTGAGCCCCTACAAGTCCTCCAATACCTAAGATTTCACCCTTATGCAGGGTAAAGGAGACATTCTTGAAGCTACGGGGGTTTGGTGAAGTATAATTATCAATTCTCAACAGTTCACTTCCAGGATTACTCTTTCTGGGAGGGAATCTGTTGGTAAGATCTCGTCCTACCATTCGCTTGATGATCATTGCTGTGGTAAGTTCTTTTGCTTCCCAGGTCCCTACATACTTTCCATCACGCATGATGGTGACCTCATCAGAAATCTTAAGAATCTCCTCCATCTTATGGGATATGTAGATGATGGCTACCCCACGCGCTTTTAGTTCGCGAATGATGGTAAACAGGTGATCAACTTCATTTTCTGTCAGGGAGGAACTTGGCTCATCCATGATGATGATTTTTGAATCATAGGATACAGCCTTCGCTATCTCAACACTCTGGGCCTTAGAGACTGAGAGAGTTTTCAGAAGATCTGTTGGCTTTATTGATGTCAAGTTAAGATCTGCAAGCAGCTTCTCTGTAATCTTAAACATGGTTTCATGGTCGATAAAAGGGCTCTTCTCACCACCTTTTCGGGGAAATCTACCTAGCCAGATATTTTCCATAACCGAACGGTAAGGGATAAGGTGTAGTTCCTGGTGAATCATGGAGATTCCCAGCTTCAGTGCCTCTTTTACGCTGTCAATCTTGACAGGTTGTTCGTTAAAGGAGATATCTCCCTCATCCATGGTGTACAGGCCGAACAGACATTTCATCAGTGTGGACTTTCCCGCACCGTTTTCACCCATCAAGGCATGTACCGTTCCCGGCTTTACTCTTAGGGTAACATCATCCAAAGCCTTAACACCGGGAAAGGACTTGGAGACATGGTTCATCTCTAGAATATACATTGTATTCCCTCAAGAGGCTAAAAGGCCTCTTTTTGTCTGAAAAACCCTCTGGTCAGAGCTCTGATCCAGAGGGTTTTCGATGATCTGGCTATTCTTATTTGAACTGCTTGTAGTTTTCTTTGGTAACCTGCTGGTAAGGAACCCATACATACTTGCCATCGGTGATTGTATAACCAATTGAAGCACTGGTAGGAGTCTTGCCCTTGGCAAGGTCATAAGAAAGCATGAATGTTGCACGGCCCTGGTTAACTGCGTCGTTGAGGACGGTTCCAAGGAGTGTGCCTTCTTCAAGAGCCTGGAGAGCAGGAGCTGTTGCATCTACACCAACGACGGGCATGAACTTGCCATCTTTGAAATAGCCAGCAGCCTTGAGGGCTTCGATTGCACCAAGAGCCATGTCATCATTGTTAGCGAATACGGCTTCAATCTTGTCGCCCTGGCTAGCAATGAAAGCGGCCATCTTTTCCTGACCCTTAACACGATCCCACATGCCGGTATCTTCAGCAATCTTCTCTACCTTGATTCCGTTGTCTGTCAGACACTTGATGGAGTACTCGGTGCGAAGCTCTGCGTCCTGGTGTCCGGGCTCGCCCTTGAGCATGACATACTGCAATACGTTGTCGCCATTTCTGTCCATGGTAGCTTTGTTTGCTTTCCAGTAGTCAACAATGATCTGACCACTCATTGTGCCGGACTCTTCAGCCTTTGCACCAACATAGTAGATCTTGTCCCATTTTGCCATATCTTCTGCAAAAGGTTCGCGATTGAAGAATACTACGGGGATGTCGGCTTTCTTAGCCTTGTCAATGATGACACCAGCAGCAGAGCGGTCAACAGGGTTGATCTGCATTGCTTGTAGACCCTTGGTAATGAAAAGGTCAACCTTCTCATTCTGGGTTGCCTGGATGTTCATCGAGTCGACAACATCAACTCTTGCATCTGTGGTCTCAGCAGCAGCAGCGATGATTGCATTCTTGACACCGGTCATGAATGTATCATCAAACTTGTAGATTGCACTACCAATGGTAACAGTTCCGGCCTCTGCCTTACCCTGTGCAAAGACAGGAGTGGCAATGACGAGTGCCAAACACAATACGACAAATACTTTTCTCATATAATCCTCCTAAATGGATTTTCTCTGTATATCCTAAATTCCCTCCAAAATTACAGTATACAATAATCCCCATATCCATACCTCAAACCAGCTCTTTTTAGGGCTTTTT
>JAEINL010000079.1 GCA_016342655.1 Sphaerochaeta sp. | reverse complement strand
GGCGTAAAAAAAGCCCCTGGGGGCTGCGGGTGGGAGGATTTTGGGGGCTTTAGTTATTCAGAAGTGATAAAGACCGGCGATAATCATCAGTTTTTTCATTATGATGTCCTCCTATAATTTTTGGCAAGTAACTTGCCTGTGATTGATGAGTGACTCATTATTGCGTGCCCATATTGGAGAATGATTTTTGTTCCTTTATCTGTATATAGCAGTCTTGAATTATGAAGTGTTTGTTGGCTGAGAAATGGAAAAAAGAATAGTAAGTTCTCCATCATTCCCTCAAAAGTGGTAGCTATTTATCAAATCCAACTAACTCGAATAAGTGTCGATTGATAGAAGCTCCTCTCTAGAAATATTGTACATCACTTTGAGTGCAAATAAAAGGAAAGATTTTTTTTCGGTTTACAGCACAATTTTACCCTTGTTTGTGAAAATTATGGAGGTAGGTATCTGTTCGAAGGTCCATCTGTACATCTGGCTGAAATTGTCTAAACCTCTCTCCTTTCGCCTATATATCTTGTACCGTGTTCTTTGCCGGAAAACATGATAGTTTAATTTAGGCTCCCATATATACCTTTCATATCGGGAACTCAAACAGATAAATAACCTAGTGCCATCCCCATAATCTAAAACCAGATACTGGAGGCGGGTTATACCATCAGATACTCTTCTTTGAGGCAAATGCCAAAAGCTCCCTGAAGCCCGACTGTTCACACATGCACAGCCATCTTTCCCATTCCGTTCTCATTACCATCTCGTCCCGAATCTCATACAAAGCACGTAGTTGCTGGTGGAGTAGCGATACCTTACTGATCTCCTCATTCATCTCCAGCAGGCGCCCAAGCTGGAGCTGGCCATCAAACTTAGAGAAGGTCTTCGCTTGTGAAGATTTTTTTATCCTTGGGGTGAACTCAAGGTAATCTGGGAGAGGATTCCTATTGTTATATGCAGTGTTGTATTGTTCGAGGTTTTTTTGGCATTCTACTTTTTCCATGATAAGATAACGAATGGCTTGGAAAGATGGACGCTCGAAACTGATGCTTTCACTTGTAGTAATTCTCATCATGGTGTTTGCCTTGGTACAGTATGAATTTTCCCTTTTGCAAGAGGTAGGTGACTCATTTTCTCTCTTTTCGCTCGTAGATGCAAAAGAAATACAATCACCTATGGGGAATTGGAGGGCTCAGCACCATTTTCTGGTAGGGTGTATTGCCCTATTTTCAGCTGTTTCACTGCTCTCTACAAATATGGTGAAAAAGGTGACCTTCTTTCTGTTTCAGGTACTTGGCTATGGAATTATCCTCTATGCTGATGTCTATGCCGATTTTTCTGCATTGACCCTTTTCGTTGCCCTAAGCTTGGAATTGCATCTCCTTGTTTCCTGTAGGGCCGCTACCTTTGTATCCTGTCTGCTTGAATTGGGATTACTTTTTTTCCCACGAGTTGACTCTCTCTGGTTTTTTGTTGTTGGCCATACTACCCTGAATACATACTTTTTTACGGGTATGTATGCTGGGTTTGCCATTATTGTCTTTCACGCGCTGCATCAGATGAGGCAACAGCTAGGGCAAGAACGTTCATTGTCTACCTACCTGAAACATTCGGTTATCGAACTTTCCAGTGCTAATGTCGGGTTCCAAAACTATGCAGCCAGACTCAAGGAGATGTCTGTCAGGGAAGAACGCAACCGTATCATCAGAGAGGTGCATGACTCAACAGGGTATACCCTCACTAACATAAGCATGATGATGGAGGCTGGGCAGGACCTGATCAAGACCAATCCAGCAAAACTGCGGGAGGTATTGCAGACTGCCCAAGGAGTTGCACAAGAGTCTTTGCAGCAGATACGGAAGACATTGCGCATGCTGTCTTCTGATACTTCCAGTATTGAGAATCACTTTGCTGTGCTTCACCGGATTTTCACTACCTTTGACCAGGCTACGAATGTCAAGGTGCATGTCGAATATAGAAACCTAGCTATGGTTCCCCCTGAAATGATAAATGCTACCCTTTTTCGCATTATTCAGGAGAGTCTCACCAATGCATTTTGGCATGGTAATGCCAGTTCGGTTGCAGTACAATTCTGGTACGAGAAGGGACTTTCTGTTGTAATATCAGACAACGGGGTGGGCGCAGAGCATATAGAAGAGGGTATAGGGCTTAAGAGTATGCGTGAGCAGCTTGCTGAGGTTGGTGGGACAGTAGCGATCAGGACAATCAAAGGTTCAGGATTTCTCTTGGATATTTGGATTCCAGAAAGGAGTGAGAATGAATCAACGGATTAGGGTGCTGCTGGTCGATGACCAGAAATTGTTTGTCGAAAGCCTGCGGTTGGTCATTGATTCGCGCTCCAGTGACCTTGAGGTGATTGGGGTAGCCTATGATGGGATTACTGCTATAGAAATGGTAGCAAGGCTCAACCCTGATCTTGTGGTCCTGGATGTCCGTATGCCGGAGATGGATGGTGTGGAGACAGTGAAAATACTCAAGCAACGGTATCCTGAGTTGAGGGTTCTTATGCTTACTACCTTTGATGAGGATGAACAGGTAACCCAGGCCTTGCAGTTTGGGGCTGTGGGGTATCTGCTGAAGGACATGTCTCCGGATGATCTGATGCATGCAATGCGAACGGCAACCAAAGAGAGTCTCCAGATTTCTACCAGCGTCATCAAGAAAATCCTTGATAGGAGAAGCCGGCAAGAGTTCGAGCCACAACCTAAGGCTACTGCTGTTCAAGAAGTGATAAAAAATATTACCCCCCGTGAAGAGGACATCCTTCATTTGGTCGCCGATGGGTTCAACAACAATGAAATTGCCGATTCATTGCAGATTGCAGTTCAAACTGTTAAGAATCGTGTAAGCGAACTCTATTTCAAGTTTGATGTACATGATCGTCTGCATCTTATGAGAGAGGCAAAGAAACTGGGCTTTGGAAAGAATCCCTAGGCTTAAGGCATAAAATTGATTCTCCAACGAAGCGAGAGTAGCGGAAGCATGCTTCCATTACCGAGCGAGTGCCGGGAAAGCAAGGTGAGATACGTGAGCCCCTTGGGGCGGAAAAGGAGGTAACGCCTCCTCTTTCCAGGGCTTGCCCTGGGGTATTGATACCTTTCATTGTATGGGAATAGAACCGGTACTTAAGTACCGGTTCTTTCGTGTTGAAACAGGTACTAACACTTCTTGTGATGTGTCAGAAACTCTGTAAGCTGGAACAAGAAACAAAGAGGAGGAGATCGTATGAAAAAATTTAACACGATTCTCATTGTAACAATCGCGCTCTTGATGGTTCCTGGTTTTCTATGGTCAGCAGCACAGGCAGAAACCGCCAAGAAGGCAGAAGTTGTCGAATTGACCGTATGGTTCGGACGCCAAAATTTTATCCCTGATGATGGATTTGATGCTTTCCATGCAAAATATCCTAATATCAAGGTGAAAGCGGACGTCATTCCTTTGGAACAGGCCTTGACTGAAGGTGCAAAAGCTATAAGTGCAGGAGTTGGACCCGATATCGTCCAGACTGACTCCCGTAGGCTTCCTCCTTTTGTAGAGGCAGGTCTTGTTCAGCCAATGGACAAGTATATCGAGATGTGGAAGAGTGAAGATCCTGCAAATTACAACGCTCTTTCCAGTTCTGCCTGGGAACATGCATCCCATAATGGCAAACTATACGGTGTAAGCATCTTTGCCGGTCCTTTCAACAATGCCTACCGTATCGATTGGCTCGATAAGCTTGGACTCTCAGTACCCCAGACTTGGGAAGAAGTGCTTGCTGTAGCCCGCGCTACCCGCGATGCTGGTCTTGGCTATGGGTTCGTCGTACGAGGCCCCAACAGTACTCCTTGGTTCTTTGCCCACTATATGGCAATGGGTGGAAAGTTTGTTGACAACATCATCCAGCTTGATTCGCCTGCCGGTATCTATGCCCTTACATTCTACCAGACTCTTGTGAAGGAAAAACTGGTAAGTGAAGGTGTGCTTTCTTGGGGTTCAGATGATATGCGCGCTGCATTCATCACTGGACGCGCGATGATGGCTCCCATCGGAACCAACATCTTCCCGAACATCCAGAAAGAGATGGCTTATGGTGAGAAGTGGGGTGCTACTCCTATGTTGCCCAGAGAGGGTTACGAGAAAGATTACACCTACGCTTCACTTGGCTGGCCGATGATTGTTACTTCCAGTTGTGAACATCCCTACGAGGCAAGCTTGGTCCTGAGATATCTTGCTGAGAATGACAATGCCAAGAGTGTTGCTCGTCGGTATCAGCCTACAACAGTGACTTCTGTTTGGTCCGATCCTGAATATTTGGCTGAGCAGCCTTGGGCTAGTGACTTTGAAGATGCTTTGAACAACATGACCAGAACTCCTGCAACAGTTTTCATTACCCAGGTCGATAACATCGTACTCGATGCTCTCGGTGAAGTAATGGAAAACGTGTATGCAAATCCTGCTGAGGTGGCAAAGCGCTATCAGAAGCAACTCGACGCATTAGGCAAATAGTGATTCCACTGTGTGGGTTTGCTTGTCTGCAAGCCCACACGTATCCTTCAAGATAATTAGGAAATGATATGAATACTGCAAGAATGCTGAAAAGGCGAAAAATCATGATGCCGTATCTCATGGTTTTGCCCACTATTATGATTGTCTTTGGTGTATTGGGTTATGCAATTATGATTGCGCTCAAAGACTCCTTTTTCAAATATCCTTTGCTCTCTTTCAATGCAAAGGGAACCTTTGTTGGTTTCGACAATTATATCAAGTTGTTTATGGACCCTCATTTTCAGAATGCAGTGGGGAAAACCTTCACCTTTGTATTTGCTTCAGTTGCTATCGCAATGATATTTTCCTTTACTCTTGCCCTTTCCATCTATCAATTGAAGGAAAAGGCCAGAATATTCAGAACCCTTACCCTTATTCCATATCTGATTTCCGGTGTAGCAGCTGCCATTATGTGGAGATTCCTTTTTAATGGTGAGGTTGGATTTGTAAATCATCTTATCCGTAGCCTTGGGGGAGATCCCGTGTTCTGGCTCAGCAACCGTAGTCTTGCCTTGATGGTTGTGACGCTTACCAACGTCTGGAAAATGTTTCCGATGTCGACCATGTTGCTTTTAGCTGGTCTGCAAGTGATTGATCCCGATATCTATGATGCAGCTACAGTGGACGGTTCCAATTGGTTCCATACGTTCTTTCGTATTACCTTACCGCTTCTGGGAACCTATCTTGCTTCCAGTATGATCTGGTTGACCTTCGGTAGTTTCAATATGTTTGACATCATTTACCCATTGACTGAAGGAGGCCCCAACAGGGCGACCGAAGTCATGGCCTTGTACATGTACAACCTTGCCTTCAAGGAACTCGATTTCTCAGGGGGCTCCAGTGTCATGATTCTTTTGCTTATATTGAACCTCTCCTTCAGTGTTTTTTACACCAGAGTGTTCAAAAACAAGACCTGATGAAGTTGAGGAGATTAATCTATGGAAGCTAGAAGTGCACATGCAGGATCAAATCCCGCATATAAACGGGTTGCAAATTTTATCGCCTGGTGTTTCCTTGCCGTTATGATGGCCTGGATCTTTATCCCTCTGTTTTGGTCTGTCATCACCACGTTCAAAACACCTATAGAGACCTATCGTGTTCCGGTAAAGATCTTGCCTGAGAATTTCGCCTTTCACAATTACATTACGGTATTGACCGATTCGGATTTTCCCCGATATCTGTTCAATTCCGTCTATCTTACTGTGTTTACTACCGCATTGACGATTATGATCAGCATCTGGCCGGCTTATGCTTTTTCGAGAATGAAATTCAAGTTGCAGCATGTGCTTTTGCTCTTCATCATGATACCACGACTCATTCCCCGTATCAGCGTAACAATCCCTTTGTATAAAATCATTGTTGATATGGGCTTGCTTAATACGTACACAGCTTTGATCTTTACCTACACCATGACCTCGCTTCCTTTTGCTGTATGGATTCTCAGTGGTGTATTTCAATCGATACCGAAAGAAATTGAGGAGTCGGCTTTTGTTGACGGTGCCCGACTGATCCAGACAATGTTTAGGATTATGATTCCAATCGCCAGCTCTGGGTTGATCACCGTGGTCATATTTACGGTGCGTGAAACTTGGAATGAATTTCCTTTTGTCCTCTCCTTTACGAACTCGTCCACAATGAGGACGCTTCCCTACCAGTTGTATATGCTCCGTGATTCGTTGGGCATTGGGGATTGGCCGTTGATCAATACCTTTGCCATCATTACCGTCATTCCTATTCTGGTAGTGTATTTCATTTTCTCGAAAAAGGTTACCAATGGGATCATCCAGGGAGCCATGAAGTAATAGCCATAGTTTCAACGTAATGAAACATCGTAGTAAAACAGGTACCGATATACTGGGCTTCACTGTGAAAGTGCATTGTCGGGCCGTACTTGGAGGATTCTATGCAAGAAAAGGAACTGAAGCGTCTGCAGGACAAGGCGAAAGAAATACGTAAAATGACTATTGAAGAGATAGGCCATCTGGGCCTTGGTCATATTGGTGGATCAATGTCGATTGTTGATATCCTTACCCTTTTATACTACAGGGCAATGGAGAATCTTGATCCTAGTGATCCAAGAAAAGAGGGTAGGGATAAGTTGGTCCTTTCCAAGGGACATGCCGGACCTGCGCTCTATTCAGTGCTTTCCGACAAGGGCTATTTCCCAAAAGAGTGGTTGCTGACACTCAACCAAGGGGGGACAAATCTTCCCAGCCATTGTGACATGAACAGGACTCCTGGAATAGATTTTACTACGGGATCTCTTGGACAAGGCGGATCCGCTGCTGCCGGGATAGCCCTTGCTGACAGGCTGAAGGGAAGCAGTGCCATCACTTATTTGATTATTGGCGATGGTGAGAGCCAGGAAGGGCAGGTCTGGGAAATGGCCATGTTTGCTGCCCAATTCAAACTGCACAATCTGATTGCCTTCATGGACTTCAACAAGTTGCAGATAGATGGGCATATCAGTGAGGTGATGGAGTTGGAAAATATCGTTCAGAAGTGGACAGGGTTCGGGTGGCATGTGCAACGTGTGGATGGACATGACCTTCAGGCTCTTGATGCTGCTGTGCAAGCTGCAAAGGCTGAAAAGTCGCTGCCTTCCATGATTATCTGCGACACCATCAAGGCCAAGGGATTCTCTCCAGCAGAGGGAAAACAGACCTCCCACCATATGGCGTTTTCCCAAGAGATGGCCCAACAGGCTATCAGCGACCTGTACTCTGAGTAAGGGAGAGAAATAATGAAAGAACTATCCAGCTACACGGATTTACGTGCAATATATACCGATACTCTTATTGATATTGCAAAGGAAGATACTCGTCTGTTGGTGCTTGAAGCTGACCTTATGTCAGCGACAGGGACCAAACCCTTCTTGGAAGCCTTTCCTTCCCGACTGATAAACGTAGGGGTTGCAGAAGCAAATATGGTAGGCATCGCCTCTGGCCTCTCTTCCCAAGGCTTCATTCCTTTTGTGAATACCTTTGGATGTTTTGCAACCCGTCGTGCCTATGACCAATTCTTTTTGTCTGCCAACTATGCCAAACAGAATGTTAAGCTTGTAGGAACAGACCCCGGGGTGACAGCCACCTATAATGGTGGGACTCACATGCCCTTTACCGATACGGCTCTGACACGGGTGATCCCTGACTTGGTGGTAGTCGAGCCCTGTGATGGGCTCTCCCTCCATCATATTCTCAAATTGCTCTATACCCATCAGGGTTCTTCGTATCTGAGGCTCCAACGTAAGGGTAATGCTACAGTACATGCCCCTGACCAGAAATTTGAGCTTGGCAAAGGCATCGTGGTGAAGGATGGATCTGATGTCACTTTGGTTGCCACAGGTGTTTTGATGATGCAGCAGGCTCTTGAGGCACAAAGGCTTCTTGCAAAGATGAACATCAGTGCAGCTGTCATCGACATGCATACAGTCAAACCCCTAGATAAGGATTTGGTCCTGTCCTATGCTAAGAAGACGGGGGCGTTGGTAACCTGTGAGAATGCCCAGATGATCGGGGGCATGGGAAGTGGTGTAGCTGAATTCTTGAGCGAAACCTATCCTGCAGTGGTCAGACGTGTCGGGGTGAAAGATCTCTTTGGTGAGGTTGGTCCCTTGGATTATCTCATCAATCGTTTTGAGCTGACCCCCAAGAGGATTGTGGATGAGGCTCTGGTTGCCCTCGCTTTGAAGAAATAGGAGTGTTTTCTGATGATAGTACACGCAGATAAAGCTTTTCCTTTTGGGTATACCTCTATTACTGAACTAGAGGGCGTACACGCAGAAATGTTGCTCGATTTTGGTATTCTGAAGTTGAGGGAAGGGGAGGTGTATACGTGTTCTTTGGATTTGGAAAGAGCCTGGATGCTTGTGCATGGCACAGCAGAGTTTATTTGGAAAGGAAATCAGAAGAGAGAAAGCCGTTCTTCCTGTATTGATGAGCCTCCAGTGGTTCTTCATGCTCCAAAGAAGGTTCCCATCCAGATCCTTGCAGTAACTGATTGTGAATTTGCTGTTGAGCGTTGTGTCAATGATCAGGAATTCTCTGTGGTATTGTATGGCAAGGAAGATGTCGGTACTGAGATATTTGGAGGTGGAACCCTTCAGGAGACTTCAACCAGGACGGTAAGGACCGTGTTTGATGGTTCCACTGCTCCCTATTCCAATATGGTAATGGGAGAGGTGATCACGCATCCTGGAAAATGGTCAAGTTACCCTCCTCATGATCATCCGCATCCTGAAATCTATCATTATCGGTTCTTTCCAAGCCAAGGCTTTGGGGTGTCGATAATGGATGAGGATGCCCAGGTGGTTCATGACGGGGACTCTTTGTTGATTCCGCCCAATGCGACGCATGCTCAGGGGGCAGCTCCTGGGTATGCGATGTACTACATTTGGATGATTCCACATCTTCCTGGCAACAAATGGTTACCTTCGACACGGTATTATCGTAAGGAACATACTTGGTTGTTGGATCCTAAGGCAGATATCTGGCCGGATGTTCCGGCAAAATTTGATTCCCCGACGAAGCGAGAGTAGCGGAAGCATTACCATGATTCCATTACCGAGCGAGTGCGGGGAAAGCAAGGTAAGATACGTGAGCCCCTTAGGGCGGAAAAGGAGGTAACGCCTCCTCTTTCCAGGGCTTGCCCTGGGGTATTGATACCTTTCATTGAGATAAGGGATCTGTATGAAACAAAACAAGCTGTATGGGATTGGAGTTGACTTTGGGACCGATTCGGTTCGTGTCGCTTTGGTCCGGTATGACAATGGCACTGTCTTGCAGACAGCCTCTTCTTTGTACTCCCGTTGGGCGAAGGGGTTGTTTTGCAATCCCTCCCTTGCCCAGTTCAGGCAACATCCAAGTGACTATCAGGAAGCATTGTTTGCTGCACTTCAGAAGCTGCTGTCCTCTTTCTCCCAGGAAGAACGGGATAGTATTGGATCCATTGGTGTTGGAGCCACTGGCTCGACAGTTTCCCCAGTAAACAGAGAGGGAGTTCCTCTTGCTCTTCTTGAGGAATTCTCTGAGGATGCTGATGCGATGTTCTCCCTTTGGAAAGACCATACAGCCACAAAGGAAGCAGAGGAATTCAACACCCTTTGCTCGAGGTGGGAGACCGATTATACCTGTTATCAGGGATCATACTCCTCTGAATGGTTTTGGGCAAAGATAGCGCACACAGGAAGGAAAAATCCAAAGGTGCGAAGAGCTTCACAGGATTGGATTGAGCTCTGTGACTGGATTCCTCTTCTTTTGACCGGAGAACAACAAATAACCTATCGATCTCAGTGTGCTGCTGCGCATAAAGCCCTTTGGAATTCCAAGTTTGATGGGTTGCCTTCACATGCATTTCTGAGTGAATTTGATGCATATGCTGCAGAGGTTCTTAAGCAGTACACCCAGATTCCCCAACCCTGTTCGGCAAACCTTGGGTATATATGTTCTTCTTGGGCTTCCCCTCTCGGTCTTTGCGATGATGTCGTGGTTGGAGGAAGTACTTTGGATGCCCATGCCGGGGCGGTGGGGGCAGGAATTGGCCCCGGGGTCTTGGTTTCTGTGTTGGGGACCTCAGCTGTCCATATGACGGTGCTTCCCTATGCACAGATGGAAGACCCGAAAAGTCTTACAGATTTTGCCGGTCTTGCCGAAGACTCCATCATTCCTGGGTTTTGGGGTGTGGAGTCGGGACAGGCTGCTTTTGGTGATGTCTTGTCCTGGTTTGCCCGGTGTCTTGCCACTTTTGCCCCAGAGACGGGAAACATCCTTCCCCGTCTTGATGAAATGCTGACAAATAGTGAAATTGGGAAAGATCTCATTGCCTTAGAGTGGCTCAACGGTAGAAGATACCCGAATGGATGCGACAAGGCGAGAGGGGCTCTTGTTGGTCTGAATCTCTCAACTGATGTAGCCTCGATGTATGGAGTCCTGACCAATTCCCTTCTATTCGGTCTCCGTTCCATTGTAGAGGGAATGCAAAAAGGTGGCCTGCATTTCGATTCCATGGTTGCCACCGGTGGTATTGCAAGAAAGTCAGAAGTGCTCATGAAACGTTTGGCCTCTGTTCTCAACCTGCCTATTCTCGCTCTGTTTCAGCAGGAAACCTGTGCCCTAGGGGCTGCCATGTACGGCTCTGTTGCCTGTGGGTATTTTGCAGATCTCAAAGAAGCACAAAAGGCCATGGTATCAAGACAGGGTGTTCTCTATGAACCGGTTGCATCTGATGTAGTGCTGTTTGATGCACTCTATGAGAAGTATCTGAAAGTGGGAGCATCAATGGAGGCTCTCTGGTAGAGGCCATTGTTTGAGAAGCAGCACCTGAGACCATTCTGTATAGTTTTCTGTTTGAGCCCTTTCATTATGTCAAGACAATAAGAATTGATGGATTATTCACAATATTTTGTATATACTACTTGTGTAGAGAGAGAAAGAGTGTTTGTGAGTTTCAATTAAATTTTTGAGGAGAAAATGAACAAGTATCCAATAAAGTTAGGGCAATGTCCTATTGTAGAAACAATTTTTGAAGTTAAATTTACACCCAACTGTCCTGACGAGGTTGTATTTGGGGTACTTTTCCAGGCAATTTCGCCAGTCTTAAAAGGTTGCAATCTTGTACCACTACCGATTCTCCAAATTCCAAGTGAAATCCGTAAAAATGATCCAAACTTGATTAATCAGCCACATTACCATCTCATAAAAGATAATTTGGTTGTTGGGATAGGTCCTCGTACCCTCTTTTTCTCGAATCGGGAACCCTATAAAGGATGGAATGAGTTCAAGCGTTTTGTAATACAACTATTGGAAGCTGCTACCCAAGTAAAAGTAATATCGTCTGTCAATCAGACAGGTTTGAGATATATCAATGTAATAGAGAGTCCTTTATTTTCAGTCTCGAATTTAGTAGTTTCTATAAATGAGCAGCCTTTAACTCCTGATACTACAGCATCAATACATACAGAAATTAAGAAAGGAGATAAGGTAGTAATTCTTCAACTTAATAACAGTGTGGAGATTAGTTTAAATAACAAGCCTGTAAGGACTGTTTCAATGATTGATATTGGTATAGCCTGTAACCAGGTGATGTCGGTTGATACTTTTGCAAAAAAACTTGATAGTATTCTTGAAGAGTCGCATGATTTAGAGAAACAGACTTTTTATGACTTGTTACTTGGAAGCTATATAGACGCAATGTCTCCTATTTATACATGAGGGGAAATATGGAACGAAGTATAAATAATTCAAACTGGGTCCGAATTGCTGGCGTCTCTACGATAGCAACGTTAATGATGACTATGCCTCCATTGTCAGCAATGAATCTTGATCTTAATTTGCCAATTTCACATATTGCATATTGCAGTCAAATTGATAATACCTATGATTATTCGTACATCTCGCTTAAACCATTTGGTTCAGCAGATACTAATACTGATGGTTTTGTTGCTATGCCTCCTGTAATGACTATAAATCTACTAATAACTAAAGTAACTCAACTAGAAAAACAATGGGTGCTTTGATGTCAGAATATGATAGTACCTATCCTTGGTACCAAACCCTTACTGATGAGAAATCCCTTGAACAGGGCGATATAATAGAAAATTGTAAAGTGCTCCTCTTTAAACCTGAGAGCTATGAGGGGTTATTATCGGAGGGCTCTTCGATTGCTGTTGATGTTTTTTCTAAGACATTTATAATAATGTCACAGTCTTGCGATTTGATGAATGATAAAATTGATTCAGTTATTGTTTGTCCTTTGTTGTCCTTAGCAGAATTAAAAAGTAACAATGAATACTATCAAAGTTCAAGTGGTAGGGAAGAATTAAGGAAAGGGAATCAACCAGCTTATCATTTGCTAAACAATGTTGGGCTGCACGGTGCAGATGAGGACTTTTATTGCGTTAGTTTTTATCATATTTATTCCCTTCCGAAGTCCTATTTGCAAAAACTGGTAGGTGGAAGAGAACGAAAGAGATTGTTACCTCCATATAAAGAGCATCTATCTCAAAGTTTTGCCCGATATTTCATGCGAGTTGGGCTTCCTTCGGGTATCTGTTTCAATGAAATTAAAAATTATTGAGAGATTAAGGGTTTTTAATTTTCATCAGAAATTACAAAATAAGGGTGAGGAATGTGACATATACTGTCATAGGAGAAATGATTTTTGATTCCCCAACGAAGCGAGAGTAGTGGAAGCATTACCATGTTTCCATTACCGAGCGAGTGCTGGGAAAGCAAGGTGAGATACCCCGTTCCTTGGGGTGGAAAAGGAGGCAACGCCTCCTGGGTCCAGGGCTTGCCCTGGGGTATTGATACCTTTCATTTATATGATGTGATTGTAGGGATTATCCTTTCGTATTGCATGCGACGAGAATCGTTCTGGGCTTTTACTTAGAAAATTCTTTTCCGGAGCTCGGGTATAATACGTTATCAACTTGCATGAACACATAGGAAAGGTAGTCACGGGGGTTGAGGGCATATATCTTGGTGGTCTCTATGATGCTGTACATCAGCGCAGTTGCCTTCCCCTTTCTTTCGTCTCAAAAAGAGAGTCTAAATGGTTTCTCCCCAAGACTTAAATGGGAATTCATAGTCCGGTTACATTTCATCCTCATCAAACTCCAATTCCTCCTCGGCTTTAACATATGATTCGATTCTAGCGTGGATATCTACTTCACTGACAAACCAGTTATTAGCACGGCAAAGCTGCATGAACTCAGCTATACGGTTTACTCCTGTAATCTCTTGTAACGTGATTACCACTCCAAAATGCAACCCTTGGCCGGACTTTGTCTGTAGGCGTTCCTTAGTCTTGATATTGATACCCCAGTTGGGCGATGATGGACTTAGGCGTTTCCGTGGAAGATTACGTTCCTTCTTTCCTTCAGAGATATGTTTCACATTATCCCATTTTCGATATCTGTCTCGCACTTCCTTTTCAAACAAAGAATGTGGCTCATCATCTCCTTGTACGTTATTGTTGATTGATTTTATCTTACCTTTCTTGTCTATCCTTCCGAAATGGATGTCCATCTCCGTATCAGTATAGTCGACGCCCTGAGAACGGGAACACTTTGGAAAGTAGCAAAGCGTAGCCCGCGCGATATAGGGGAACTGGTCTTTGTTCATTGGAACAGGGATGGTGTATGCATAGGTTTCATATGCTTCGGATACTCCCTGCACCACAAACCTGATCTCTCCGTCAGGCGTATTCAAGACATCCTCTATTCGCGTTGGGACAACTCCGAAGCCAACAAGATCCCTGTTAGTGACAGTGTTTTTCCACCCTGCGGCAGAATCAAGAAGGAGAGCTTTCGCAACCTCCCGGGGAAAGCCCATAATATGTATCAGATATGCCAATTTCCGAGCAATCCAAGGGGCCGCAAAAGATGTCCCCGATTCCTTGACTCTTCCTCGGCTGGAATAGACAACCATACCATCCTGACAATCCCCACCAAAAACAGCAACATCGGGTTTCTTGTAAAAATACAGCACTGGGCCCTTACTGGCATATTCCACCGGCTTCCCTGTCAAAGAGACTGCATTAACCACCAAAGAATTGATGGAATCGGCCGGAGCTCCTAGCTTGGGATAATTTTTATGGCGGTCCCGATTGTTCGTTCCTGCCACCACAAAGATGACATCATTTTCAAATTGGAGCTCATCTAGGAGCGTCGCTTCGGGGGAAATGAAATTCGGCTCAACCTCCAGAGGAGAACCAAGGGAAAGGTTCCATACCTTGATATCCCTGTTTGTTTCCACGATGGAACGTATCGCTTTCATCAGGTTGGCTGTACTGTTCCTCGTATGTTTTGCGACTCCAAAATGCCGGACACGAAAACGTCCACATCCATCATTAAGATGGGCATTCAGGGAGGGCCCATCAACAAGAATAGAGGAGATTGCAGTCCCATGTGCGTAATCATCACTCTCAATAAGAGCTGGGGGTACCATACAGGTATAATCCACCCATGAAGAGAAATACGACTCTTGATCGAAGAGTGTGTCGATGACACCTATGACTGGCTCGTCCCTTGGTTCTGGAATTGAGAAACCAGATGAAGGACCAGTGCCGCCATCATCGATGAGTGCGTCAATCCTTCCAAAATCAGCTACAGTCATTGCTACCAGATAAGGAGCCTCGCTGATAATCTTATTGTACTGGTCAGGAGTCACCAGCCACGTAACATCGTCCAATACCCTAATACTTTCATCCTGCATTCCTAGTCTCTTGAGAATCTCTTCCCGTTTCAGTCCGGTATCATACAGGGTGACAATCTGGCTGCCTGAAATGGGTGCTATCCGTTCTTCAACCCCAAAATGGTCAATATAATAGGCATCCTTGATGATATGACAAAACCGAGATTTGCTCAGACCATGGGCAGTGATAACCCTTTCGCTCTGTTTTTTTCTGTTCAGTTCATCAGAGGTGAGCTTTCTCTTGAGTCTCTGAATATTGTTATTCAATATATCCATCTCTTCAGCAGTAAGGATAGAATCAAATCCATCCTTCAGTATAGAGAGGACTTTCGGCAACTGCTCCAATCCTCGTTCAAGTGTTCGGACATTGACACAATGAGTAATGATATGTTTGGGATTTCTCTCATCTGAGAATTTTGCACCCACAATTGTAGTATTGGGGGATAGGGATCCATCAGTGAGTATTGCTCCCATTCGGTTACTTTTTGCCACGACGTCCTTGTAATATATTGAAATCAAGGGCTTGAATAACCTTCGCTCATGTGTCCAATAGCGGTGGGTACCATCAAGCGACTGTATCAATCGTTCAATATCGGAAACGCTGACCTTTTTCCCCATGGGTAGAGTTGGCGCCACAGGTCGGTTCGCATTAGGAGCCTGATTGAACTTTCCTTTCAGTTCCAACACCTTGTTCATTTCTTATTCTCCATCAGCTCTCGGGATACCCTGCTTTTTGAAACTTTGGACAGGATTTCAATATCGCGCACAGAGAACCCCAGTGCCTGAAATTCCTTGTAGTCTCCAGAGAAACCCGGTCTTATCTGTTTGAACAGTCGTGACAGATAATCAAACTCTTCATTAGGATTGCTGAATGCAATAGCTGTCTTTATGAGATTCTTCAGCTCTCCGGGATAGGGTATAGGATCCATCAATGCTAGTATTTTTCTAAACAACCTTATATTCCGCCCTTGAAATTTGAACTGTTGTAATAAGTTTTCAAGAATGATATCGGCAATTTCCTGGAGATCTTTTTTTACATACCGATTGAAGTCTGTTACTTTGTCAAAACGACGGATAAGAGCCTTGTCAAAGGATTCAAAAAGATTTGTTGTGGCCAACAGGACGATTCGGCTGTTAAGGCCGTCCAGCCCTTTCAATACGGCTGATGTAGCCCTGCCCATTTCTCGCAGGTCACGCGAGTTTGTTCTATCAAGGGCTATAGAATCAAGTTCATCGAACAGGATGATGATCTGCTCCGGATAGGGAACGGTATTTATTTCTGCAAACAATTCCGCGATATTTTTCGATGTCTGGCCCATCTTGCTGTCTACAAGCAGATCAAAGTCTACGATGTAGAGTTGCCGGTTAAGGATTCGTGCCAGCTGCTTTGCACTCTCAGTCTTCCCTGTACCCGGGGATCCCTGGAATAGGAATTTATTTACCCCAGCTCCGTAACTGACAGCATTAACGATGCCCATCAGTTCATCCTTGATGCATTCAGGAAGAGGCAGCGTGGTTGCTGAATACTCGACTTTTCTCAGATAGTCCATCTTCCCATTCAGCACCTGCGGGATAAAAGTGTTCTTGTCAGATAGTAAGGCCATGATATAGTCACCAAGCTCACTGTCATTAGTCCTGTTAAAATCCACGGCTATTGCATATGCTTCATCACGGAAAGCTGCGTCGTTTTTTTCTGTATAGTACTTTATCAGATTGATTACATTCTTCTTTTTCATCTCTTCACATTCCTATACCATTCATTCAAGGATACTATAGTATGGACACATATCATACAATTTGGGACACACATACTAATAAACACTAAGTAACTATACACACCCTGGTGTGTTTGCACAAGATATACTATAAACACATTTCCAGTCCCTATTGGTACCAGGATGTGCAGCTGAGTATAGTTTGCTTTATCATTGGAGAAGATGTCACCGATGGCCCTGAGTGCCCACCTCCTCTTTCCCTTAGTACTGGGATGCGTGAGGCTCTCCATTTCTTCTTGATTCTCCAACCCTGCGCAAACCATCCAAAAAATGTCTTCAGACCCTCAAATTTCCTTATCAGAAACAGAATTCAAATCAAGTAGTGCTAATGTATGTACATTAGGCATATTATATACTATATTTTTGTTGAAATCCTCTATGAAAGGAGCGTGTAGTATGGCAGTAAAAGCGGATACAAGTATGACAATCCGGATGAACCGGGAGGTGAAGCAAAAAGCACAACTGATTTTTGCTGATCTCGGCATGGATATGACTACTGCAATCAATGTGTTCTTGAGACAGGCGATTAGCCACAAAGGATTTCCTTTTGAGGTAGTTCTGAAGGAGCCTAATGAAGTGACTCTGGCTGCGATGGAAGCAGCTGAGAATGACAAGGAAATGTATGGGCCTTTTGACAGCGTTTCAAGCTTGATGGATGCCCTGAATGCTTAAGCCAGAATTTACAGGACAATTCAAGAAAGACTACAAGATGGCGGTCAAGAGAGGTTGCGATCCGAGAAAATTGCAAAAGATAGTCCAGAAAATGCGTATCCTAAAGCTGATTAGAACTGGAACGCATAGTGATTTGTCCTGAAGAATGGAACAAATCAAAATCAACTTGGACACACTCACAAATGCTTTCCGGCGGTATCAACTGGAGGGGGAGTGGAAAACATTTACCAAAACCATGAGGCCGAATACCGGAAGAGGACCGATAAGGAAAGAACTGGACCTCAATACGCTTCGGCAATCTATCCTTCTCTCTAACGAGCCCAAGGAGCCAGACACAAAGCTTGATGATTACTTCGAAAGGACACGCCTTGAGACGGTATTCAAGACCAGTAAGGAGTAAGGGAATATGTAATCATTCGCTAAGTGGTCTAACTGATTTCAGAAAGTGCTGGTCTGTAAAGCGCCGGTGCTTATTCAAGCGAACACTGTTGCTAGTAAGTTCTAAAATAAGGGCCTATGAAACATCATAAGCCCTTATCAAGTATTACTTCTGCTAGAGAGAGGGGTTGTTCAACCTCTTATAGAGGTCGGCATAAATAGCATCCCTGTTGAGATGATAGACCCAGCTACAGGCCTCCCTTCTGGGATCCAGAATGTAGGACCCATCCTCTGCAATCCGTGGAGTTGCTGTTGAGTAACTCTGTATAGCCTCAGGCAAGGTTAGAACCGCTACTGCTGCGACATCCCAAATTTCTTT
>JAEINL010000078.1 GCA_016342655.1 Sphaerochaeta sp. | reverse complement strand
ACCACGAAAAAATCCGGTTTAGTTTCTATTGTAAACACCTTTGGACTGTGCTTAGAGATTATACCCGTGAAATATAGATTATTTCTCATCAGGGTATCTCTTGAATATATAAAATTTTCGGTTCTTCCGCATCCTTGGTGGTCAAGTAGGTAATTTTATTAATTTCTCAAAGTGCATAGAATAGGAAAGGCAGTCTCTGGTATGTTTGTTGTACGATCAATGAAAGGTATCAATACCCCAGGGCAAGCCCTGGACCCAGGAGGCGTTGCCTCCTTTTCCGCCCCAAGGGGCGGGGTATCTCACCTTGCTTTCCCGCCACTCGCTCGGTAATGGAAGCATGCTTCCGCTACTCTCGCTTCGTTGGGGAATAAACAAGGAGACTGCCATGCAACCTATTGAGCTGCAGGAACAAAATATCAGTATTCACCTGCCCTGTAAACCCTTCAGACTTACATCACAGAAAATATCAGGGAAGGATATCCACCTCTATTTTTCATGCACCGAGGATCTTATTTGCCCCGAGTGTGGCGCTGTTGCTGGCAACCACGGTTTTCGTCGTGGCAAGAAACCCTTGAGCGCAGAACCCATCCCTCCCTACAAGAGAACCTACTGGCATGTCACCAAACGCAGAGGATTATGCCCTTGCTGTGAGCTGAAGTTTACAGAAATTGTCCCCTTCCAGTTCAAAGATAGGCATGTAAACCTCGACCTGGCCAGAAAGATCTGTGACATGATGGATGCCCCAAATGCCAACATTCGCACTACAGCTAGGATCCTGGTTCTCAGCGAAGATCTGGTGCGCAGGGTGCACAAGGAGTACCTGCTTGAAGTGGAGGCAAACATCCCAGAGCCTGAGAATGTGAAGTACATAGCTGTGGATGAGTTCTCCATCCTCAAGGGCCTATAGTATGCCTCAATAGTGCTGGACCTCTCCAACAAGCAGCCGCTGTTCCTCTGCGAAGGACGGACAGCTGAGGATTTCAGGCCATTCTTCTCCTTGTACCACAAGGGCTTCTATAGGGACCTGCTCTGTGTATCCATGGACCAGAACCACACCTATGCGACCTTCTTCAAGAAGGAGCTTCCCCATGTGGACGTCATTTCCGACCGCTTTCACATGACTGCAAACTTCCTCAAGGATGTCATGGACAAGGTGCGCCTCCGAACAGCCAGGAAGCTGAGGGCAGATGGCAATGAAGAGGGGTACAGGATGTTCAAGCATGCTCCCTACCTGCTGTTTACCCCAAAGATGAAGGACTCTTCACAGGCGAAAACCCTCTCTGAGTTTGACGGCCAGCTTCAGCTTGGGCGTCTGATTGAGATGAATGAGGAAATCAGCAAGGTCTCGCTGCTGTACCAGCAGTTGCGGGCGTTGTCGAACTGGTAAGGTTTGCATCAAAGAAGAGAAGGTACACAGAACAGATAATCATGCATGCAAAGTACCCTGTCACCTCAGGAATCATTGAAGGCTGTATGAATGTCATAAAGGTATTGATACCTTTCATTAGCTATACTACCCTTGGGTTCTTTACAAGGTAGGGTCAGTCTCAAATTCCCTTTCCATTTTTTGCTCTTCCAGTAGAGAAAGATAGAGTTCTTCTACCTTAGCACGAGCCCATGGAGTTTGCCGCAAGAACTTCAAACTTGATTTTATCCCAGGGTCATTATAGAAACAGCGGATTTCAATTTCATAATACAGGTTTCTCCACCCATAATATCTCACAAGATATCGTAATATTTGCTCAAGCGTCACTCCGTGCAGAGGATTGTTTGGTTGTTCCTGAAAATCAGAATCGGTATGCATTGGATGGGTTCCTTTGCTAGAAGGTTTCTAGCATCTGGGCGCTATTGTTACTATTCTTACAATCTCTTCGAAGAATCTGGATCTTTTCTCCATACTCTATTCCATTAGGGGAGGTATCCTTATCATCACTTCTCTTCTCGTTGTACTACTATAACCCTTCTTAGAATGCTGTAAGCCTTTTAGCAACTATTAGGGTATCATTTGCATAGGGTTCCCACAAGACCACTAGGAGACTGTGTAGCCCTACCCTTATAGTTGAGAGAATCTCCAGAATTACCGACACACCCTTACATACCGGACAAACGTCCCTTTAGTAACCGTACAGCAATCTACAATAGTGAAGCCTGCACACGTTATTTCCTCGTCCATATCAACACAGGTAATGAGTATGAGCTTTTCGGTGATATGCCTTGAAGCATGGATAATACTCTTCTGTTGTTTGTCGGTAACATGGGAAAACAGACCATAGGGCAAATCAAGTATAGCCACATCATACTTTTCGGTTATCTCATGCATATCACCTTTTATGATACACCTATCATACCCAAAGTAAGAGACATTCTGTTTAGCCTGGTTTGCGATGGTCCAGCTAATCTCATACCCAGTCACAGGAATGGCTAAGGACAAAGCTTCAAGCACCACCGTGCCGATTCCGCAACAGGGATCCACCAACCTAGTTTGTATCTGCTGTCCAACAGCAATATTTACAACAGCTCGTGCTGTACGTGTTTCTAAGGAATTGCTGTTGGTGTAGGGTTTCAGGTTGTGCTTTTCCCAAGGACTCTCATTCCTTTCATAGATACCAAAAATCCAACGGTCATCAATTATGGTAATCCCCAGTTGGATGGAAGGGTTCTTCATATCCACTTCACCTTGGATAACTCTACCTAACTCTGTAACACTGTGTATCCATGTTGCATAATCAAGTTGCCCTTCTTCGACTTTGAACCTGGCAAATTTGAAATTAGCACAGGTCATTTTTTCAACACTGAGGATCTGCACCAACTCTTCCAGGGAAGAAGCAGTATAAAGAATGGAAATTCTCAATTTGATAAAAGGACTTCGGGAAGGGTCAATGCTTCTAGAAGAAAAAAAGTATTTCTTGGGTATATCCTTATCGAAGAGGCTTTTCATCTCCATTAGACATAACTCTTTTTCTTGTAGAGGATAATTAATGACATAAAAATAGTTTTGCTCAACAGTATCGTTCAATGATATACCTTTTCTTCCTTACGCTAACTTTGAGTCCATAGCAAGCCTATGAGCCATAGGTTCAAAGCAACAACCTACCAATGCTTCTCCCTAGTTTGCTTCGTCAAAACTCTCACAAGACATTCTTGTAACTCTTTTCTTCATCTTCTTTTCTATCACACGAAAATGAGCCTCTTCTGAAGGATTGATGAAGGTAATTGCCTCGCCAAAATTTTCTGCTCGTCCTGTCCTTCCAATCCGATGGATAAAGATCTTTGGGGAACGCGGCAGTTCATAGTTTATTACAAAAGGAAGATTCTCAATATCAATTCCTCGGGAAAGAAGGTCGGTGGCGACCAACACTCTCAGATGGCCTGTCTTAAAGGCCCTCAGCAGGTCAGTCCTCGCTCCCTGACTCTTTTTACTATGGATTGATCTGGCTTCAATGCCGTTTTTTTGTAATTTATCGGCAACCCTATCAGCCCTAGCTACAGAAGAGGTAAAGACCAACACTTGTTTCATATTCTGGCTTGTAATGAGATACCGTAGAAGAGGGCCCTTTTTCTCTTCTGGAATATAGTAAGCACTCTGTTGTATGAGATCGATTGGATTTGCTTCCTCTTCCATCCTGATCACTAGGGGATCATGCAGCAGGACTTTTTCTAGGGAATGTATCTCCTCATTCAAGGTTGCCGAAAAAAGCAGATTCTGGCGGTGCACAGGAAGCAAAGCAAATATCTGGTCCATTTCCTTCTCAAAACCGGCAGTTAGCATTTTATCTGCCTCATCAAGAACTACTATCTCCAAAGCAGACACATGAACAGCATTCACAGATACCAGTTCCAACAACCGTCCAGGAGTAGCGATGAGAATGTCAATATTTCTCATCGCCATCATCTGAGGATTAATGGAAGAGCCACCAAAGACCGCCAGGGTTTTACAGTCCAAGCCAGACTCATGGATATAGTTATAAAACACAGAATTTATTTGAGCGGCAAGCTCTCTCGTGGGAACCATTACCAGTACTCGAATATGCCTGTCTTTTTTCTGAACTTTTTTCTTTTGCACTTTCATAAGAATAGGCAATACATAGCTGAGGGTTTTACCCGATCCTGTCTTTGCAATACCAAGGATATCCTTATTCCCCAAGATTGCTGGAATCACTTCTGTTTGAATGGGATAGGGTGTTGTTATGTTCTCTCGCTCTAAAGTACCTACAAGAGAGTCTGAAACCCCCAAAGAAATAAATGACATATGCGCTTGATCCTTTTATACGACGTATTTGGCTGTATTGCCGTTGATAGGCACAAGCATACGCTATTGCCTCTTGAGAGTACAGGCTCCCTACATCATTGGAACGGAATGCATAGAACCTCACAAGCTACACTATCAGTGGGCACAAAAGAGACAACCAATGCAAACCAGGCTTGTGTGCAAGTCAGATAGAATTTGGGGAATACCCTACATCCATACAGTAGTAGTCAATACGGTTATTGCTTTAGCAGGGTTCTGACGATAGACTAAGTCCACTATGAGGATAATCGATGGAGCGTGGGGAATACTTTTGAGCCTGACCAGTCAGGGTGGCCTGATTGTGGTTTTCGCCATAATTCTCTTTAGGGTACAGCCGTTTCGAAAAATAATACTTAAGAGCCATAAGACAGTTCTCAACTATCTTCTGCTGATAGCATATTTCAGCGGTATGGGGATTTTAGGCACCTATACAGGCATTCCCGTTCAAGGGGCGCTTGCAAATTCGCGTATTGTCGGTGTGTTTGTCGGAGGTCTTATCGGAGGGCCTTTGGTGGGCGTCGTATCAGCAATGTTGGCAGGAATACATAGATGGGCAATTGATATAGGCGGGTTTACCTCTCTGGCCTGCATGATCTCCACCATCGCAGAAGGATGCCTTGCCGCTCTTTTACACCCTTACTTTATCAGGGCAAAGAAGAAATGGCTGTTTGGCTTAGCCAGCGGTGCTGTGGCTGAGATGTTTCAAATGGTGATAATTCTCTTGGTTGCCAGACCCTATAGCGCAGCGGTCGAGCTGGTCTCCCTCATCGGATTTCCCATGATCGTTGGAAATGCGTTGGGAATCGGGATGTTTATTGCCATAAGTGAAACGCTCTTCAGGGAAGAGGAAAGGATAGCAGCCCGGCAATCGCAGAAGATTCTGGAAATAGCAGGGACTACCCTACCGTTTTTCCGAAAAGGATATACCGAAGAGCAGGCAAGGAAAACAGCTCAGGTAATTGCCAAGGAGTTGTCGGTAGCCGCTGTCGCCTTCACCAATCGGGAGATAATCCTTGCCCATGTGGGCATTGGTGAAGACCATCATAGACCTGGAATGCCAATCCAGACAGAGATGACACGAAACGCCATACTGCAAGGTTCGGTGCAGGTTGCTCATTCCAAGCAAGATATACAATGCTCACAGGAAGATTGTCCTCTCCTATCGGCGGTCATCGTCCCCCTTATGTACTCAAATACGCCGATTGGAACATTGAAGCTCTACCGTGAGAGAGAGTATGCTATCAGCGAAGTTGACATAGAGGTTGCAAAAGGTTTGGCTGATTTGCTCTCATTACAGATAGAATTGAGTGAGCTGGATAAACGAGAACGGCTGTTGAGCAAGGCTCGCCTAAGAGCATTGCAGAGCCAAATCAATCCACACTTTTTGTTCAATGCAATGAATACCATTTCTTCGCTGATCAGCGAAGACAGTGAAAAGGCAAAAGACTTGCTCCTGAATCTGAGCGACTACTATCGGAGTCGCTTGCATCTGGCTAAAGAGTTTATTTCCCTGGAATCTGAGATTGAAAACATCAATGCCTATATTGCGATTGAGCAAGCTCGGTTTGGTCCAAAAATTTCTGTGAACTATGATATCGATGGGGATACCTCCTTTCTTATACCTCCACTTATCCTTCAGCCATTGGTTGAAAATGCCATCAAGCATGGTCTGCAGAAAAGCCTGCATCCGGGAAGCGTCACAATTTATGTTCGCATCGAACAGGATGAGGCACATATATGCATAACTGATGATGGTGTGGGTATGGATGCCGCACTTTTATCCAATATTTTTGACGAATCCCATGGGCTGGATAATGTGCACCAGCGACTGATCAATTTGTACGGTATTGAGTATGGGTTGAAAATCGAATCCACAGTAGGAGAGGGAACAAAGGTATGGCTCAAAATTCCTCGCAACACCGAGTCCTGATTGCAGATGATGAGGCACCGGCACGAAGAGAATTGAAACGACTGCTTCAAGCAGACCCTTCTCTGGAGTTGGTCGGGGAGGCTGATAATGGGTTGGATGCTTTCACAAAAGCTATGCAACTACGCCCTGAAATCATCTTCTTGGATATTCAGATGCCGGCCATGTCCGGCATAGAGACAGCACAAGGGTTTTTAGCGAATCACTATTACCCCCTGATCGTCTTTGTCACAGCCTATGATGAATATGCGGTAAAGGCGTTTGAGCTGCACGCGATCGACTACATTCTCAAGCCGGTACGCAAGCAGCGATTTGCCATGGTACTGAAAAGAATACATGAACAACTACATGAGCAGGGCCCCGAGGCTGCACAGTCTCGCCTTCTGCAATTGATCCAATCACTCAAAGAGTCTTCTCCTGTTTCTCGTATTTCTCTCTATCAAGGAGAAAAGATCATACCAATCCGCACAGATCAGATTATCTATGCAGAGGCATCTGGACGTTCCTGCACAGTGATGACCAGCAAGGGGCTTTTTACCTCCGCCTACAGGATGCATGAGTTAGAGGATATCCTTAGCACTTCCCATTTCTTTCTTTGTCATCGATCCTATTTGGTTAACCTGGATTTTTTGGAGTCAGTGGAACTCTGGGTGAACTCAACCTATCGCCTCAAGATGGCACACTGTGACACATTGATTCCTGTTAGTAGAAACAGTACCAGCGAGTTGAAACAGCTTTTACATCTACTCTAAGGATAAAGAATACGGCAAGAATACCATTCATGTTCTTGTTTTGACGTTTCATGCACCACTACCCTTCTATGCTCAGGATTTCTGATACATTCTCCAGACACGCCGAGGCTTGTATTGGCGTGCAAACATGGAGGAAATATGGTCAGTTTTTTACTTTCAATGGTGTTGCTGGTTGTCGGGTATTTCACATATGGGGTGGTGGTCGAACGCATATTCGGCATTGATACAAAACGCATTACACCAGCTGTTGCTTTTGAGGACGGAGTCGATTATGTCCCCTTGAAATGGGGAAAGATCTTTCTGATCCAGTTTTTGAACATTGCCGGACTGGGCCCAATATTCGGTGCGGTCATGGGCGCTCTTTTTGGTCCTGCAGCCTTTCTTTGGATTGTCTTCGGGACTCTCTTTGCAGGAGGTGTACATGACTACCTCTCTGGAATGATGAGCATGCGCCATGACGGGAAGAGCATTCCAGAAATTGTAGGAATATATCTTGGAGATGGGATGCGTCAAGTCATGCGTGTATTCTCCATAGTACTCCTTATTCTTGTCGGTACTGTCTTTATGGCTGGTCCTGCAGGTCTTTTGGCCAACCTTGGTATGTCTGGCATATTTGCCAACAAGTTTTTCTGGGTGGTTGCGATACTCATCTATTACTTCATCGCTACCGTACTGCCTGTCGATAAGATTATAGCCAAGATTTATCCTGTCTTTGGCGTGGTTTTGCTTATCATGGCTGTGGGAGTTGGCCTCATGCTCGTTGTTACCAAAGCACCAATTCCTGAGATCACCCTTACAAACATGCACCCAAGCGGACTTTCCATGTGGCCGATGTTGTTCATTACGATTGCCTGTGGTGCGATCAGTGGCTTCCATTCTACTCAGTCACCTCTTATGGCCCGCTGCCTTACCAATGAATCGTATGGCCGTAAGGTTTTCTACGGGGCCATGGTCAGTGAGGGCATGGTTGCTTTGGTTTGGGCCGCCGCCGCCATGGCTTTCTTTCCCAATGGTATAGCTGGTCTGAGTGAAGTTGTGAAACAAGGTGGTGCTGGTCTGGTGGTAAACAGAGTATCCATGGGTCTACTCGGTCCTGTTGGGGGTGTTTTGGCCATGCTAGGTGTCATTGCTTGCCCGATCACGTCCGGTGATACTGCCTTTAGAAGCACTCGTCTGATTCTTGGTGACATGTTTTCCCTTGAACAGAAAGGCATCAAGAACCGATTGTATCTGGCAATTCCTATCCTCGGAATCGGCTTTGCTTTGAATTTCATCGATTTTGCCATCATCTGGAGATATTTCGCTTGGTCCAACCAGACATTGGCTACCATTGTACTGTGGACAGGGGCTGTCTATCTTCATAGGGCAAAACGCTCTCACCTTATGGCGAGCATTCCTGCTGCCTTTATGACAGCAGTTGTTACTACCTATATTCTGCAGGCTCCAGAAGGATTTTCCCTTCCAACGATCATCAGTTATCCAGTAGGTATCATTGCAGCTGTTGCGGCTACCTCGGCATTCATTGTCTTCTTGAGAAAACAGAAAGTCAAAGTGGGTCTTGCAACTAAGTAGGCAAGACTCAGAGATTTACAAGGTGCACATCCAACGATTAGTCAAGGATGTGCACCTTTTTATGTCCCAGACCCTCCAAAAAAGGCCACTACCCTATTGATACCTTTCATTCTTCATGGCCTCCGTAGGACTATTCTTTTTATAACTATACCATCACACAAGTTGAGACAACAAGCAACGATTATGCCATTTCAGTAAAAATGGTATTGCCCCTCTATATTCAAGGGCAACTATACGGGAATGCACTGTCACTCTGAAGCACCTATGCTGTTACCAGTGGAAGATATTGTATTTCTTAGTCTCTCAATAATCAGATCAGGAATGTCTTCTAGTTTGGCATGTTCAATATTTACCTGAAAATCGGCACGTTCGTATGATCCCTTGAAATACGTGTAATCCGCTTTAAGTTCGCGTAAATAGCGCCTTCTTTTTGATTCATTCATAGGTTCGATAATTGGATTAGAATCCTTGTCATAAAAAGTCAGTCTGTTCAATACATTCTCGCATGTATCATGCAAGTATATCGAATACAGTTCTTTATCCTTTTTATGTTTCTTATATACATGGAGATAGGAAAACTTTAACCCTGCTGGCGTTCCTGAAACTACAGAATCAATATTCTTGGAGAACACTTGATCCAACACAACACTAGCCTTCTCTCTGAATCCATACATCGTTAAGAACTCATCCTGAATCCTTTCAATCGGCTTTTGGTAAAATTCTTGAACCCTCTCGTCCAAGTCAAAAAAGGTGAAACCCATTTTTTCAGCTACCATGCGACCGATGGTTGTCTTACCTACACAACTCATACCTACCAAATAAATGATCATATGCCTCCCTGATGTGAACCAGTTTTCACTCACTTTCCCTAGTGGGATACAGCTTCCTTACCTGTATTGTCTCTCGATGAGTACATCCTTACCATGAAATCCTACTTTTTTACACAGCCTCTGTCCACTAGAACAATGTCCCGTTTCCTCCAGATGGTAAAAAACTTCTCTGCAACCTTTAGTCGTTAGGACTTTGAAACGATGCTGTCTATGGCAGATTCTACCCTTCCATAGCGCACAAGCTCCTGCTCCAATCGGAGGTTTTCCTGAATCCCACCGGATACAAGCTCCTGATAGAGATTCACTTCCTCGGTTTGTAGATGGTGCAGAACTCCTGTGAAGGGCTTGGGCTCTAGGCCCCAAGAGACTTTGTGCTCTAAAAGTGTATTCCTGTCCATCAGGAAAGACTTCGTGTGGGGAAAGAGAGAACGAAACTGGTCGAGGATGGCAAACCCATGGGTGTCGATATCACCCCAATACCATATTGGGATCCTATGAAGCCAGGCACACGCTGTAAGATGGTCGAAGTAATACCCTCTGCCAAAGATAACCAGACTCTTCTTTGCAAGAGGGAGTGTGAGGGCACAGATATCATTCTCGATTACGAAGACCCGTTCTATTGGCAGGTTCTCCCCTGGTTGAAACAGCTCACAGAACTGCTTTGCTGGAAGTGAAATATCATCGCACCCCCTGAAGAGCAAATCAGGGTCGAGAAGTCTGAATCTGACAAGTTCTGGTTTATGGAGAAATCCATACCGTCTCTCGAACTGAGAGATGCCCCTATGGCGATCATCTATCATACCCTCTGCCAAGGTAAGATCAAGCCACTGGGAGAGAAGGCCCATATGCTTCTCGGTGAACTTGGTATCGATTCCAGGAAGGTCTATCTGCCGTAGATATATCCTAGGTCTCGGATGCTCGACTATCCACTGCCACAGAAGGAGGAGCTTATCAAGGTCCATAGCGACCTCAAGGAGTCTGATCGGGTATCGCATAGCCCAAGAAAAGAGCCTCTCATCCCTCTTGTGCAAAAGTTCCGTCAGAGAGATGAAGGTATCCCATTCACTTCTCTTGCCAAGTAAGGCGGCAAGCTCCAAAGGGGTTTCAAACAGCAGCGAGACAGGGATAGTGTGCCTGCCTAACAGGCGATGGTTGACCTCTTTATACCTCAGGAAAACAGAGAGCTTAGCATGGCCGATGAAACGCCTGATCCAAGCGTCTACGGCCCCAAACTCCTCGGTCATTTGTTTCGAGGAGATGGGAGAAAGCTTACACTCATAGGGGAAACAGCTTGCATGATTCTTATAGAAAACGCCGCGTTCCCACTCGGTGAGGAGTTTCTTGTACACTTCCTGTGGTGAGGTCATCGCTTCTGTTTCTCCTTCTCTTGCGTATATTCCTCAATTGAGAAGGTACGTAGCACTGATTCCTTTCCGGCGGGGTTGTGGACGAAACCCACTGAAGACACATACGGCTCTATGATATGGATCTTCTGAAGCGGGGTCACGATCAGTAGCTGCAAGTTGAGTCTCTTGAAAAGGTCCAGTCCATACTGTGCCGATTCATCGGATCCCCTGCCAAAAGCCTCATCAATAACCACAAAGCGGAAGGACCGGGAGCGAACCTCTCCCCATTCAAGACCGAACTGGTAGGCCAGCGAGGCGGCAAGGACGGTATAGGCCAGCTTCTCCTTCTGTCCTCCAGACTTTCCGCCTGAATCGGTATAGTGCTCATACTCTGCATCATCTTCTCGCCACCTCTCTGAGGCTGCGAAGGCAAACCAGTTGCGCACATCGGAGACCTTTTCCTTCCAGCGTTTATCAAGGTCAGAGTAGCCTTCCCGTCCCTTGAAACGGTTGATCAGGGCTTTGACCTGCAGGAACTTTGTCTCGCTATACTGCTGGTCAGACGAACCTCCCAAAGAGCCTTCAATACAGGACTTGAGGTCCTGTCTGAAGGTTCGGATCTCCATATCATTGGTGTTCATCGCCTCAAGGAGTATATATCGGTCCTTGTTGTAGTCAATCCCATGGAGGGACTTGTTGATCTGGTCCACACGTTCCTTGATCTGTTGGGATTCCTTGTTCAGTTTAGCCTGGAAGCCAGCGATTTCTCGGATTGTATTCTCATTGAGCAGAACCTTGAACTGTTCTTCAAACTTAGGGAGGTTTTCACTGACCAGTTCTTCCAAAATTCTACGATACTCTCTGCCCGACTCGATGGATGGATCCATCTCGCGGGTCTGGGTGGGGTACTCTCGGTTAAAGTCTCCCATCACTGATATGATGGAATCACGGAGTTTATCAAGCTTTTTTTTGGCAGCATCTATTTCAGACTGTACCTTATCTCGGAAGATACGCTCTGCATCCTCACAGTTCTGATAGGAGAGTTTCTTGTGCCCAAGATAGGGAGTGATCAAGGGATTTATTCTGGCACATATCTTCTCAATGGGTTTAGGGCTTTGCAGAAGAAGCTGCTCTATGCTAGGTAACTGCTCACGAAATTCGTCTATCTTGCTTTTTACCTTGCCTATCTCCATCAGCAGTTCAGAATGTTGCTGACCTTCGGTACCAAGCTTTGCATTAATCTGGACGAGTTTTCCCTGGAGGCTCTCAAGAATATCAGAGCGGCTCTCAAGCAGGTGTTTCTCTGCCTGTATCTCAGATTTTACCTCTTCTATCTTTGCGGCGAGAGCCTTCCAGTCGAGCTCCTCGTAGTTCGTATAGTTCATGAGGCTTCTCAGGTCATGAATCTGCCTCTCAAGGTCATCTTGCTTGTTTTTGATTTCTGCGAGCTGGGAATCCAGGGCCTGTATGGCCAGATCCTTCTGGCCCTTCAGTCGTTCCAACTCAGCTATTTTGGAGGTATTGATCCAGCCAAGCACATAACGCCTTCTATCAGAGATGGCATAGCGGTCATCCTTTTCATGGTGAATAGAACTTCCCTTGACCTGCCCTGAACGGGTAAGGCCCCTACTTACCCGTCTGAACTGCACCAGGTCCTCACAACACATGAGGTCGCCATACCGTTTGAACAGTTCCTTTTCAAGCCAGGAGGAGTAGTCACTATCCTTCTTGATGGTGAGCTTCTCAGTGATTGAACCTGAAAGGGCCCTATCTGATTTGGTGTGGTCCGACTCAGTGACACGATAGTACACAAGCCTTCCCTTCAGGTGAGTCGAGTCAACCCATTGGGTAACCTTCTTGTAGAGGGAATCAGGGATTAGGAGTGTCAGAGCAAAGGACCTCAACACCCGTTCGATAGAGCCTTCCCATTCCAAGTGCTCATCTTTGACAGCGAGCAGTTCCCCAATGAATGGGAGGGACGATTCTTCTAGGGATAGTTCTGAGCAGAGCTGTCGCCTGATCTCAATCTGTCGCCCGTCGATGTTGCTTTTTCTGCCTTTGAGGGAGCTGATCTCATCCACTAGTGCATCCAGTTCTTGTCTTTGGTTACGAACTGTGTAATCGAGTTCTGATTTGGCACTTTCAATCTCGTTTCGTGTATCAACAACTGTTACCATGCGTTCACGAGAGGCCGACTGGTTGTCTACGAACTGATCAATTCCTGTAAGATTTGATAGGCAAAGACTTTTAGCAAGTATCTCATACTCTTCTGCCCTTCTTAAAGTGGAGTTCTTTTCCTTCTCCAGACTCTCTTTCTTGCTGTATAGGAATTCAAGGCGTACACCGCCCGTAGCAGCGATAGATTGGTTTGTTTCATCCCGCTCACGTTGTAGGGACGCAAGACGATTGTTGATGCTCTCGAGCACCTGTTTCTGTTTCTGCTGTATCGTAAGGTTCTTATCGAGCTGCTCTGTAACCAGGGCTCTCTTATACTCTGCAAAGTAGTACTTCAGTTCATCCCGTATATCAGCCTTATCCCGTACTTCCTGATCGACGGCTTGATGGGTATCAAGGTTGGCAACGAGAGGAGAAAGGGCTTGTATCTGTCTCTTAGCGCGTAGGATGGCATTGTGTGACCTATCCAAATCCTCAAAGTGATGTATCAGGTTGTCTATAGGGGTGATAGCATCGAAGGGCTCCAGCATATGGTCCTGCACGAAGGAGGTCAGGTTTCCTACCGTCTTCAGGGATACCGTCTGATGAAAGAGATCCAGGGCCTGTTCGTTTTTCAAGCCGAAGCGCCTACGGAAAGCCGCCCCATATTCAGGAAAGCTGTTGTAGATTTCAATGGCCTCATCTTTCTTCAGACGCCTTTTGAGAGCTGATAGTTCCTTACCAAAATCAGAAAGGTCCTTTTGGATAGAGAGGGCTCTGTCAGCTACAAGGAAGAACCGGTCTGGCTGCCCACTTGAGTCCTTCTGGAAGAAGACCTGGGCTAGGGAGACGGTTTGCGACAGCACTTCGTTATGAAAGACTCCGAGAATGACCGAATGGGTGGTCCCTGCCTCCCTGAGGGGGACAGGCTTGGTGGCATACCCTCCTTCACTGCGCTCTGACTTGTAGTAGCCCATGACGTATGATCGCAAGGAGCGTTCCTTGAAGTCTGCTCCAGCGGCCTTGTTGTAGGCTACCCGCTGAGAAGGCACAAGCAGCGTTGTGATGGCATCGACGAGCGTCGATTTCCCGGATCCAATATCACCGGTAAGGAGGCTGTTTTTCCCTTCCAGGGTCAGGGTGACAACCTTGTTGTGAAATGTCCCCCAATTATATACCTGGACTTCAGAGAGCCTGAAGCCTGCTGAACTGTCATCGTCGCCAAACTCAAAAAACCCATCAAGCATCAGTATCTCCTTCTTCATCCGATCCTGAACCGTGAGTCAGATACTCTTCTAATTTCCCATCGAAATCACTCAGCCATTGGGCGTCGATATAGGCTTTGAGAATCCTCTTGACTTCAAACTTATCCTTCTTCGCATCCAAAAACCTGATAAACCCCAGGTCATGGATACGCTGCAGATGGGCATCCATCCGTTTCAGGACCTTCACTTCGTTGTTTGAGGTTGGAAAGAAGGACGATACCATGTTTGTGAACTCTTCTACCCCGATGATAAGTCGAGGTTCACTTGAGTAGGTATCGTGCTCGGTCAGTTTCCTTCGCAGCAAAGCCAGCATAAGGCTGACAGGATAAGAGAGAGGCCTTCGTGCCATTATACGGGGCAAAGGGGGAGTACCCTCTTCCTGCTCCTTGCTCTGAAGGTAGGCAAAACCATCACTGTCATATATTGCAAGATCGAGGTTGATGACAGAGAGGTAATCCCTTACAGGTCCCTCTGCATGTTCCATGGCTTCCCAAACTTTTGGCTTGTCTTCCTTATAGAGGATTCCCCGCATCAGGTGGATAACCACTTGGGAAATGTCCTCACTATCATGATGCTCCATGTGTGCTCCTTCGTGTGAAGATTACTCTCGGAAACCGTGCCTTACGAATCCTATCTCCCGTACCACTCCACTGTATAGGATCCTTTACATCCTCTGATACTGAGGCAAAGCTTTCCATTTCAGCTATGTGGAGGTAGGTGAGCAGTTCTGCAAGTCCTTGTTCGAGAGGGTTCTTTTCTAGTAGCTCATCAAGACGAATCTGATCCCTATCCTCTAGAGCCTGTTCGATGTTCCTATGGAGTCTTTCCCTATCTATGTACACAAGGTTGAAGAGGGCAGAAGTGTCAATTTCTTGTCCATCATCAAGTTCTATCATTGATACCAACTCTTGGATTGGTGGGGGTGAGTATAGGGGTTGTTCCATAGGGAGGTTGATATGAACCTTTGATTCCTCTATCTCCATCCAAGGCCCGTCAAGGTTGTTATCTCTCACCATGAACGCCTTTTTCTCAATGGTGTCCAATAACTCGGTGATCCGGCGATTCTCAAGGATAACGCGGTCATCCAGGAAGCGGCGCAGCTGTCCGGAGAGGCGCGCTACGGTCCGTTG
The DNA here is from genome assembly GCA_016342655.1 of Sphaerochaeta sp. Lineage (GTDB taxonomy): Bacteria > Spirochaetota > Spirochaetia > Sphaerochaetales > Sphaerochaetaceae > Sphaerochaeta. The sequence goes on along the minus strand of JAEINL010000078.1, from coordinate 2,673 downwards.
GGTTTTCTCTCCAGCCTCAATCCAATCGAAGTGGATTCTTCGCAGGGTGCTGTCCGCTCTCAAGTCTCCAAGCTCTTCCAGACCAAAGACCGTATCGAGTTGTCGGGAGAGTTCTTCCTGGCTTTCCGGTGACATGATGAAGTCCCAGAAGGCACGGAAGCTCTGTCCCTCATCAGATTTGTTGATCCTGTCATGGTCTCCGAAGAACTGCTCCAGGAGATCCCCCTTATTGCCATCCCAGAGGGCGATTTCCTCTCTGATCTCCCGATCGAGCTCGCGGAAGTTCCCTTCCACAGCAGTGAAGTCACTGCGTAATTCCCGGGCAATCTGCTTGAATTGCATGAACCGCTCCCGAATTTGGCGTTGGTCCATCATGGGGATATCACCAGAAGAGATACGCTCTATTTCATTTTCTATCTGGCGTTTTTTCTCTTGCAGTTCAAGGATCCTTACCTCTGAGTCAGTTTCCACACCTTGGACAATCTGCCGAAGGAGGTCAAAACAGGTCTGTAGTCTGCTTTCAGTACCTATGAAACGACGGGATGCGAGTGAATCGATCCATTGCAGGACCCTTTCGCTACCAGGGGTCAGCTCATAGTGGGCGATATCACTGCCAGCAGGATAGAACTTCCTGAGCCATCCCTTTTCACCGCTGGTCCAGTCATCAAGATATTCACTGGGAGACCTGGGAAAAGGGGTATCTTCGTTACCATCCATGAGGTGATAGAGATAATCATCAAGCTTCATGACTAGTTCGTATTCACCGATTTGCCGCACACCCCCTTCACGGAATACGCTATCGAAGAAAGCGATGAGCAGCGGCCCATTATCAGAGGTCATCAACTTCCAGGAGGGATCTATTTTCTTCTTATTTACGAGGTTATAGTAATCAAGCGGCATGCCCTACCCTACCATCAAATCCTTGGGAATAGCAACTAGACTTGATGAGGAAAGTGCAAGAATTGGATGTGCTTGGAACTGGCAGTAAGCAAGAGGGTTTGGAAGATAAAAATGAAAGGTATCAATACCCCAGGGCTTGCCCTGGAAAGAGGAGGCGTTGCCTCCTTTCCCGAGCCAAGGGGCTCACGTATCTCACCTTGCTTTCCCGGCACTCGCTCGGGAATAAACTCACTGGAAATTCACATTATAATCATTTATTTTCATATTATGATTTTTCTAGACATCTCACTACTTCGGTGATACAGTACAAGCACCACAATAAGGGATGATACAAAAAGGGGCACGAGATGAAAAAGTATTCACTGTTTTTTAGCATGCTACTTATAGCTGCATTGCTCTTCAGCGCCGGGATAAGCGAAGAAGCACAGTTTAACGATCCTACCAATGCTGCCTATCTGGAGCACTACTTCCAGATAAAGCTAAGTTCTGCCAGCTTGGATGCTGCGCAATTCGGTTCAGCACTCACAGCCATAACCGGTAAGTCTGTTTCTCTCAAAGCTAACTCTGATATCTTCAAAGCTCTTGTTGTTGCCGCAGATCTCAGCCAATTAGCCCTGACATACAGCAACAAAAAGGCTATGGAACGCCTCTCCTATTACGGTATTTCAGAAGCTATTCCCGCCGAGGTACAACGTTATGTCGCGTGTGCCCTCGATGCAAATTTGCTTCCAGCCTCAATTGCAAAGAATTTGCTGTCGTCAAGTTATGTGGACAATGAAACAGCGGCAAATCTGCTGATGAGTGTGGCAAATGCAACAGGAGCAAGCAGAAACTATATCGGAAAAGTAAGTGACAGTGATATCCTTATGCGAATTTCCAATGCCTTTGATGGTTACACGTTGTTCACAGACGGCAACCTGGATGAGATCGGGGCAATAACTGTCCAACAGCGAGCCTCCACCGGATACAACCTCAAAAAGGATGCCGATGATGCTCGATTCCTTACGTACCGCACCATCCAATATGGGCATAGCGACGAGACCCATCTCAAGCAATTGACGGTACTGCTCAATAGTGAAGGCATCGATGCCAAACTGCAGATTGAGCCCAAAGTCTCCATCTATGAGTACCTTCTTGACTGGGGTCCGGTACCAGCACCCAGCGACTACTACAGGGTGCTGGAGTTTGGAGAGAACTTCTACCTGGCCTATGCAGTTGAATACGATGCCAAGTTTGAGTTTGCTTCCCATGAGGACCTACTCAAGTTCGATGCTATCATCAACACCTATGCCAAGAAGAATGATGCCAACCAAGCAAAAGACAGCAAAACAGCACTGCTCAAGGGTGCCTGGTGGCAGCCTTTGTACAGCACAACGTTCCAAGCCGACTCAAAGACATACACAGAGATTGTGGATTGCGTCCTCGAAGAGAACGGGTATTCAATCCACCCCTTCTCCTTGCTTGAGAACAAGCAAAAACTCATCAACACCCTTCAGAGTCTGAGCAGCGTGCTTGTCCAGGAACGAACGTTATTCGTGAACAACGCCTTCCACCGCTATCTGACAGGGGCAGATTATCAATGAAAGGTATCAATACCCCAGGGCAAGCCCTGGATCCAGGAGGCGTTGCCTCCTTTTCCGCCCCAAGGGGCGGGGTATCTCACCTTGCTTTCCCAGCACTCGCTCGGTAATGGAAGCATGGTAAACAATATGAATGTGACCCCTGAATTTGCAATATCGCGGATTTGGCATTACAATGGTCATATCTAAAACT
>JAEINL010000003.1 GCA_016342655.1 Sphaerochaeta sp. | reverse complement strand
GTTCACTGCTAGTCTCCTGGAAAGAAGCTTATTCGATTTGCAGTGGATCAGATATGGGCTACGAAAAGACGTTTACGATTTGCTGCAAAGGTTTTCTACCTTTATCAACTCCTGATGATGCTCTTCATTTGAAGTGTCTTTCTGCTTAGCATGTGTTACATAAAAAGAACCGATATCTCTTCCCACCATCTGTTTAACAATAAGGTGTTCGTCATAAGGTTCATTATGCAAATCTATGGTTGAGATTTTCTTGCCATCACGTAAGATCGTAATTCGATCAGATATTGCCTGGATCTCCTTCAAACGATGTGAAATGAATATAAAGCTGATGGAAAAGTTCTTCTTGAGTTGCATTATCAGTGAGAAAAAAACTTCTATCTCTTTTTCACTGAGAGAAGATGTAGGTTCATCCATAATGATAATCTTTGCATCACACGATAAAGATTTTGCAATCTCAATCATTTGCCTATCTGAAATCTTCAAGTTTCCTACGAGTTCCAGAGGGTCTATCGCCACCTGTAATGTATCTAGCAGTTCCTTAGATCTCTTTACAGACTCATGATCATTCAAGAATCCAAACCGTTTAAATTCTTTTCCCAAAAAAATGTTTTCATGAACTTTCAGATTTGTTAAGACATTGAGCTCTTGAAAGATCATGGATATCCCATGCCCTTGGGCCTCGGATATACTGGATATTTCAACTTGCTTCCCATCAACAAAGACAACGCCGGCATCTCTTGAATAAACACCCGCTAAAATTTTCAAAAAAGTTGATTTCCCTGCCCCATTTTCCCCAAGGATTGTATGAACTTCACCTTCATATAAATCAAAATCCACATCATCAAGTACAATATTCCCAAAGAAGCTTTTTGTTATATGCTCAGCTTTAAGTATAGTTTTTCTCATCATTATCAACCTGCATCATAGTATATTGTTCCCACTACCAACCCTTCAATCCAGGGTAAAATACGCAAGAGGAGAATCCACTCCTCCTGCGTAATCAATCAATGCTATTTAACTTTGTATGGGGCCAATATCTCATCAAGTTCTTTACTATATTTAAGATAATCCTGAACATTGTCTTTTGTAACTACCTTGATGGGAGCTTCAAAGAAAACCTGGTCTATAGATTCACCATTAATAATCTTCACACACTGCTCTACGGCTATTCTTCCCATATCGAAAGGAGATTGGACAACCGTACCAATAAGAGTACTTTTTTCATCGATTATGGCGTTCAAAATATCAATATCTTTATCGATACCCATCAAACTGACATCAAACCTTTTTGAACTTGAGACAACGGCATTTGCACCTATTGCCTGAGTAGAGTTCAAAGCAATTATCATGTCCAAAGAACCTTCACCATATTTCTGAAGGACATTCTCTGTTACCTCAATCGTAGTGTCCAGCTTTGTCGCAAAATCATGCGTATCAACCACTACAATTCCTGGATATGCAGAGAACACCTCAAGAACGCCAACCTTCCTTAACCTCATAGAGCTGATCATGTCATTACCAAGAATAACTACCTTACCAGCTTCTACGCCGTTCTTGTTTAGAAGATATTTTACGACTTCTTCTGCTGCATATTTACCAATACTAGTATTGTCAGATGCGACAAAACAAGCTAAATCACCCTTTGTAGGCTGTATATCAACAGCTACAACAGGAATACCTGCATCATTCGCAGCTAGTACCCCAGGCACTACTGCACTCGATTCAACTGGATGCAGCAATAGACAATCTACTCTTTGCGCTATCGCATCCTCAATGTTATTTAGTTGCTTTACAGTATCAAACTGAGAATTATAATCAACTAAGTCAACACCTAGTTCATCAGCTGTTTTCCTCGCTGAAGCTAATAATTCAACAAGAAAATCGATACTGAAATCCATAATAGAAAAAGCAATCACAGGTTTCTTTTCCACTGATTCTTTTTGCCCTTGTGCGAAGAGTCCATGTACGGGTAAAATCATCAATACCATACAAACGACCAGTAAAACACTAATTTTTTTCATTTCTCTACTCCTTTTTTTATTTCAATATTGATCACGTCATCTAGATTGACAATCTCAATATCATTTTCTACTAAATCTTTCTCTACAAGCAAAAAACTCTCCCAATCATCATCTATAGGATACGGGACCCAATGCCAGATGCCTTTCTTGCTAATAAATGGATTACCGGGTTTTATCAAAAAAGCTGCTATTGTGTTCAAGTCAGGAAGCCCATTCTCGAGCGAATCAGCAAAAACCATAATAGCTTCACCTGTTTTAGGGAAAAATATTTCAGAAGTTCCTTCATGTTTCTCTAATTTGTCTACCAAATAGGGTCGTTTATAGGCACGCACATAGGCAATAACTGGATCGTCCCCCAATGAAGACAGCCGCCCCAAATCATGAATATGGGTGACAATTTCTGTATCACATTTCAACTCACCTTTTGCCTGATCCAAGAATTCGCCATAACGAGAAAATAATTCACTCTGCATAGGATTCACTGTAATGCTGTTCATCTCTACATCCTCTTCTATAAATGTAAAGCTTTACATTAGAATATCTGGCAATAGGCCTTGAATAGTGTAAATATTTTGGTATGTAAAGCTTTTCATTTACTATTATAGATTCATTTTCCCATATGTCAAGAAAATTCATAAAATATTTTAATCGCTATCTGTAAACCTTTACATACATCATTTTCTGAAGTATTATATCTAAGAAGCAATTCATTAGGGGAATTCAGATGAAGAAAATCTCAAAGAAGATGAATATTACGGAAATAGCAAGGCGTGCAAATGTTTCTATCGCTACAGTATCACGAGCAATCAATAATCCTGAAAAAGTACGGAAGGAAACTCTACAGTTAATCCAGAATGAGATTGAAAAATCTAACTATATGAAAAACTCTCTAGGTCTTCAGCTTCGTACAAATAAGACATATACCATAGGTCTTATCCATACCAGTCTGGAGATGAACTTCTATAGCCAAATAGCTCAAGGCATTGAAGAAACAGCTAGAAAACAACATTACAACTTAATTTTATGCAATAGTGCTGATGATCCTGAAATAGAGGAAAAACAGCTACAGATTCTATTTGAGAAACAGGTTGATGGCATCATTATCGCCCCAACAAAATACAACCTTGAGTTGATAAAAAAAATACAACTCAATGGAGTACCTGTATGTTGTATTGATAGAATATATACCGGTCTTAAAAGCGATCACGTCTTAGTTGATAATAAGATAAGTACCTATGAAGCTACAACCAAGCTTATTGCAAAGGGATACAGACATATTGGCTTCATTTCCGCTCCTACAAGCCTATTCACAGGGGCCCAAAGGCTTGAAGGATTCACTAGTGCTCTACGGGATAATGGATTACAAATTGACGAGGACTACATACAATTTGGCGATACGTTTATCGATTCTGGATATACGACAACAATCAAACTGATTCAAAACCCAGAAATAGATTGTATCTTTTGTGCAAATGAATTAATGGCTTTAGGATCACTTAAGGCATTGAATGATAATAATATTCTCATACCTACACAAATGGGTTTCTTAACTTGGGATAATCCACCCTGGGCCCAGTTCTCAAATCCACAAATTTCTGTTATTGCCCAACCAACCTATGAAATGGGAGCGATCGCAGCTGAGACTATCATTAGGAGAATTACTTCTGAGATTCATACCTATGAAGAACCTCTTGAGATTACACTACATGCAAAAATGATTGATAGATCATCGTTGTGTTAACGATGTATAAAAACTCTCAAGGAGCAAAATAAATGCCTAATTATATTATTGCACATGATCTTGGCACTTCAGGAAACAAAGCAACAGCCTTTAATGAACACGGTGTCTTAGTGTATTCACATACTTTTTCATATGATGCTCATTTCTTTGATAAAAAAAGAGCGGAACAAGATCCAAATGATTGGTGGAAAGCTATATGTGTATGTACACAAGCAATTCTAAAGGTTATACCCGCAAAGGATATTGCTGCAATAACGTTTAGCGGCCAAATGCAGGGGTGTCTTTGTGTAGATTCTTCAGGAGAGCCACTTCACAATTCGATAATCTACTGCGACCAAAGAGCAGAAGCTGAAATGGATCAATTGGTAAACGAACTAGGTTATTCATTCATGTATAAGACTACTGGACACCGACCAAGTTCGACTTACTCAATTGAAAAACTTATGTGGATAAAAAAACAAAACCCAGAAATCTACAAAAGAACATGTAAGATGCTTCAGGCAAAAGAATTTATCATACACAAACTCACAAACAATTTCATCACAGAAGCTAATGATGCTTCTGGTACAAATGCTTATGATTTACATACTCATTCCTGGTCTAAGGATATTCTGCATGTTGGGAAAATTGATTCGAACATACTCCCTGATATCTATAATTCCACTGATATCGTCGGACATATTACTGAGTCAGCTGCTAGGGCTACTGGATTATTGAGTGGAACCCCCGTTATTGCCGGCGCTGGTGATGGGGGCTGTGCAACAATTGGAGCAGGTTCTATTAAACCGGGAATAACATACAGCTATGTAGGTTCTTCTGCTTGGACATCCACTACCGCAACCGAACCTATTGATGATCCTTCTATGCGGACCTTCACGTGGGCTCATCCAATAAAGGGCCTTTATCAATTATGTGGAACGATGCAGACCGCTGGAAGTAGTTATTCATGGTTTATTGAAACATTTCTAAAAAAGTTCAGTACAATGAAAGAGTCTGAAATATATGATATTCTTGACAAAGAAGTTGCTATGGCACCGGTGGGTAGTAAGGGACTTATTTTCCTTCCGTATCTCTTAGGGGAACGAACACCATGGTGGGATCCTAACGCAAAAGGATGTTTGATAGGGCTAGGTTTGGATTCAGGAACTGATCAGGTAGCTCGTGCAATCCTTGAAGGAATTGCTATGAACCTTAACTTCTCTTATGAGATTTTTAGGAAGCAACTTACAATTTCATCCTGTTGCATGATTGGAGGGGGGGCAAGAATAACTTCTTTAATTCAAATCCTCTCTTCGGTTACGAATCTTCCAATACAAATCCCAAAATATCTTGAAGAGTCAACAAGCCTTGGAGCAGCTTTGATAGGAGGAGTAGGATGTTCACTATATCCTTCATTTGATATCATTTCCAAAATGAATCCCATCACTTCTCAAGTTCTTCCCACTCGCGATCATTTTGAACAGTATCAAGGTCTTCAGAGAATATTTGAAAAAGCCTATTATGCCAATAAGCAAATTTTTCAGGACCTTAGCACCCTTTATTAGGAGAGAACTTTTTATTGGGGTATGCTATAGATTGAGGGGGAAAAGCTATGGAAAGTTCAGAAAGCCATAGGGTATTTATCAAAGTATATACATTTCCCCCAGCTTCAATTTAGTACACCAACCAAAGGAGTTTTGGAGTTCTGGACTTCTGGGCTTCTGACTTTATCAGTTCCCATTGCAACCAAAAAGACTTCTCTCTTCCTATGTGGCATAACTCATCACCAAGACAAAAGTCTCCAAGGAGTTATGTGAGATAGAAAGCCTCTGCATGAGGGCCCTCCCATGAGAGCCAAAGCCCAAATTTAAGCGAAAAAAGAAACAGGGAAATGAGAAAACTTGAATCTTTATCGTTTCTTATATGCTCGTTTCAGCAAGATTCTGATACGGCACACCACAGCCGACAACTGTCCTTCATGACCATATCCCTACTGCGTAAAGGCACCAACTCATGATATACTTGCACCCATGAGAATTGTGGATGCTACAAAAAGACTGAGAACACCAGGCACGCTGAGAAGCTGGCTTCTTTCCTATAATATCGTCATGCTGTGCATAATCCTTGCACTGGTCATCATTCTTTTTGGAGCAGTCTTTTCTTTGCTTGGCGAAATGCAGAGCCGGAACACTACCTATCAGGCGCTGAATACCCTCACCAAGCAGCTTGTTGAAAGCAGACAGCTGTATAAGCTCTATGGAGAGATGCCCTTTGATGCTAACCATGAAGAGGTGCTCTCTGAATACAGGATTCTCGACAGGGAAATTCAGATCTCCCTTCAACGACTCAAGGTAGAGTACGAAAAGAGTCCCTCACTACACTTCCTCCATATAGGAATCGCCAATGGCCTGCAGTTCATCAAGGAGTCCATCGAGAAGATGGAGAAGCTGGAACCTGTAAGCCAAAGCCAGGAGTACTACAACATCTTCTATACGGGAGACAAGGTGTATAACTATCTGCAAGACTACACCTTCAACCGATATCTCTCCTACACAGTCGAGACGGACGCTTCCTGGATGAAAGAGGCTCAGATCCGGATAATGAACTACAGGACCTTTGCAATTCTCCTATTCATCATCATCGCCTTCTCCTATACGATTGTCGTCTACAAAATGACTATGCGCCTAGTAAGACCTGTCAATAAAATGGTAGAGACTGCAGAGCAAATCTCTTGCGGGGACTTCGAAGGGGACCCCATCCCCCTTGAAGGGCCTGAAGAACTCATCTATTTGGAGAAAAACCTCAACCAGATGAAACAGAGCCTGCGAGAACGCCTTGAAATGATTTCTGAGAACACTAAGCTGGAAAAAATGGTCCACTCCCAGGAGATGGAACAGATGCGCACGACGCGGGAACTGGAAAAGGCTCGGTATATGGCCTTGCAGTCACAGATTAATCCCCACTTCCTCTTCAATACCCTAAACATCATCAGCAGGACAGCCCTCTTTGAAGAGGCAAACAACACTGTGGACCTCATCGACAACCTTGCCTCAATCTTTCGCTATACCCTCGAGTATCATGATGACGTCACCATAGAGGAAGAACTGCGGTTTGTCAGGGAGTACCTGACTATCCAGCAGTTCAGATTTGCCGACCGTCTGAATTTTACCATCCAATGCCCACCAGAGTTCAATGAGGTGAGGATTCCCCCTCTCATCATCCAGCCTTTTGTAGAGAATGCCATGATCCACGGCCTTGAACCCAAAGTTGAGGGAGGATCTGTAGAGACACTTCTCAGCAAGGAAGGTCGGCGCCTAATTATCCAAATCACGGATACCGGGGTGGGTATAGACGCCTCAAAACTCAGCCAAATCCAATTTGACGGAAAACAGCATATTGGGGTGAAGAACATCAGTGACAGGCTGAAGCACTACTACAAGGGAAAGGCAAACCTTGCCCTATCGAGGATCAGTGAAGAGGGCGGAACGAAGGTAACCATATCCTTACCCATCAAATCAGGAGGTAAGACCCGTGTACAAACTGCTCATAGCTGATGACGAACATCTGGAATGTGACGCAATCGAATTGCTGGTCAACCGCGCAAACCTCCCCTTGCAATGCATCAAAGCCAAAAATGGGCATGAGGCAGTGGAATTGGCTGGACTCCACAACCCTGAAATCGCCTTCCTTGATATTAGGATGCCCGGCCTCGATGGCATAGAAGCCGCAAAGCAGATCAGGGCAATGAATGAGGAGTGCCACATAGTATTCCTTACTGCATGGAGTACCTTCGAGCTGGCTCAGCAAGCGATACGCATTGGCGCTAGCGAATACTTGGTAAAGCCGGTACAACGCAAGGATGTATATGACCTTTTGGACAAGCTCATTGCTACCATCAATGAGCAGAGGCTATCAGAAAAACAACAGGCTGGAGAAATCCGAGAGGTCCTCAACCTATTCAGCAGGGAGTTTTTCGCCTCTCTGAAGTTTGGCAGACTCACTGATGATGCGATGCACTCCTATTTTCTCATGCAGGGCATCACCCATACAGAGGGCTTTTCCCTGGTGATAAGCGGTATGGACGAAGAGATGCTACGTTCCTTCTTCCAGAAAAGCAGGCTCAATCCAAAGTTGCAGATCTGCTACTTCCCCTCAGTAGATCGTATCACCGTCCTGATTTTTACCTCCCAAGGAGCAAAAATCATTGAACAGCTTGCTGGAAACCAAGCATACGAAGGCATGGTTGCAGGATCAGGGATACGTTTCTCAGAACTCAAAGGAATACCCAAATCCATTGCAACCGCATCCATTGCACATACCCATGCATATAGGCACAACATTCGATTCCAAAGATTTAGTGATGGCCTCAAGGAACCGAGGGACTATTCCAAGCTCCAGGCAAAAAACCTCCTGATGATACACCATACCCTAGCGGGAAGTGTTGAGGAGGCCCGAACCTTGGCACACGAGATCATCGACTCTGTGCAGAGCAACCATCCCAAGGAAGAGGATGCTATCGAGGAACTCTACGAAATTTTGATGATGTACTCCTATGAGCTGCATAAGGGGCTTGCGTTCCTGACATATCCAAAGCCTCAGAAAGATACCATCATGGGCCAGGAGATCTACCTTATGGATTTCATTGACTTGACATGTGAGGCTGTTTTTGAGGACAAGAGGGATCGATATAGCAGGCCTTTCAAATATATAGACCAATATCTGCAAGAAAACTACCAGGAGCAGCTTTCCGTTGAGCAGGCAGCTAAAATCATCGGCTTGAATCCCAAGTACTTCAGCCAACTTTGCAAGAGCTACTTTGGCTCCACCTTCCTGGAATACCTGACAAGCATACGGATGGATAAGGCCAAGCAGTTGCTCCTGACAGGCTCATATTCCATCAAAGAAGTGGCAGAAATGACAAGCTTCACTGATGGGAATTACTTCTCCCGGGTATTTAGGCAGACCTTTGGTATCTCACCCTCCTCCTTCAAGGAAGAGGGTGATGAGAAAAAACCGTCAGACGAACAAGGCTAAAACACCAAGGGGAACAACACAGTATCCTACAGGAAATCCTTGCGCTCAGGATTGAACACATCCAGGACCGTGCCCTCTTCAGTGCAGAGCACACCATGGAGTACCCCACCGGCCAGCAGGACCGAGTCCCCTTTTCCTAGGAGCCTCTTTTCCCCATCATTTTCAAATTCGAACGATCCGCTCAGGATATAGCTCATCTGCTGATGGGGGTGTGAATGCAAGGCACCAATAGCTCCCTTCTCGAAGTGAACTTCAACCATCATAAGATCTTCATTATGTACCAAAACCCTTCTTTGTACGCCTTGGGCCATATCCTGGGCTGTTGTTTCTGAATGCATCATAAATTTCATATGTATCTCCTACTTGCTTTCTTGAACCTACCACCATGCCATGATGGCACATAGTATATGCTGGAAACAACCTACCAAGTTCTTATCTCCATCGCAGAGACTATGCATCCGATGCAGGCCACTGGTCGGCACTGATGAGTACAGAGGTAGAGGGGATGGCTTGCCTCTCTATATGTTGGATAACCAGCAACGCAGCATTATAGCCAATATGATATAGGGGCTGGATCACTGCATAGTCGGTAGTAACTTCCGTTACTGAAGCGCTTATCCCTGCGGTTATTGCAGAGAAAGCATTGACCTTAACCAATTTTACTGCAGCTTTTGATAAGACTTGGCTTACCCCTATGACTGCATCAAAGGAGGGGGAAGAGGCGTCTGTCTTGCTAATTATGTGTATCGTTTCATTCGTAAAGAACAACTGTTCATCCAGTTTCCATTGCACGACACTCAGACCCTGTTCCCCAAACGCAGAACAGATGCCCGAGACCCTCTCTAAGGTACTGCTTGTCTGGATGCCACACAGAACAAGGGGGCGTTTTACCCCTAGTCTTATAAGCCTTTTGGACAGTTCTCTCATCGCCGAATAGTTATCACACTGTACACGACTGCTAGTAGCCTGCTCATCATAACGATCTAGCTGGACAAGAGGTATGTTTGCTTGTTTTGCAAGCAAATATACCTTCCTGTTAATCTCTTCACACCCATCCTCCAGAAGCGGGGAGAATATCAGGGCTTTAGCCCCATCCCTAATGAAGGATTCAAGTTTCTCCACTATTTCCCTATCACCAAAGTGGGTATTGCAGTAAAGCGTATGGTAGTTCTCCTTCCATAAAGCATCGTGGATCCCTTCAAGAAGATAGGATGCGAAGGCAGGGGTATGGTTGTCCAAGGCGATGGCAATAAAAGGTTTTTTCAGTCTTTCTGTCTCAACCAGACGATTACTAACGAACGTACCGGTCCGACCTTGTATGTAGCTGAGATACCCTTCCCCCACCAATCGGCTTATGGCATGCTTTACCGTAACCCTGCTCACGGAAAACAGTTCAGAGAGCTGTCTCTCACTGAGAATCTGCTGAGCAGGTTTCCAGAAACCCTCTTCAATTCTGGCAAGAATAGCTTGATAGACAATATCGGACTTTAGTTGCAAAACACCCCTTCCTTTAGCATAATCTCTATTCCATAGTATCAAGGAAAAAGGAATTGACATCAATACAATACGTCTTCACTTCAAATGGCTTGAATGCAAATAGACGTACCTGGTCGGTATCCCTCTCAACCAAATTGGTCATTTGCAGTGATGTTACATCTAAGGCAGGGGAGAAATTGAGTTTGGCTTCTGAGTATGTACCCAAACACTCCCGAAGACGGAAGACAAGACTCTTTCTGTCCTCACTCACCTTTACCGTCTCGATGATAACAGAGCCTCCATCCACCCTGCACAAAGCTTCTGTCTCGCTTGCAATCCTTACAGGAGGATTGTTCAGTTGGGTTGCTCCCTCCATGATGGGCATCAGACCATCATCACTACACAACAGGGCATAGGTAAAGGAATGTTGGCCTTGGTCGGCATCAGGATCAGGGGCAGTAGGGGCGCGCAACAAGGAAAGGGTAAGCTCCCCTTCTCTGACACTGTAGCCATATTTACAATCGCTAGCGAGGGCAAGACACAAGGTAGGGTCACAAAGGGCTGCCCATTTGTGTGCAGCGACTTCAAACTTTGCCCTTTCAAGGGATGTATTCACATCAGTTTTCCGAGAAATATATCCCAAAGGAACATCAAATAGGGCCGATTCAGTACGTATCGTTGTAGGGAATGAGACCTGCAGCAACTGATGGCTCTCTCTCCAATCAACCTCGGTCCTAAACTCAATCTTTGGTACATTCTTGTACAAGACCATTGTCTGATTAAGAGAAGATGCCCTGCCTACACTAACCTGCTGATCAACATACCAGAACAGCGAATCTTCACTGACTGTTTGGGAGGTTAGAGTGAGTATTCGTTGGGCCTTATCCAGCGTATCCGCCTCAATATCCCAGGCATCCCAAAAGATTGGATAGTCTTCAGCAAGAGTAAGCGTATTGAATGAACGCCCCTGCTGGACCAAATCCCTATTGCCCATCAGCAAGGAGCTGATCCCGCCGAAGGCATCAAGGGTAAGGGTAGCCCAAGGCAGTTCAATCGTCGTGGTGTTCTGCACGTTCTGAACGGAAGGGCTACTGCTTCTACCTGTCATATACGGGGGGATGACAGAGCCATCTCCCTGCACTAAGGCGAAACCGTTCGTATTCAACAACAACGCCCCCTCTTGCGTAAGATGAGGCGCAAGTAATGCATAGGCTTTTTCATAGCTGGCCTCTGCCTCTTCGTTGACCCGTTTGATGGAGGAGCCTGGGAGTATGTCATGGAACTGGTTGGTCAGGACGATCTTCCAGACTTCATCGAGGGTATTGAGCAAGTCTGTAACATCCTCACCTTGTGAAAAGTATAGGGCTGAGAGATATTCAGAGCTATGGAGCATCCCTTCAAGTCTACGATTCCATCGTTTGAGCCTGGCTTGGCTGGTATAGGTTCCCCTATGAAGTTCCAGATAGAGTTCTCCCCGGTAGACAGGAAGATCATATCTATCCTTGAAAATCTCATGCATCGCAGAGGAAAGGGATGACCACCTGTTTCTTGGCATCCCTTGCAAGTCTTCTTCCCTGTTCATGAGTTCCAGGTCACTACGGCGGGTACCTCCGCCCCCATCGCCTTCCCCGATGGAGCGCATCAGAATTGGTTGCAGGTCCTTATGCACAATGCTGTCATAGGCCTTGGATACTTCTTGTGGATCATTGGTTCCTTCATACGCCCCTTGAATCATATGGCTGGGTATCCGAGTCCCATCCAAAGACTCCCAAAGGAAAAGGTCATAGGGAAACCTGTTGGTATCATTCCAACTCAGCTTGCTGGTTACGAAATAGGATATACCACAACCGACCAGAATCTGGGGAAGTGCGGCTGTATACCCAAAGGAATCAGGAAGCCAGAAGACATCACCTTCATATCCATCAAAAAGTGCCTTGGTCAGGGTTTTCCCCACCATACATTGCCTGATCAACGATTCAGCAGATGGCAAGACACAGTCAGGCTCTACATAGCAAACCCCATTAGGTTCCCAAGACCCGCTTCTATATGCCTCTAGCACCTTGGCATATACAGAGGGATACTCTTGTTTCAAAGCCTCCATTTGTGCAGGTTGTGAGAACATGAAGACAAACGAGGGATACTCTTTGGAAAAGTTGACCATATTCAGGCAGGTCCGTGCTGCCTTTCTGGTGGTTTCTGCAATGGGCCAGAGCCAAGCATGGTCAAGATGGGCATTCCCGACTGAGAGAATCTGAGGAGTAAACTGCCCATTTTTAGCTTGGAGAAGGGGTTTTATCTTGTTGCGAACAGCCCTGACCATAGTAAGGAACTGCTCGTCTCTCTCTGAGATAAGGGAAAGGTCGGACAGGGCAGTGAGCAAAGAGGAGATGAGATGCTGGTAGTGATAGCCCTTACTATCCAATGTCTTTGCTAGCTGGAAAAGTGTGAGTACATCATAGTACAGAGCGTAGGTATCCTCATCGCGAACAAGCACCGAAGGGGGTGAAAACACAAGAGGATAGTCCTTTTTTCTCATCGCCACAGTGGTCAGCACCCTCCCCCCCTCTGAGGGATGATAGCCAGGGAACGAATGCCCTCCCCAAGCTTCCATATGAAGGGTAATTGTCTTTCCTGCAAATTCAGTCACTCGCAGCTTCTTGTGATAGGGGTTTGTTGCACCAAAGGGTTTCCCGTCGACAAATATGAGGGTATCAGTCTCCGTATCCAAGAACAGGAACAGTTCCTCTTGTATGGACGGGAGTGTCACTGTCGTAGAAAACCAGAAGTTTATCCAAGGTTTCCCATATTGGCAGGGGAACTCGATGGGATGATAGGACAAGGAGGGAACTTGCTCACCCCACGTCTTTTCAGTTTCTGCAGAGGCCCAAGGGCCAAAAGCCGAACCCTCTACAGTTGAGTACGAGTATCTTTTCAATAGC
This sequence comes from Sphaerochaeta sp., assembly GCA_016342655.1. Classification (GTDB taxonomy): domain Bacteria; phylum Spirochaetota; class Spirochaetia; order Sphaerochaetales; family Sphaerochaetaceae; genus Sphaerochaeta. The sequence goes on along the minus strand of JAEINL010000003.1, from coordinate 97,944 downwards.
TGAAGGTATTGGTCTATGCGCTTTTCTGCTTTCATCTGCAACATACTACAGCTCTCCTATGCAATCCAAGGCCTGCAAAAGATCTCCTACCAACAAGGCATTCTCCTCAAGCCCTGCATGAATGCGTATGAGAGAAATCCTGTCATCAGGAATGGTTTCGTTGTCATTAAATTTTACTGCAGCAGGGAAGACCAAACTCTCATACCCTCCCCAACTCACCGCCCGCTTGAAAAACTTCAATGCGTTGATGAATGCCTTAACATCCTTCAGCTTTCTGGTTCGAAGTCTGAAAGAGAACAATCCACTACCCCCTCTCATCTGTTCTTGGGCTAGCTCATATTGAGAAAATGAAGGCAGCATAGGATACAACACACTCTCAACCTTCGGATGGGCCTCAAGCATGGTGGCCAGACTAAGAGCATTGGCATAATGCACAGGCATGCGAATATGCAACGTTCTCAGGTTCCTCATAATCAGCCAAGCCTGGAAAGGATCGGGGACTGGGCCCAAGGGCAAGAACTCACTCTCAAAAATGTGGGTTATGAGCTTCTTGCTACCTGCTATCACACCCCCAATCAGATCACTGTTCCCCCCGAGATATTTTGATGCTGAGTGAACGACAATATCAATGCCATAATCGATAGGATTCTGGAAGAAGGGAGTTCCCCATGTGTTATCGATGATGGTTGTAATCTTCTTGCTTCTGGCAAGCTCGGCTACCTGCTTGAGGTTCTGCAGCTTGAAGGTGAACGTTGTAGGACTCTCAAGATAGATAAGCTTGGTGTTCTCCTGTATGGCCTCTGCAAACTGGCTTACCTCTGTCCCTTCCACAAAGGTATGCTCAATGCCAAACCGAGAAAGATAGGTAGTGAAGAAATACTGGACCCACGAGTAGCAGTCCTTGACCACAACAGCATGATCACCTGTCTTCAATTGTGAGAGTATGGCAAGCGAAGAGGCGGCGACTCCGCTTCCAACCAGTTTTGCCTTTTCTGCATGTTCCAATGCTGCGAGCTTCTCTTCACAGAGGTTTACGGTAGGGTTGTTTCCCCGTGTGTAGAGAAAGTGCGTACTTTCGTCGGCCAAGGCTGCTTGGAATTCCTCATAACTGTCAAAACAGAAGATGGAGGTTTGGAATATGGGAGGACTCACTGCATTGAAAGGAAGGCCCCGTTCTCCTTGATGCAGTAATATCTCAGTTGTAGATGCTCGATTATCTGTATTCATAGGTGTATATTTATCCTTTGACACTACCTTCGGTCAGACCAGCAACAATGTACTTTTGTCCGAATCCGAAGACTACCATAGTAGGAAGCAATGCTATTACAATGCCTGCACTCATCACATCCCAGCTGATGCCAGCCTTAGAGATGAAGGAGTTCAAGGCCACAGGAACCGTCATATTCTCATCGGACATGAGCAGCATGACAGCCAAGAAGAGTTCATTCCAAATGTTTATGAAAGCAAAACAGAAGATTGCTGCCATTCCAGGTCTGGTAATTGGCAACACTACCCTAAACAGCGACTGGAACATGCTACACCCGTCTATTCTGGCAGCCTCCTCCAAACTGACTGGGATACGGTCAAAAAAGCCTTTGCTCATAATCGTGCAAAACGCAATGACTGTAGACACGTACACCACCAACAAGGCAGCTTTGCTATCGACAAATCCAAGTTTGGAAAAAATGGTGAACAGAGGCACCATGAGAATAAAGGTAGGAATGGTCTGGGTAAAATACAGGGCAAGCTGTAGTGCACCCTTCATTCTCCTCCGCTTAATTCGAGAGAGGGCAAAGCCACTTAGCACAGAGATCATCATGGCAAGCAAGGAGGCTGTAAGGGAAATTACCAGGGAATTTCTGAAGTACAGGGAGAAACTGGAAAAGGAAAAGAGTTTTGCGTAACTTGCAAAGGTAATAGGTGAAGGAATATACCGCAACGGCATGGTGTATATTTCTTTGGGGCCCTTCAGGCTTGTCACCATAATCCAATAGAGAGGCAGAATGGATGCAAACAGATAGAGGGCTAAGAGAAAAAAGCGCCCAAAAGAGAATTTTCGGATATTTTTCATAGGTTCTCCCCTCCTCCCTTTTCTGTAAGTCTCAGGTAGATAATCGCGTAGACAAACAAGAGCACCATGATGATGAGCCCAAAAGCAGCCCCCTGGCCGTAGTCATACTCCTTGAAGACCTTGTTGATCATCTGGGTAGCAAGGATATTTGTCTTGTTGACCGGCCCCCCGTTGGTCATCGCATAGATGATGTCAGGGAAGTTTACGATCCACATGGTCCTGAGCAGGATACTGCTTACGATGGTAGGTTTCACATAGGGAACTGTTACCGAGACAAACTTGCGGATGCCCCCTGCCCCATCAAGGGTAGCAGCTTCATAGAGTTCATTGGGTACAGACTGTAAGGCTGCAAGCAACATGATGCCAAAAAAGGGAACCCCGTACCATATATTGGGTATGATGACAGAAATCATGGCGAGATTGGGATTCGAAAGAAACCCAATGGGGGAATTGAGGATACCGACTCGCATCAACATATCATTTATCAGGCCAAACTGGCCGTTGAAGAGCCAGGACCAAGTTAATCCAATAGCAAAACCGCTCAGTGCCCAACCATAAAAGACAAAAGCCGTGAAAATACCCCTCCCCAAAAATGGCTTTCGGAGAAGAAGTGCCAGTCCAAAGCCTAGGACAAACTGAAAGAACAGTGAGCCAAACAGCCATACTACAGTATTCCAAAGAATTTGGTAGAAATTAATATTCTTGTCCGTTATGACAGAAACGAAGTTCTGAAAACCAATAAAATGCAAGTCATTCATATCGAACAGGTTATAATTCTGGAAGGCCATGATGCCTCCCCTGATAACCGGAACATAGATGAATGCGGTCAGGAGAAGGAGTGCTGGGGCCAGCATCCAACGATAATATTTCTGTTCCATCGTTACCACCTATACTAGCGTACAAAGAGTTCCGGGACTGCCATGCAATCCCGGAACAGATCAGGACTACAGATTACTTCCAGTATTCTTCCCACTGTGCGATGGTTGCATCGACAGTAGAGGAGCCAAGCAAGAGAGCCTGCATTGACTGTTCCTGTACCTGTGACCAAGCAGGGTACTTAGGGCTATCAAGAGGATACTTCACGAACACGTATGTTTCAGGGGATGCCATCTCAGTCTCCCAGGACTTGTATACGCCACTGGAGAAGTACGGATCATCGGCATACGTTGAGGTATGCACAGGCAGAGGTCCGTATGTACGACAGAAGTCAGCATTGTTCTCTGCATTGACCATGAAGGAGATGAAGTCCCAAGCGGCATCCTTGTTCTTGCTGGTAGTGGGAATGCCCAGACCGGCAAAACCGTAGTCAAGATAGGTCTTTCCACTCTTTCCCAAAGGCATTGGGATGACAGTGTACTGGGAGGGATCGAGGGCACCAGCAACCATGCCTACAGTATCAGGATCCTGTACGAGGAAGGGTGTGGTTCCACTGATGAAGGCATTCACCTGTTCATTGAAGCCCCAGTTGATGCCATCCGAGGGAACGGCATTCTTGTAAAGGTTCACATACTGGGCAACAGCCTTGCGGGCAGCTGGAGTGGAGAAGGAAAACTGGCCATCTTCGGTCTTGTAGATATTGTCCTTGGAGATATTTGTTACATCACTGAGGATCAGGATGTCAGAAATCTTGAAGGCACTGCCTTTTCCTCTAAAACCAAATCCATACTGATTGGGAGCCTTGTTTGTGATGGCAATGGACATGGCATACAGCTCTTCAGTGGTCTTTGGCATGGAAGTGAACCCATACTTCTCAAGTATGTCAGTGCGGACAAACAACCCCTTCACAAAGAAGAACTGCGGAAGCAGATAGGCTGTGTCATCGACTGTCTTGGCGGCCGCCATGGTCAGGGGAAGCAGGTCGTCGCCTTGATCCCATGACGCTAGGTATGAGGTGAGGTCTACAAGCTTGTTGTTGTTGACAAACTGCTTGACGGTATGGTCACGAACCTCAATGATATCAAGCTCTTGGTTACTGTTCAGCATGAGTGTCAGCTTGTTGTCAGCCTGCTCATAGGGAGGAGAGACCAAGTTAATCTTGATGTTTGGGTTCAGCTCTTCATACTTTGCAATCACCTCTTGGATTTGAGCAGTCCTTGATGGACTGGTCATGGTTTCAAAAAAGGTGAGGGTCAAAGGTCCGGCTGCTGCTTCCTTTGATCCGGCAGCAAAGCTGGAACTGAGTACCAGAGAGACCATAAGCAAAACAAACAGTGTTTTTTTCAGGTGCTTCATGTTTCATACTCCTTAAGAAATGTGGTAATACCAAAAGTACATTTGGTATTACCAATACTACCACTTCTTTGCTGGTTGTCAACGTATTTTGAACACTTTCATCCTTTTGTCGAATACATGATCAGAACTAACCCTATACAGATGAAAAAGTCCTCCGACAAAGGAGGACTTGACCTGCAACAACAATCTCTTACCCTTTTACCGCACCCATGGTAAGACCCTTGATTACATACTTCTGGAAAAACATCGTCAGGAGTATGGCAGGCCCCATGATGACAACAGCTGCGGCCATCACAGCTCCCCAGTCAACCTCAACATAGGAGAGGAAGTTATACACTGCAATAGGAAGCGTTCGCGTCTTCTGCTGGCTCAGTACCTGACTGAACATGAAGTTGTTCCAGCTGAAGATAAAACTCAAGGTAGTGGCTGTGACCACGCCCGGACCTGACAGTGGGAGCAATATCTTTAAGAAAGCCATCTGTTGGGTAAGGCCATCGACCATAGCCGCCTCTTCCAGTTCGCGGGGAACAGAGTCAAAGTAAGGGGCCATGACCCAGACTACCAGAGGTAGACATATGAGCATATGAGAGAGGATCAACGCTACAAACGAGTCCATCAGATGGAGACGGGAGAATACGATATACCAAGGCATGAGAAATGATATGCCTGGCATAAGACGGGCGACAAGGATGAACATCGAAAGCTTCTGCTGCTTATATCGGGCTATGGAGTAGGCAGCAGGGAGCCCCAACACGAGGGAAAGCAACACACTCGACACCGACACAATTACCGAGTTCTTCATGTATCGAAGGAAGTTCTGTTCGACGAAGACCCTGTCATAGTTTTGCAGGACAGGCGTAAAGACAAACTTGGGAGGCCAGGAGATAATGTCTACTTGGGTCTTGAATGAACTCATCAGCATCCAGACAAAGGGAAAAAGGATAGGAACGATGACAATGATGAGCATCAAGGCGAAAAGAAGTTTCTTTGGTTTTGATTGTTTCATACTCCCCTCCTACAGCTCAAAGGCGCGGCGCAAACGCATGACGCCGAGACTGAAGCCCATCACTACGATGAATAGGAAGACCAGCATGACTGCACTCTGTCCCATCCTGAAATATTCGAAACTGTATTTGAAGGCGAGAATATTCAGGTTCTCTGAAGCGTACCCTGGGCCTCCTCCTGTCATTGCATAGATGATATCGTAGGTCTTCAGTGCATCAATTGCACGAAGAATAACGGCTGTCAGGATGGTAGGCATAAGCATCGGCAGCGTAATCTTGAAGAGCACCTGTCGTGCATTTGCCCCATCAACCTTGGCGGACTCGTACGGTTCGCTCGAAAGGCCTGCCAGACCTGCCAGAACAATAATGGTGATCATCGGCGTCCATTGCCATATGTCCACAAGGATTAAGGAAGGCATGACGCTCTTGGTTTCCGATACCCACCCGCTTTGCGGGAGCCCGAAGACACTTAGCACATAGTTGAGGATTCCGATGGTAGGGTCATAAAAGAGGTTCCACACTATACCGATCGCAACGGGTGTAGCCACCAAGGGAAGCAAGAGAAGTGTCTTCACCACGCCTTTCCCCACAAAAGAGCGGTTAAGGATGAGGGCAAGGGCAACTCCCAAGACCATCTCGAAAATGACAGCGCCAAAGGTAAAGTAGAAGGTTCTGCCCAAGGCAGCAAGAAACCTAGGCTCCTTCAGTACATCAATGTAACTCTTAAAAGCGACAATGTTTAATGGCTTTCCACTCGTAAGCGACCAATCGGTAAAACTAAGAAAAAACGTATAGCATACTGGGAATACCATGAGTACCACTACGAATAGTACCGCGGGAAGAGGGAACAGATAGCGCAGGTTCCTCTCAACAAAACTTTGTCGGATCATAGAAAAGCTCCTTATAGGCAGAAGTGGCCGGCCGAAGGACTCGGTCGGCCACAGATACTCTGGTATAGTTTAGAGGCCGTACTCGCCGTCAGCCTTCAAGAGCTCATCAACAGCCTTGGCCTTCTCAGCAGCAAGGGCAGGAAGCTTCGAGGAAGTTCCCTTAGTATTGATGGACTCGATGATGACCTCACCGATGAGGTCTCTAGCCTGCCCGACAGAACTCATGAAAGGACGGTCAAATGGGTAGCCATTCTTGGCAGCATGAGCTTGGGTCTCTACAAGACCTGGGTTCATGACAGCGCGGACATCCTTGTCAGCCCAAGCAGAATTACGGGCCATGGTGATGTTGGAGAGCATGCCTTGCTTGGCAAGGTCCTTGTTGTTTGCCCAATCAAGGAACTTCTGAGCAGCATCCTGGTTCTTGGTCTTCGCCGACATTGCCATACCCCAAGAGACTACGATAAAGGGAGAATCACCCTTAGGTCCACGGGGAAGCTGTGCAACACCGATATCCTCAGCAGGAATCTGTGTCTTGGCAGGATCGACAATCTGGCCATAGAAGACTGAAGCATCTGTCCACATAGCGGTCTTACCTGCCTGGAATACGGGCATGACATTTTCCCAAGACATGCTCGTTACACCCTGCGGACCGTAGGTACCGAGCATCCTACCATAGAAACGGATAGCATCAAGGGCTTCTGGGCTGTCAAATACAGCCTTTCCACTTTCGAGATACCTTCCACCGAAGTTGTAGACATAGCTGGAGAGCTGGGTTACAGCAGAAGCACCCTTACCACGGGAAGCAAAACCGGAAACACCATCTTTATTCATGGCTTTTGCTGCAGCTTCAAGCTCTACAAAGTTGGTAGGGACAGAAAGACCAGCCTTCTTCAGAAGGTCCTTTCTGTAATAGAGCACCTGCCATTCGGTTACAAGTGGAACGATGTACGCAACACCATCTTTGCGCCCGATATCAACAGAGTTGCTGGGATAGTCGCTGAAATCATAGTTGTCCAAGCCCTTGTACCAGCCGTTCTTGATAAACATCAGACCTTCCTGAAGGGGACGGGTCATGAATACATCAACGGTGGAGGAGTTGGTTGCAAACTCGGTGGTCAGCTTGTTGGTAAGCTGGCTCTCCTGCAGACTCTCATAGTTTACCTTGATACCAGTCTGAGCCTCGAACTCAGGAATCTTTGTCTTAAGCAGCTCACCATAGGGGTGGTTTGCCAAGAGCACACGAATCTCAGGTTTTGCCTGCTCCGAGGTTCCCTGGGCAAATACAGGCACAGTCAGACAGAGCAGTACGAGAAGTACTACAAACATGTTCTTTGTTTTCATTATTCATTCTCCTTTTGAATTTGAATGTTCCATTCGTCTTATTATACTCTCTTTCTTCTCATTGTAAATGTTAAAATGAATATTTTTTTTAATTGCATGAATATTTCTTTCATACTATACTAAGGGAAAGGACTAGGAAAAGTACCATGAACGAAGTCAGCGCTATCTATACCATACAGAGCAAGTATGCATCACTGAGCATAAAGGAAAAAAAGATTGCTGACTTCATACTCAAGCATCCTAAGGAGTCGGTAAACCCCAGCATTGAGGAACTTGCCGAGAGGATCGGCATCAGTGAATCAACGATGGTCCGATTTGCCCGAAAGCTTGGCTATACAGGATACCAACGGTTTCGCATCGCCTTGGCCAGGGAAACCATACCCTCCAATGAGCAGGTCTTCGAGATAGGGGTGTCCGACCAGGAGGACCCTATCGACACGGTCTTCAAGAATGCCCAAGATACCCTTAACGAAACCTACAAGAGAATCAACCGTTCAGCACTGCAGCAGGTAGGCAAACAGTTCTCAGAAGCAAGGAACATTTACCTTATGGGCTTGGGAGGTTCGAATATCCTAGCCCTTGATGCCTACCACAAGCTTATCCGCACAGGCTTGAACTGCCAGTATGCAGCAGATTTCCATATGCAGCTGATGCTTGCCTCCCAGTCATCGGAGAAGGATATTGCCCTGATCATCTCACACACAGGTTCCGGGCACGACACCCTCGCCATAGCTGAGGAGTTCAGAAATAACAACTGCCCTATCGCTGTGCTGACCAGTAATAACCGCTCACCCTTGGCAAAGATGAGTGAAAACGTCCTGCATGTAGCCACCGGCACAAATCTCTTGGTTGCAGAGTCCTTCTCCGCCCGAATCGTATCAATGACCATCATCGATATCCTCTATGTGGAGGTCCTGGAAAGGATGAAAAATCTGGGCGTCGAGAATCTGAATAGAATGAGAAATGTTATCGCAAAGAGACGTATTTGAAGTGAGGAGAAACAAGCATATGAAAGCATCTATCGGTCTGATCGGTTTAGCCGTCATGGGAGAAAACCTGGTACTCAATCTGGAGAGCAAGGGTTTTTCCGTTGCAGTATTCAACAGAAGCACATCCAAGGTCGACTCCTTCATGGTAGGAAGGGCCAAAGGAAAGAATATTATTGGGACACACAGCCTTGAAGAGCTCGTATCCTCCCTAGAAACTCCGCGCAAGGTCATGATGATGGTCAAGGCAGGCAAGCCGGTCGATGACACCATCGAGACCCTCATCCCCCTTCTTGAAAAGGGTGATATCATCATCGATGGGGGGAACTCCAACTATGAGGACTCCGAGCGAAGGATGGCCGTGGTTGAAAGCAAAGGCCTTCTATATATCGGTACAGGAGTTTCCGGTGGAGAGGAAGGGGCCTTACTCGGACCCTCCCTGATGCCCGGGGGCTCAAAGAAAGCCTGGCCTGCAATCAAGGATATGTTCCAAGCGATTTCGGCCCATGTCGATGGTGCACCTTGCTGTGACTGGATAGGGCCCGGAGGTGCCGGACACTATGTGAAGATGGTCCACAATGGCATTGAGTATGGTGATATGCAGCTTATCTGTGAGATATATGACGTAATGCATAGGTACCTGGGTCTTAGCAATACCGAAATGCAGGAGGTATTTCGTACCTGGAACAAAGGCGACCTTGACTCCTACCTCATTGAAATTACTACAGATATCCTTGGCTATAAGGATGAGGATGGCTCAGCTCTTGTCGACTCCATCCTCGATACTGCAGGGCAAAAGGGTACTGGAAAATGGACTGGCATTGCAGCCCTGCATGCTGGTATCCCCCTCACTCTCATCGTTGAGTCAGTCTTTGCGCGTAGTGTAAGCAGTCAGAAAGAAGAACGCATTGCTGCAAGCAAGGCCTTCCCTCCCAAGGCAGTAGAGCTTAAGCACGATAAGAAAGCCTTTGTACAGGAGCTGGGCAAAGCCCTCTACGCAGCAAAGATCATCTCCTACGCCCAGGGCTTCTCCCTCATCAAGAGTGCAGGAGAGACCAACAAGTGGGATCTGGACCTAAGCAGCATCTCACTGTTGTGGAGAGGCGGATGCATCATCCGCTCAGCATTTCTGGACAAGATCAGCCAAGCATTCAAGAAAGAAGGTCCCTTGGATTCCTTGATCATGGATTCCTACTTCACAGAAATCCTCAATGCCAACCAGCAGAGCCTACGCCTTGTCGTTGCAACAGCAGCTCTCAACGGCATTCCCACCCCTTCCCTTTCAGCAGCCCTCTCCTGGTTTGACAGTTACCGTAGCGAACGCCTCCCTGCCAACCTGTTGCAGGCCCAACGTGATTACTTCGGAGCCCATACCTATGAGAGAGTCGATAAGAAACGAGGCGAGTTCTTCCACACCAACTGGACAGGCCGTGGTGGCGATACCGCATCCACAACGTACAGCATATAAGAATAGGAGTTTCCAATGGCTACTTTACCAGTACTTCCCGCACATACTGATGGCTTTGACCTTGTCTCCCTAGGAGCTCTGGTCATTCGACTTGACCCGGGAGTCGTTCCCTTCGCCTATGCAAAGGACCTCGCCGTCCATGTTTCAGGAGGGGAGTTCAATGTGGCGGCGAACGTCAGTCGTGCCTTTGGCCTGAAGACTGCAGTGGTTTCGGCGATGGTCGACTACCCCCTTGGTCAGAAGATTGAGAGTGAAGTGCGTAAGATGGGCGTCACAGGAATCTACAAACGTTTCGAACATGATGGGGTACGAGGACCTAACATGGCCACCGTCTACAGTGACCGTGGCCAAGGCCTCAGGGCCCCTGTAGTGTTCTACAACCGTAGCAACGAGGCAGCAGCCCTCTTGGACGAACATAGTTTCGACTGGGAGGCAATCTTTGCCAAAAAGGTACGTTGGTTCCACTCAGGGGGCATCTTCTCTGCCCTCTCGGAGAACATGCCAACACTCATCATCGATGCGATGAAGCGGGCAAAGAAGGCAGGCGCCATTGTCTCCTTTGACTTGAACTACCGGGAAAAGCTTTTTCGTTCCATTGCCAAGGAGGGCGAAATTCCCCAGGAGATAGCACAGAAGATTCTGTCCTCAATCGTCGAGCATGTCGATGTGCTTATCGGAAACGAGGAGGATATGCAGCTGGGTCTGGGGCTCAAGGGACCTGAGGTTGCCACCCACGGCAAACTCGACCCTTCCTCCTTTTTTGCAATGCAGAGCACCGTCTCTGAGCGCTTTCCCAACGTCAAGGCAGTGGCTACCACCATGCGTGAGGTCAAGTCGACCAATCACCATGACTGGAGTGCTGTGCTCTGGTATGATGGGAAGGCCTATATAGCACCAACCTGCTCCCTTGATGTCTATGACCGTGTAGGTGGTGGTGACGGCTTTGCCAGCGGACTCATCTATGGGTTCTTATCAGGGAAAACCCCAGAAGAGAGCCTGAGACTCGGATGGGCCCATGGTGCTCTGCTCACCTCCTTCCCTGGGGACACCACCATGGCCACACTGGATCAGGTAGAAGCCCTTGCCCAAGGGTCGAGCGCAAGGATACAGAGGTAAAGCATGAAAGCACTGGTAATGACAGCATACAAGAACCTTGAATGTATGGATGTCCCTACGCCTAAGATCACATCACCTACAGAGGTGTTGGTCCGTATCAAGGCAGCGGCAATCTGTGGTAGCGATGTCCATGGCTTTGACGGTTCCACGCTCAGACGCCAGCCTCCCATCATCATGGGCCATGAGGCCAGTGGTGTGATAGAGGAGGTAGGATCTCTGGTAAAGAACTTTACCAAAGGGGACCGGGTTACCTTTGACTCCACCATCTGGTGCGGTACCTGCTCGTTCTGCCAACAGGGAAAGGTAAACCTCTGCAATAACCGCAAGGTCCTAGGAGTTAGCTGTGATGAATACAAGCAAGATGGAATCTTTGCCGAGTATGCCCTCATAGAAGAGCGCATTCTCTACAAGCTTCCCCAAGGGTTGGACTTCATCCAGGCAGCGATGGCAGAGCCTGCCGGCGTTGCTGCCCATGCCATAAGCCTTGCACCTCCCCTTCTGGGAGAGGATGTGGCGGTGGTAGGTGCTGGTTTGATAGGCCTGCTTATCCTCAAGCTTCTGCGGCCTGTTACCAGTGGCCTTGTAATTGCCCTAGAGACCGATGAGGCAAGGAGAGCAAAAGCCCTTACCTGTGGTGCTGACTATGCCTTCGACCCAAGGGATACAGACGTACTGGAGAAGATAGCAGAGCTAACCGATAAAGCAATGCTGGACAAGGTCTATGAGGCTGTCGGGGCGACCTCTCCCATCAACACAGCAATCGATGTGGTGAAGAAAGGAGGGACAGTGGTGCTGGTAGGAAACGTGAGCCCCAAGGTTGAATTGCCCCTACAAAAGATTGTAACGAGGCAGATTCGCATGCAGGGAAGCTGCGCCATCAGTGGCGAGTACCCTGCAGTGCTCAAGCTTATGGCATCCGGCAAACTTGTAGTGGATGACCTTATCAGCAAGACAGCCCCTCTGAGTGAGGGCCAGTTCTGGTTTGACAAGCTCTATAACCGAGAGGACAACCTGCTGAAGGTTGTCCTGCTCCCCTAACAGACAAAGAAGGATACTATGGTACGATACGCACTTATTGGATATGGAAAAGTTGCACATGTGCATGCCAAGGCACTGAAAGAAGCCAAAGACAGCACCTTAGTGGCTGTTTGGGGCCGAAACAAGGACAAGGCAGACCTCTTTGCACAAGAATGGGACATCCTGGCCTTCACTGACATGCAGAAGATGATCACTGAGGCACACGTTGATGCTGTTGTGATCACCACCCCGCACCCAGCCCATAAGGGAAATGCCCTTGCCGCCTTGAAGGGAGGGGTCCATGTGCTGGTTGAAAAGCCCATGGCCCTCACTGTTGCTGACTGCCAGGAGATGATCGACTGTGCAAGGCAAGAGAAGAAAAAGCTTGCGGTCATCAGCCAGAGACGTTGGCTTCCATCGACACAGAGAATCCACAAGGCGATTGCAGACGGCAAGCTTGGTAAGGCGATGATCGGGCAAGTCACCATGCTCGGCTGGAGAGACAAGGAGTACTACGAGAGTGACCCTTGGAGAGGCAAGTGGGACAAGGAGGGAGGCGGGGTACTCATCAACCAAGCGCCCCACCAACTTGATCTCCTACACTGGTTCCTAGGTCCGGTCAAGGAAGTGTATGCCCAGTGGGACAACATCAACCACCCCTACATAGAAGTTGAGGATACGGTAGTCGGTACAGTGCGCTTCGAAAGTGGGGCAATAGCCTCTATCCTGGTATCCAACTCCCAGAAGCCAGGCATCTTTGCAAAGGTCCATGTCCATGGATCGAATGCCTTCTCTGCCGGTGTCCAGACTGATGGAGGGGCGATGTTCATTGCTGGCAGGAGCGGTGTGGTTGAACCTCCCTACAATGACCTATGGACCATTGAAGGGGAACAGGATATGCTGGAGGTATGGAAAAGGGAAGACACTGCCTTCTTCAAGACCATTGATCCTGTAGGGCACTTCTTCCGTCTCCAACTTGAGGACTTCACCCAAGCTATCCTGAACAACACCACGCCGATCTCTTCTGGTGAAGAGGGTATGGAAACGGTAAAGATCATAGAGGGGATGTATGTCTCAGGAAGGACGGGGGTGCCTGTCCGGTATTAGACACAGATCTTTTGATATCCCAAAAAGCTGCAACCCAGTGCTCCTGGTTGCAGCTTTTTTTACACATGGTAGCCTTTTTCACACTCATTTTCTTTTTTTGGAGAGGGGGTACCATGCCAGGGGCACCAGTAGCTTTGTATCAGTCGATAACAGCTAGCCATCCTCCGTCAATCGAGTAGTTTGAGCCAACACAATAGCTTGCCTTTCCAGAACCAATGAAGGCATAAAACTCAGCTATTTCTTCCGGAGAGGCAAAACGGTCTATCGGAGCGTTCTTATGGGCGATCCCATCAAGATACTCTTTTGCAGTAATACCTTCCTTTTCAGACAGGATACCTGCTGTTTTCCACCAGTCAGACGTCAATACAAGACCAGGACTGATGGTAACCACTCGAATGTTTTCCTTGATGAGTTCATTCGCCAGACACTTGCTGAACATCACCAAGGCTGCTTTTGTAGTATTGTAGATAGGCTCATACCACAAGGGTTGCTTTGCACAGATGGAGGCTGTCTGAATGATGACCCCACCACCCCTTTTTTTCATGGAAGGTACGGCCAAGCGTGAAGTCCTGATTGCAGCCATCACATGGAGATCCCAGTAGTACTGCCACTTCTCATCCGAAGCCTCCATGACAGTCTCTTCACTACCTGTTCCCGCATTGTTTATCAGGATGTCGATTCCACCAAAGAAAGCAAGAGTCGCTTCCATCGCTTGTTCGATGCTGTCCATCTTTGTGACATCACAAGATATTCCCTTAGCCTGCACGTTGAATTCCTTCTCAATGCTAGCAGATTCTGAAAGGGCCCTTTCTGCTCCACGAGCCCAAATGGCTATGTTTGCCCCTTCTTGGGCATACTTGCGAGCAACAGCAAGTCCAATGCCGGAACTGCCTCCCGTGATCAGTACGTTTTTGCCTTGTAAGTGTAAATCCATACTAGTATCTCCTTATTCGTTACAATGAAAATGAAAGGTGACAATACATTCCTTTCCCCCGGTGTCAGCATGCAAGAAAGGCTCTGATTATATCTCGTGCTCATCAGTAGTATACAAGGCAACCATCCCTAAGTGAATACTAACCTTAGGGAGCTCTACCTCCTTGAGAAATTCAAGAATGGTAGTTTTCTATCTTGCCCAGATCACTTCCTGATAATTGATTCGCTGTCTCTGAATGCAAGGAAAGAGTCGAGCATTTCTTGAAAAATGAAAGGTATCAATACCCCAGGGCAAGCCCTGGAAAGAGGAGGCGTTGCCTCCTTTTCCGCCCCAAGGGGCTCACGTATCTCACCTTGCTTTCCCGCCACTCGCTCGGTAATGGACCCATGGTAATGCTTGTGCTACTCTCGCTTCGTTGGGGAATCATAGGACAAGGTCATATCTTCTGCTGATATATTCCTTATCCCACAGTGAATAATATTTCAGATCAAAAAGCGTAACTTCATCTTCATAGTCACAACTAATTTCTAAAATTCTTATTTGTTTCACTGAAAATATCTGCCTAAGTTTGACACTGATACCTTCTTTACTATTCTCGTCACCATCGGCAAACCTCCCATCCAAGAGGACTTTAATGGAGAGTGAATACCTTTGGTTGGTAGCGACTTCTGTATTTGGAACAACCAAAAAGAGAAGCCTTTTTATAGTAGGGAATGAGGTATTGAGGGTAAGCAGTTTTTTATCTAATTTTGGAATCTGTGCAAGCAGTTCATTGAATCTATCTGGGAAAGCTGGTCGGGAATACTTCTTTGAAAGCCAAGAGAGAAGAATTTTCAGATTCCCATTCAGGAGCATCAGCGGTTCATGATCGAAAGACATACCAGCCAATAATTCCCGATCTATGCGGATTCGGTGATTTATAGATAGACATATGCATTGAGAATCACCTATCCTCAAGTGGATTTCTCTCGGATTTTTCCCATATGCTAACGATGGGTTCACCTCTGCGATAAAGGTTACACAGAAAAACTCTGCAAATGGCTCATTCTCAAGGCTAGGATTTAAAAGATCACAATCCTGGCTGAACAATACCAAGGCTTCTGCATTATCTATCCATGGGTAATGCTCATTCACATGTGATAAGACAGTTGTTTTCTGTTCATTCCCCAACGAAGCGAGAGTAGCGGAAGCATTACCATGGTTCCATTACCGAGCGAGTGCCGGGAAAGCAAGGTGAGATACCCCGCCCCTTGGGGCGGAAAAGGAGGCAACGCCTCCTCTTTCCAGGGCTTGCCCTGGGGTATTGATACCTTTCATTTTCGATTACAACACCCTGTCGCCATCTATTATCCTTTATTGCTTCTCTCAATGACTTTTCATACATACAAGTTCATTCCGAACAATTCAAGAGATCATCAAGGTTGTGAGCTAAAGTTGATTCTGAAGCGAGGCCTGTCTTTTCCAGATCATCAAGCTCCTTGGATTTCTTTTGGGCTCGTTTCAGTAACAAAGAGATAATCTCTACCAAATCAGAGCCCTCATATTCGCTTGGTATTCCAGATTTGAATATCTCAAATAATGAACAATTGCATGCACTGATATGATGGCATATGTATCTCCTGAAAAGCCTATCCCCTACTCGGCGATTAGGAATAGCGACAAGGAGGCTATACAATTGACTAATCTTGCTTGCTTTCTTGCCACTTGGCTTGAGCTCATTCTTCAGCCATCCATATATGGTTGGTCTCGAAACAGAAAAAATATCTGCCCATTCTGTTTTGTTGAAACCAAAAAACTGAGCAAGTTCGCCGAATTGTTCATTATAACTCTTCAAGACAAGGTCGTGATGCGAGATTTGCTTTGAAATGCTAGCATTCCCGATGAGATTGTCTAAAAACAAAGAACCTTGGAAAAGATCCGTATGATGGGAAGTTGTATCGAGTTGCCTAGTAAGAGAGAATTCCAGCATTTGTCTGGACTTGTATTCCGTCATCAAGCCCGGCATTTCTTCATCAATAGAAGAATAATTACGTAGTGCAGCAGGATGCATACTTGCTGCACCATCTTCCCGATAGCCATAGGTAACAACACTATCCATGGCACACAGAGGATAGGAACTATCGAGCAAGGGGTCTACAATTGTGTAATTAGAAACTATTGCCATAGTTTTTTCGCCTTGTCAGTAATCATCGTTTCAAAGAAAACATCTTCAATTACGGAGTGTAACGCATGAAATGTTTCAAAAAGACAATCTAGCACCTCAGGTTTAGGGGCAGCAGTAAATAGTACAAAATGATCAAGGTCAAGAAACGTTACCTTAGATTTTGGTTCATAAAACTCAGGTCCGGTAGTTGGAAAGCATTGAATTCCATGGGGATATTTCATACCGCTGGTATTCTGCGCCAGTGTTACCTTGAAATTACTATTGATGGCAAGATCCGTAAGAACCACGCCCCTTTGCATGGAGAATACACTCAATTCATTCTCCATCCATTGTATATTCGTAGGCAAGAGAGGCCCTTGAAACTCTTTTCCTACCAGATCTTTCCAAGATACGTTCGGCGTCTCTTGAATCGAGTTGATATTGCGCAGCCCCAGTCGCGACACAAGAGAAATATCCACTATAGAGTCAAGCTCTCTGACGATGGAGATGAAATTCTGCAGGAGAGTATCGAAAGGAAGGGATTGTGCATCAAAGGCCTGATAGGTAATTGCCTCGCTATCAAGAATGATGGTTTTTTGCGTATCAGCAGACGAAAAAATCCATTGCTCAAGGACTGCTTTTTTAGGTTCACCATGGCGACCAGCCCGAACAATTTCCATTTCCATGGAATGATACAAGGGATATCCATTCTTTCGCATATACTCTTGGAAAACTGGTATATACTCCTCTATCTGAACGATTGGAGAATATTGAACCTGAAAGAGTATGACAGAGGGAGGCCCGTTGGTAAGCACCTTTTTTATTTCACTCATTTTGTCTCCTTTTCCTATAACTTTACACTAAACATTACACTTTAGCAACAAAATGGAAGCACACTCCTAGTTTTCCCAGTTTCCTGGCGTGCACTACCTGCACTCTCATATACTAAGATGTACAACATACCAAAACTCTTCATCCGAACATATCCTGAAAAGACCAAAGGGGCCATTGCACGATGGCCAATTGGTTCCCTATCTATTCAACACAGAGGGCGCAACCCATACAAGTATTGGTTGCGCCCTCTATGTATTTGTGTATCTGATGCTGTCCTATACAGATCCATACAGCACTGTACGTTTCTCTTTTTTATTCTCTCGAGTTAGCTCTCCTATCTGATCAGGTCAGATAACTGCTCTCCCATCGCACAGACATCCAGACCCTTGGTAAACTGCAGACAAGTTCCAGAAGGATAGCGCACCTTGTCCACCCACCTCTGGGGAATGGAAGCCAGACCGTACTTCGCCCCGAGAATGGCACCAGCCACAGCACCTATGGTATCGGCATCACGGGCAAAGTTCCCTGCCAGGACCAAGCCACTGCGGAAGTCCTTATGACTGAGGGCAAGACAGGCGAACGCTGCTGGAATAGCTTCTGCAGTAGTTGCCCAGGTGCTGGCACGAAGCTCGTCATGTAAGGGCATCCAACAATCTAGGATACTTCCCTCAAACTTCTCAATGATCGAGAAGGCTGAACGCATGTTGTAGTAGAGCCAGCTATCCTTGGGAATGGGCTCCATGGCAGCTTCGAAAATTTCCTCAAAACTGCCGTCTACCATAGCCACAGAGACAGCCGCGGCCACTGCCTGAGCACCCCAGATGCCATCATCGGAGTGACTTATGGAAGCATCAATCTCAGCGAGCTCTACAGCACGCTTCGGATCTCCTGCACAGATGATCCCAACAGGGGGAATTCGCATGGCTGTGCCATCACTCATATGGAAGGTGCTGAACTTCCCGCTTTGGGGAGGACGAAGACCCTTACGCAAGTTTATGGCAGCCGAAACCTCGCTTGCCCCACCCCGCTTGAACTCATCCTGCACAACCACATCCTCGAACCAAGCATTCACCACATCCTCGGTTGTGAGGTTGCCCTTACACCCGATAAGGGTCTTTGCCGTAAGCAGGGCAAACTCCGTATCGTCGGTACTCCAGGTCGCCCCGGCATTGAAGTCCGTGATAAACCCATAGGATTCACGGTTAGCCTGCATCCTTGCAGCATCACCAAACGAGTCCCCGATGGCCAGTCCTATGAGGGAACCGACAGCCCTATCCCGTACCAATGCCCGTTGGGCAACAAATTCCTTCCTGTCAATCATATCTGTTCCTCCATTTCCTTCACACCAAGGGAGCCAAAAGCAACCCGCCCCCCCTCATATACTGCATACCCGACCATCCCATGGGTAAAGGATGAATCCTCGACAGAGAGGGTTTGTCCTCCCCCGACCGATACCCGTAAATTCGTTCCCTTTGCCTCAAAGGTCAAGGAGTAGGTCGTATCCAGTTCACAGGCAAAACTCTTGCTGACCAAGGGAGAAAACAAGCCATTCTCATGCTTGAAAATGCCTAGTTGCCCCTTATGGAAGCCAGCATAGTAGCCCCTTCGAGCGCCCTGCACCCGCAAAGAGATCAAGGCAGAAGAACCCCGATGCACAGTGGCTGACCCCTCTACTCGCACATCCTTGGCAAAATAGTTTCCCGTACATGCTTCCCCATGATCGAGGGCCATGACCTCCATCTGGGTTGTCCCCTTCGCATTCTTCACCAGTTCCCAGGACCCATGGTTATGCGAGAAGGGGGTGATGGATGCGAACTCCTTGTTCTGTTGGGCAAGGTCTATCGTGTAGTCGGGTTTTCCGCTTACGGTAAACCGCTCAAGGAATACAACTCCAAAATCCCTATTCTTAGAAGGTGAGTTCGCTTCAAACAAGAGTCCCACTTCGTCGATCATGGCACCAGAGAGTTTTGGATGATCCTTGTCAATGGTGAACGTGATCTCTCTCTGGTCCTCGTCCCATACGATAAAGGAGCCAAACATGATCACTTCCTGCGTTGAGGTATTTCGCACATAGGGAGAAAGGGTAATGCTTTCTCCACTGAACTTCTCAAAACGGAGGCTCATGCTAACTGTCTGCCCGGCATAGATAGTGGGAGAAAATACCGGCATGTACCGCTCATCATCAAAATCGAAACGGCGATAGAAAGGTTTATAGAACAGACGGGTATTCTGAGGCCGAACCTTACGGTCATAGAGCATGGCCAACGCATTGCCCTCGTTACGTAACAGAAAGCCATGCTTCTCAGAGAGCCTGAAGCCATGGGTGGAACCAGGCAAGGAGAAATCAAAGTCTATGACTCCCTCCTGTATATCCAGCTCCTGGGGAATCTCTAGCTTTCGTACCTGAAAACTCAGCTTGCACAGCTGTTTCACGTACGTTGGGACATCGAGGATATTCAGATACCCTGAGATTCCTGAAAGCACGATCATGTCCCCTATGGGGTTGCGGTAATGATCGGGTACCATTGACAAGCCTCCGGCTACCCCCAAGATGGATCCTACATTTCCTGCATTGCAGTCCGTATCCCATCCCGCCATCGTGGCGATTTCAACCCCACGGGCAAAGCTTTTTCCATAGAGCAGGGCCATGATGCAGACCCCTGCATTGGGAATGATGTGACAAACCCCAGGATAGCGGTCATATCCCCACTCCTGCTGGAGGTAGCATAGGCATGCTCTCCAGTCATCGGGATCCTGTGCATGGAAATCCCTAACAGAGCGAACAACCTTTGCATAGGTCGAATCCCCCTCAAGGAGGGAAAGCCCAACACCAACTATGTCCTGAATATCATCAGAAATGAAGGCTTGTGCGATACAGCCTGCTATGAAGGCTGCACCCTGCAGCCCCTCCCCATCGTGGGAGACACTGGCTGCTATACGGGCATACTCTGAAGCCCGTTTGGGATCCCCGGGAAAGATGAATCCCCAGGTATCAATGAAAATCTGAGCTCCAATCTGCTCAGAGAGCGTTTTGCCATTGGTCTGGATGGATCCAGAGGCGGGTGCTTCTATCCCATGGAGCAGATTGAGGAAGGCAGTATGCTCGGTACTCACCCCGTAGCCTCCCCACCAGAACATCCCTACCCCTTCACGGGAATAGTTAAGCCAGGCCTGGGCAACATCAGAGGGGGTGAGAGACCTATCAAGGGCGCCGTCATTGAGGGCCCGAAGAAAATAGACAGGTCCGTTTACATCATCATCAGCGGCAAAATTCTTAAAATCTTTCACATAGGAGTGAATATCCCCATAAAAACGCCCTATCCGTTCACTGGTCCAAAGGGTCGGCTCAACAGGCGCTCCCAAGCGGATCCCAATATTCATACCAAGAAAACCGGCATACACTTTTTCAAGAAAAGCCGTTGTGGTCATACACAATCCTTACAAAGAAATTCTTCCAACCAAGAGTATGCCAGGTCAGCTGACCCGGCATACATCCAATTCCTTCGATTTAGAGCACTGTTCCCAGATATTCGGAAACCTTCGCACCCCCAGCAGCATTCCACTTGGTGACGAACTCATCAAAATCAGAAACGGGCCTTACACCCCGAATGATATCAGTTGAGTACTCACGGTAGAGCTTGTTCATTGCATCCTTGAGAGGAAGCAAATCTTCAGGGAGCAATACGTTGGTGTCTGCTGCAAAGTACTTGGCAGCTGCATCCAACGATGCGATCGCCGGCTTGGAAAGCACTTCACCAACAACCATGTCCAGGTCAAGACCATTCATGGTTGGCCAGAATTTGGCCCACCATGAGGGGAACTCTCTGGTAAGTACGTACTTGCCATTCTCTATGGTGTAGTGAATCCCTTCCAGACCAAGCTTGTCGAGCTTGCGCCCTTCTGGTCCTGCCATGTACTCCAACACTGCCCAAGCAGCATCCTTTACCTTTGAGTCTGAGTTCATTGCAAAGCCACGGCTTTCCTTGGTCACATCGATGCTCTTGTATGCCTGGCTGACTCCCTTGGCAGGAGGAAGGACTACCAGTTCAATACCTTGGGTCTCCTTCATCTTGTTGTTGTACACGTTTACCACATCACCTGCAGTCCCTGCTACAAAACCAACTTCACCTTCGTAGAAGACCTGCTCCATCGTATCCCATCTCTTGGTCACATACTCGTTGTCCAACAGTCCTTCCTTGAAGAGCTTTGCATAGAAGGCAAGCTTGTTCTTGGAAGCAGGGGTAATTTCAGAATAGACCCATGTCCCATTCTGTTTTACGATCGTCGCAGTGACACCAAAAGCATGGTTGAAGACTGAGTCAAGCTTGAGAATCCCTCCGTCAGTGGTAACAGCCCACTTTGCCAGACCACTACTCTTGATCTCCTTGAAGAGAGCATAGTAATTGTCAACGGTGGGGTTCTCGAGCAACGCCTTACTACTTTTCAACTTGGCAAACCAGTCAGAACGCATGACAGGAATTTGCACACGGGCTGGGGCAAGCCACATCAAATACGGATAGTTTGCCATGGCTGCCTTTGTATGGTCAGGCATGATGGCCTTTATGTTCTTTGATTTCTCAACATACGGGACCAAATCCTCAAGCAGCCCCTCCTGTGCAATTGGCTGGTCATTGCCCTGGAAGTAGATAAGATCGGGATTGATCTGAGCAGTCCTGTAAGCAATGGGAACAACCGTTGCATATGATCCTGTAGGAGCGGAAAGGATAACCAGATCCACATAGTTTCCTTCCTTAGCCATTCCTTCTTCGATTGCCTTCTCCAAAATTCCGAGCTGCTGGGCATCGGTTATCGGATCGACATCCTTGCACAGATAGGTGACCTTCACGGGGTTTGCCGCAGTACCTAGCTGAGCGCCTGTTGCAGTCTGTGCGGCCTCTTTCGTTCCTGTAGCAAATAGGAAACCAGCACACAACAGTACTACCAACACCAGAAAAACCTGTTTTCTTTTCATGAGAAACCTCCTTGTTTCATGCATAAAACTACTCCTTGATTCCACCTGAGAAGACATCCTTGGCATAGAATTTCAACACAAATGGGTAGAGAATGAGAATAGGAATAATAGCTACGATAATAGTAGCTCCCTTAAGGGCGTTATAATCGACACGGGCCATCACGTTATAGTCGAACACGTTCTGCTGACCTATGATGGAGACTGTGTCACCGAGCACTACGAATTGTCGCAGGATAACCTGCAACACCGTATCTGTGGATTTGCGGGTAAGATAGATACCAGCTCGGAAATACTCGTTCCAGCGCACTACTGCGTAGAACATCGTGATAGTCGCAACCCCTGCCTTGCTCAAGGGGTAGAAAATCTTGAACAGCATCTGGATATGACTAGCCCCATCGATGGTAGCAGCCTCAACAATGGAGAGCGGGACCTTTTCAAAATATCGCATCATGATGACCAGGTAGTAGACATTTACCGCTGTCACAAGGATAACCGACCACTTGCTTCCCATAAGCCCGAGCTGTTGGACCACAATATATTCAGGGACAAGACCGGGGTCAAAAAGCATCATGATGATCAGGAAGACCATGATGGGACCCTTGAGGGTCAGTTTTGGCCTGGAAAGCACATAGGCTGCAGTTGTGGTCAGGACAATGTTCACCACAGTCCCTACCACCGTAATGATGATTGAGTTGATCAGGGCAGGCACTAGGATGGGATGGCTGAACACAATCTTGTAGTTGATGAAGTCAACATCCCTGGGAAAGATAGTCAGCCCACCCATCAGAGGTGATTCCAAAGATGAGGAGAAGGACTTTGCCAGTATGTTGAGCAGGGGGACAAGCATGGTGAGGGTAATGAACAGCAAGAATACACCCAGCACTATCTGACCTGCTGATAAGCGTTTTGCCTTTCTCATGACCATACCCCCGTTCCAGAAACCCTCTTGGCAAAGATATGGGTGGACCAGACAAGCAACACCCCCACAATACCCTTGATGAGGCTCACCGCTGTCGCCAACGAATACTGTCCTCCCTCAATACCGATGCGATAGATATAGGTATCGAGGATGTCGATGGTACTCTCCACCGCCTGGTTGGAGAAGTTGAAGACCTGGTCAAAACCTGCATTGAGGAAGAATCCCAGGTTGAGGATGAACATCGTTATCATGGGGACCACCAATGCTGGCAGAATGATGTTTCTGATGATCTGCATCCGGTTCGCCCCATCGATCTCAGCTGCCTCATACAAGGTGGGAGAGATTGCAATGATAGCGGTATAGAAGATGATTGAATCCCAACCCATGCTTCGCCAGGCCTCACAGATCATCAGTATCCAACGAATCTTGTCCCTATCAGTCATGAAGTCAACAGCATCACTGCCAAAGAAGGCCATAATCTGGTTCACCCCACCGGCAAGGGAGAGGGAACTAATCCATATCCCTGCTATGACAACCCAGGAGAGAAAGTGAGGAAGGTAGGAGACCACCTGCACATACTTGCGAAACCTGAAGGAACGAACCTCATTAAGCATAAGGGCAAATATGATAAAAGCTGGAAACAGCAGAATATACTTCATGAAGCTGATGATAAGGGTATTGCCAAGAATCTGCTTGAAGCCAGGGCTGCTGAAGATTATCCTGAAGTACTTCAGCCCTACAAAAGGCCAGTTGCCTCGGGATCTGAACTGGAAGAAAGCAAGCCTCATGTTGATGATGGGCAATACTCTGAACAGAATGAAAAAAATAAGCGTAGGGAGTAACAGCAAGTACAGCACCCGCTCGTTCTTGATCCTTTGCCAATACGTATGCTTCTTGTTCGGTAGAAGGTCTTTATCCATCGGTAATCCCCCTAGGGTATGAGAAGTTCCATAAGAGGAGCATGTTGCTGTGCCCCATACACATCACTATCACCACAGGTGCCAGAAGAGACAGGACGGTGGTACGTAATCTTTATCCCCAAGGCAGCGTCAAAGAAGTATATGCCGCACAGCTCAGAAGCCTTGAGGTGATAGAGCTTCAGGATGTTCTCCGCTGAGACCGCACCACTGTCGACTACCCTCCTATAGATTGCCTCTTCACTGAAAAAGACATCCAGGGTAATGAGAAAGGGTCCACTATTCTTACTTCTGAGCATCTGTGCAAGGTCAACCAACCTATCCATCACGGCCTCCACCACTGCCAACTGAAAAGCGAGGCAGGATCATTCACTTCCATCAGGTGATAGACTGAAAACTCATAGACTGCACCAAATTCCACATCACTGGGTGCAAAGGGAAAGGCAAGATTCCCTGCTGTGGACTTTCGTCCCTCATACCCATAGTGCATGAACGTGGAACGAACAGAAGCACAGATTGCAGAAGACAGTTCCTGGGTCTTGGCCAACACCTCAAAGACGACACAGATCTCATGTCCTGCCACAGGGGTGGGTTCCAGATTCCCCATCACCGCATTCTTGCCATAGTTCATGAAGTTGATGGTATATTCGCTCTCATCAATATCCTGATACTGTTCGCAAATGCTCATCTTTACCAGGGACTCCACCTCCTCAATCTTTGAGATCAGGATAGGATCACGCACACCCGCAACCACGAAGGTCCTGTAGGCAACCTTCCTTGCCCCTTCCAACTTTATTGTGTACGGGTCGGTTGCTGAAAGCTTGCTCCCTTGGACTCTCACACGATTGCCTGAAAGCTGGGTAAAGGTACAACCACTGAGGTCCATCGCAATACCCGGGCCATGGAGGATATACGGGTGGTCCTTTTCATAGAAGGTGTGGGCCGCCACGCTGAGCTTTGTGCACCTGCGTTTCGTGTCACAGGGATAGACTTCGAAGCAGTCCTCATACAGGACGCCCATCATGCAGTCCTTGGTCGTCCCTGGGTTACAGCAAAGAGCACCACACTCCAGCACCTTGCCCAGATGGTAGCTGAGGGCAGAGTCAAAGCCTGCATGGATGCCAACAGCGGCAAAGGGAGAAGGATCATAGGCCCGTCCGCAGACTATGAGGGTAGCCCCTGCTGAAGGACTTGGAGAATAGGCTCTACTCCCATCTGCGCAACAACACCGGTGGTCTCAGAGAGAATCTGCTCGTCCAGAGGAAGGGACACAGCATCAAGACTCCGGACTTTCCCCTCATGCAGTTTGGAAATGATCACTTCATTGGGAATGTCTGAGTAGATGATGGCTGTCTTGGGCTGCACCTCAGGATTTTCGCGAAGGATTTCAGCGATGATTTCCATTGTCCATTCAATATGGCTCTTACCACCACTGCCTCCGGCCGATCCAATGATGACAGGGATTTTGAGTGACCATCCGCCCAAGATAATCCGTACCAAGTCCTTCTTGGCAGAGCGCCTACTTACGATCGCTGTCTTTGCCCCGAGCTTATGCGGACCTGCATCAGTAGAGCCTGCATCGACCACTATGGCATCAGGGGAGTCAGCCAATCCCGCAGCAAAGGAAGCATCGGGAAAGCCATACCCAAGGATCCCACAGGGGGAGAGCAATTTCACCTGTCTCTTCATTCAGCAGCCCCCTCACTTTGGATCCTTCGCTTACGGACCATCTCCATATGATGCCGCATTGCCTTGCTGGCCTTCTTCTTGTCACGTTCTGCTATGGCTTCTACAATCATCTGATGCTCTTCGGCAATGAGGGCAAGACTGCCTTCCTGTTTCTTATTACGGGAGGCAAGTTCATCAATAAGGTCGTAATAGGTGTCGATGAAGTTCATGTAGAATATGTTCCGGGAAGCCTGAGCCAGCTTATAGTGGAAATAATGGTCCAGACTGAATAGATTGCCAATCTTGTCAGAGTCCACATACAGGGAACTACGTATCTCCTCTATCTCATCGTCACTGACACGATCGATGACGATCTCCACCATCTTTGACTCCAAGGAATCACGGAAATCAAGCAAGTCCTGGAACGTGGCATCCTTCAGGGCATCCGATACAGGACGGGAGAGCTTGCCCAGAATATCATCCTGGATAAAAGTCCCCTCTTTTGTCTTCCTGCGGATATATCCCAAGGCCTGCAATTGGATCATTGCCTCACGGATGACCCCTCTGCTTACAGAGAACTTCTCACTCATCTCAATCTCTGTTGGCAACTTCTCCCCTGGCTTCAACTCCCCATCATGGATGAGGGCTAAGACCCTGGCGACGACCTTGTCAGAAAGACGTTCATTACGTACAGGTGCAATCTTCAAAGGTGTTGCTCCTTATTGTTCATTTGTTCGACAAATAAAGAGTAGCACTGAATAGTTCAGTGCACAAGAAATATTTTTAGATTTTTTTGCTGTTCTATAATGCTTTTTTTATTATTATGTAAGTATCTACATACAATTAAGAGGAAACTATCGCACCCTCTTCCTTCCTATGGTGCATATCCATCCTTATCAGATGATACACACAAGCAACCGCAGGGACACCAAACAGGATACCCAGAATACCCCAGAGCCCACCTCCCAGTATGATGGCGGCAAACACCCAGATGCCTGGAAGCCCTACAGAATTACCGACAACCCTGGGATAGATGAGGTTTCCTTCCAACTGCTGCAGAAGGACCAGATAGAGAATGAAGAACAGGGCCAGCTTGAAATTATCCGGGAAGATCAGGACAAAACCAATGGCCCCCCCGATGTACGCCCCTATCATGGGAATCAGGGCTGTCATTCCCACCACGGTCCCTACAGTCAGGGCATAGGGAAAACGGAAAATCATCATACCCAATGTACACAAGCTCCCAAGGATGATAGCCTCAAGAAGCTGACCGGCAAAGAACCTCGAGAAGGTCTGGTTCACTACAGTAAGGATAACCTTTATGCGTTTGGTGTAGCCTGGTTTTCCATAGACATCGAGCAGGCGATTGTATTGGAAGAGCAGTTTCTTCTTCCCAAACAGTAGATAGAGGGAAAAGATTGAACCGATGGCAAATTGGATCATCGTAGTAAGGGCAGACCCGACCAGGCCAAGGGCATAGTCTGCAACACTTGGTATGTTGGAAAAAAACTTGTCCCGTATCCCTTCAAAGAAGGCCTGTACCTGGGTGAAGGCCGATTGCCTCTCTGGCCTGTTGCTGACAAAGACTGCAACAGTGCTTTCAAGATCATCAAATAGGACAGGAAGCCTCACCACAAACTGTTCGATGGCTATCTTCAGCTGGGGGATTAGAATCAACAGGACACCAAAGAATAGGGCAATGACGATAATGACTGCAAAGAGGATGGCAAGAGGACGGGAGAGTTTTCTCTCCCTCCTAAAAAGCCTGTTGAACAACCTCTCAAGGGGTCTGACTACCAGATCCACCAGAAATGCAATGATAAAGCCCATGATTAGGGGGGTAAGCAGTCTCAAGAGCTTCTGGGCAAAGGCAAGCACTCCAGAAAAACGTACCACCACCAATGCAAGCAGGCCTGTAAGCAAGAGTAGCTTAACAATCTTACGGTAATCCATTAGCTCTTGTGTTTTCATACGAGTATCCTATACCAGATTGCTAGCCTTCGATACCCTAGGTTTACAGGGAAACAGGAAAAAGCAGAGCGCTACAGCATCTGGCTGAACTCTATTTTTTCCTTGTTGGGCCCTTCTATTGTAAAGAACCGCACACCATTTTCCCAGAAAGGCAGGCCCTGGATACCCCCCTCAAGGATAGGGTAGCCAAGTTTCCCTACCTCAGCATAGGCTGCATCGATATCAGTCACATCAAGGGCAATGTGGTCGATAGAGCCAGGGGCCATAGCTCCCTGATAGTTCTGGTAGGTCTCGATCATCACCTGCTTGAGTTGGAGAAAGGCAACTTCCTCACCCTTATTGTTCACCTCATACTGCTTCTCAAAGCCCAGACTCTGGTAGAAGGCGAGTGTCTTTTCCAAGTCGTTCGTTGGAATTCCAATATGCTGAAGGCCCGTAACATAGTTTGCAATGCCCATAGTATCCTCCTATCTGTTGAAATGCATTGTATAGAAAAGGTGAATATGTTCCCGAATCTGTGGATCATCGAAAAGGACGGCACTACTCAGGACAGCGCCAACTGAGGCCTCCTCCAAAAAGGGTGCTTCCTTTACTGGACAGCCAAACTCCGATTGTATCAGGGCCACCATCAAAGGACTCTTACGAACAGCATTCCCACTTGCTACAAGGAATTCCATGGAATCTAGGCGTATCTGTGGGGGATGCAGTTCTCGTACTATTCCCTCAAGGAATGCTCTGGTAAGATTTCCCAGAGTAAAATTGGAGGTATCAATATGGGAAATCTTACCAAAGGTATCAGGCACTTCCCTAACCCCAAGGAACTGAGTATCGACAAGAAGGGAATGGCTCGGATCAGCATCCAAGGCAAGTTGGTTCAGTTTTTCGTAGATAGCCCTGTCGGTTACTGATAGGCCAAAACTGACCAGCACGTCCTTGCAGAAATCCTTGAGGTAGGAATAGGCCCATCCACCACATAGGCTCGAATAGACCTGCATGTATCCGTCCCCGGGAAGAGGGCGGATCTCTATGGAGGGATTGTCTGTAATCTCGGTGCAGGGTACTGAGATCTGACCTCCAGTCCCAATATTGATGAGCCCTGCAGGGCAGAATCCTAACGACCCGATGAAACTCGCCTGGTTGTCCCCGATCGGGGAACAGACAGAAACAGTCTCCTTCAGCCCCAACGCGAAGGCAACAGAGGGAAGTATGGTCCCCATGATAACACTTGAGGGGACTACAGGAGGAAAAAGGGATAGGGGAATGTCAAGCTCTTCTAGTTGCGCAGTATTCCACCTCTTGTCTCTAATATCATAGACACCAAGGGTTGCAGCGACGGTATCGTCAATGGCATAGCACCCACAGAGCCTACCCATGACAAAGGAGGTAATGGTGCAGACCTGCACATCCTCATTGACCACCTGCTCCCGGTCTTCCAACAGGGCCTTTAGCGTACTACCCCCATATCCGTTCTGAACTAGGCACCCATTCTGTAGCTTGTAGTTGCTGCCAACTGGATTAGCCCTGTTCCGACGGTCTCTCCACGTCATGAGGTTCGTCCTGGGCTTGAAAGCATCATCAATCAAGAGAATCCCGTGCACCTGCCCGGTAATAGTGACAAACTCCACAGACGATCGTGAAGGGAACTGCTTGAGCAGACCTTGCACAATGCTCCAGATTCTCTCGGGATCCTGCTCATGCTTATGATGATCACAGAGAGGAACTAGAGAATTGTTCTCCTCAGAGGCAGAGTGGAGGACCTGCATGGAAGAGATATCAAACTGCACAAGGGAAATCTTCGAAGTCCCAATGTCTATTGCGAGTGCTTGGTTCATAGTCCTTGAAGGATACGCCTTGCCTTTTTGTATTGTCAATGAAAGATTTGGATATTTGCTAGACATGCAGGATACCCTCTCTGCCTGCCAGACCTTCCTACCTTTGTTCAATGTATGAGAATTACAGGCTTGATGACCTCTTCGTCGCTCTTGTTGAACATAGCAAAAGCCTGCTCCAATTTGTTCAGAGGAAATGTGTGGGTTAAAACGAGAGAAGAAGGGATGAGCCCTTGCTTCAACAGTTCAAAGGCCTGAGGGAATCCCCAGTTTGGAATGGCATGTGAAGCGATCAGACGTTTTTTAGCAAAATGAAAGTCATTGGCATTGAAAGTGACCTTGTCATCAGAAAAATCAATACCATTGAAAACAATCTGGGCATGAAAACCAGCCATATCAATTCCATCTGAAATTGTCTTAGGAGGAGAGGTGACTATCACCCGATCAAACAGGTCAGGAAATTGTTCTTTGAGCTCTTTCTTCCAATGGGGAGCAGCACTATCTACCACCAAGTCAGCTCCAAGCTGATAGGCAACCTTTTCCCTGTATTTTCCCCGAATAGAATCGAGGTGATGACCCACCACCACAATCTTGGAAGCCCCTCGCAACCGGCTCAATACAATGCAACTAAGCCCGATGACTCCCGGGCCCATGATAAGCACATTCTCAAAAAGCTGGATATCGGCTTCCTTACACAGGTCCAACGCAACAGTAATCGGTTCAGCCAAAGTTGCTTCAACAAAGGAAAGCCCTTCAAAAGGAATGACCATCGCACGGGGGACAATGAGATACTCCCCCATTCCTGCCTGGTCATCCATATAGGTTTGGATATTCGAGCACAAATATGGCTTCTGATTGAGGCAAGACGGACAGGAATTACAGGCAATGTTATTTTGAACCACAACATGACTACCCTTCAGCAAATCGGAGACACCTGATCCTACCATTTCTACATATCCGGCAACCTCATGGCCTAATGGGGTACTCTCTTTGCTGGGGAAATCGTTAAAAAAATGCAAGTCTGTACCACAAACTCCACAAGCCTTAATCCTAACGAGCACCTCATCAGCCTCTAGATCTCTCAACTCTTTACTTATCAAGCTTATGTGTTTTGGTTTGTCGACCCATGCACTTGTATATTTCATCTGATAGCACTCCTAGCCTCTACTGGGTAAGAAAACTCATACTTTTACACTGTCCAATATATCATCGCTGCCATGAATGTACCAGAGAAGCTATCTTTGGAGAATTTCTTACCAGACTAGAGCCCTTGGACAACCCTCTCTAGTACATCCAAAGTCAGCTCTTTTGTACTCTTCAGAACCACATCCGAATCAGGCAGCTCACCCTCTGATCCGATGCCAACAGAGAACATCCCTGCCCTCTTGATGGCCTCTATACCTGCCTTTGCATCTTCAACACCAACACAATCGGTATACCATACTCCTATCTGCTCACTGGCAGAGAGGAATATATCAGGTTCAGGCTTTGGCTTTTGCACACTGGCGATATCGGCAATGGCATCGAAACGATCAAGAATACCCAGCTTCTCACAGACGGTCCTAGCGTTCTTGCTTGCAGAAGCAAGGGCAATCTTCACCCCCTGTGATTGCAAATCAGAGAGGAGGTCCAATACACCTGGGAAAAGATCGTCACCGGTAATACTGTCCAAGGAATCTACATAGGCATCATTCTTGCGCTTGAGCACCTCGCTGCGTTTCGACTGGGGCCAATCAACTCCGTTGTGGTCAAGTATCACCTGCAAGGAAGCCTCCCTGCTTACCCCTAGCAGGCCTTTGTTAACCTCACGGTCGAAGTGCAGGAGGTTCTCATCACTGACCAGCTTCCACGCCTTGTAATGCAAGTGGGCAGTGTCACAGAGGACTCCATCAAGGTCAAAGAGCACCCCACCAAGTTTTGGCACTAGGGAGAAGGTTCGGCTTTCACCTTCCTTCAGGGAACAGGTCACATTGCGGTGAACCAATTCCACTTCTTTTCCTGTCATAAGGGTATAGCTCACCTCATTTGGGCGAAGCACTACCTTAAGGACAGCGTTATGCAAGGTGAGACAGAACGTCAGAGCCTTCCAGGCGGTGGGTAGCTTGGGATCAAAACTGAAGGTACCCTTCCAATCCCTAAAGCCTGCAAACCCATAGACAACAGCCATCCACGATCCTGCCATCGAAGCAGTATGAATACCATCGACAGAGTTGCCTTGGATATCATCAATATCCAGACGCACAGTCTTCTTGAAGTAGGTCCAGGCCTTGAGGCTCTGAAAAGAGTCACTGGCCATGATGCTCTGGATACAGTGTGAAAGCGAAGAGTCCCCTGTCGTATAGGGTTCGTAGAAAGAGAAGTTCCGACTCCTCTCTGCCTTCGTAAAAAGACCGGAAAGGAAGAACTGTGCAAGTACCAGGTCAGGTTGCTTGAGCACCCTATGGCGGTAGATCACCAGAGGATGGAAGTGAAGCAGAAGAGGATGCTTTTCCTTGGGGGTCGCATCAAACGGCCAGGGGGCCTTCTTGAGGAAGGAGTCATCCTGTGCGTAGATTCCCAAGCCCTTGTCAAAGGGGATCCTCATAGCCTCCTGGGCTTGTTTCCAGGATGAAAGCTCGTCCTTCTCCAAAACCAGAGGGAGGCTTTTGCCTTGCTGTTGGTAGTTTTCCACCAGATCTATGGCGAAGGCCAGGTTATTCTGGGCCATCAGGTTGGTATAGGCGTTGTTGTTTACACACGCAGTATACTCATCGGGACCAGTCACTTCGTTGATGCAAAACTCCCCATCGATGTAGCAGCCAAGGCTGAGCCACATACGGGCACTTTCGATAGCCATCTCCACGTACGAGGGAGGAGCAGTCTCCCCTGTTGCAGTGAGGTACTTCTCCACAGCATAGAGAATATCCGCATCAATATGGTACTGGGCTGTACCTGCAGGATAATAGGCACTGCATTCCTCCCCGCTTATGGTACGCCAGGGGAAGAGAGCACCTGTAAGGCTCATCGTTTTTGCACGAAGGCGGGCCTTGTCCAGGATCTTATAGCGATAGTCGAGCAAGGACTTGGCAATATCTGCCTTGAGATAACAGAACATAGGCAGGGCATACGCTTCTGTATCCCAGAAATAGTGCCCTTCATACCCTTCTCCGGTCAGACCCTTTGCAGCCATGCTGGAATTGCCATCACGGCCACAAGCCTGCAACAGGTGGAAAATATTGAACTGGAGGGCTTGTTCGGTCATCTCATCACCCTCGATGAGTATCCTTGCCACACTCCAGAAATCGGAAAGGAACTGTTGTTGAACTTGTGCATAGGAGGCAAATCCCTCTTGGGCACACCTCCTTGCACGGAAGGGAGCCGAGTCATCTTCGGTGGTATAGGCGATGAACTTGTTGAGGGTCACACACTCACCCTTTGCCAAGGAAAAGGTATAGGAGAGGGCTAGGTCCCGCTCTGAAGGGGTTACCTCCGAAGCCCCCTTGCTTGTGGTATGGAAGGCTGAACCATACAGATTGAGGCCACTGTTACGCGTCCTTGCAGAGAAGGTGAGAGCCTCATTTTCGATGGAATGGTTTAGGATGACCAGAGGGTTGGAAGTGAACTTTGAGCCAACCCGCGGGTCATCCTTGGAAGATCGATTACGAACCCCGATGTCCAAGAAGCTGGTAAGCCGGATCACAAGGGGGGTGTCCACTGCCTCCACAGTGTAGGAAATCAGCGCACAATGCTTATCAGTAAAACTGACCATGCGTTCGGTCGTAATCTTTACCCTGTCCCCTTGTGCACTGGTCCAGTCTACCGTGCGCGTAAGTATTCCAGTCCTATAGTTAAGGTTACGGGAAGAGGTATTTACCACCCCCGTATTCATCGAAAAGGGAAGACTTCCTACCACCAGCTCGATCCGTTTGGGATCGGGGAGGTTGAGGATAGTCTCATGGTTTTCGGCAAATCCATAGGCACGTTCGCCATACAGGATGGGTTCGCTATCATAGAACCCATTGATGTATGTACCCTTATGGTAGGTGCCTTGTGCCTCCTCAAAGTCCCCACGAAGTCCCAGATACCCATTGGCCAGGGTAAACAGGGTCTCGTTACGGGCTGTTTGTGAAGAATCATATTCTGTGTAACCAAAACTCATCGTATCCATGCATTATCCTTTGACCGAACCTGCAAGCAACCCTTTGACAAAGAATTTCTGCAGGGAGAGGAATACTGTAAGGGGCAGTACCATTGAGACGAATGCACCAGCAGTCAACAGGTGCCAGTCGGAGCCCCTTGTTCCCGCCATGTTCATGAGCCTGACGGTGACTACTTCCATCATCTGGCCACCTCCACTGAGGAAAACCAAGGCAACCAACAGGTCGTTCCATACCCAAATAAACTGGAAAATCGCAAAAGAAGCAAGAGCCGGCACGCTCAAGGGGATGATGAGACGGGCAAACATGGTAAAATGATTCGCCCCATCAATGAATGCAGACTCCAAGATAGATCGGGGAATGGTAGAGATGTAGTTGAAGAGTATATAGGTAGCCAGCGGCAACCCAAAGCCGGTGTGAGCCAGCCAAATTCCCAGGTACGTACCATTGAGCCCAATCTTCTGATAGTCACGCAAGATGGGGATCAGAGAGATCTGAAGGGGTACGACCAACAGGGCAATCACCATGGCAAAGAGAATTTTCCTTCCTGGAAAGCTCATCCAGGCAAAGGCATAGGCAGCAGCCGCTGCAATAAAGATTGGGATGATGACCGCAGGCAGGGTCACTGTGATGCTCGACAGGAAGGCACTTCCCATGGAAGCTCCTCGTCTGGCTGCTGTCCCCCCTCCTGCAGTTCCTACGGTGAAGCGTTGCCCTCCAAGCACCTCATCATAGTTACCCAGGGTAAAATCCTTGAGACTAGAGAATGCAGTCCACCATCCGGAAGAGGCGGTGGCATCACTGTCACGGAAGGAGGTGATGAGTATTCCCGCTGTGGGAATAGTCCATATGAGACAAAATAGGATGAGCAAGAGGGTGATTATCATCGATCCACGTGTCATTTTTACTTTTGCCTTCATCAGAACACCTCCCGCTTGTTGAATTCCTTCAAGTTGTAATAGATGACAGGACTGACAGCGAGCAGGATGACAATTGCAATCGCCGAACCTCGTCCATAATCGAGGAACTTGAACATCTGCTTGTACTGCTGGCTGGCCAAGACCTCTGTTCCATAGAGACCGTTGGTCATGGAGTAGACAATGTCAAAGCTCTTCAGGGCTGCAAGCATGATGGTGGTCGATACGGTGATAATGCTGCCATAGATGGAAGGCAGGATTATCTTCATCAGAATGGTGAACTCCTTAGCCCCGTCGATACGTGCCGCTTCCTTGATCTCGTCAGAGACTCCCTTCAATGCAGCCGAGAGCACAACCAAGGAAAATCCTGTCTGAAGCCAGACAAAAATGAGTATCAAAAAGAAGTTGTTCATAGGTGCCGAACCTAGCCAGTTTTGAGGCTTCCCTCCCAAACCAGTCATGATGGCATTCAACAGCCCGGTCTGGTTTGCCCCGACAGGTTTGTAGGCATACATGAACTTCCAGATGACACCCGCGCCTACCATGGAGATAGCCATGGGTAGGAAGACAAGGGTCTTACCCAGCTTCTCAATGGCTGATCGTTCGGCCAACAAGGCCGTCATCAGACCAAAAAAGACTGCAAATGCTGTACCGAACACTAACCAGAGCACGGTATTGCCCAAGGCCGTGCGCATGGTGGAGTCCATGATGATGTACTTGTAGTTATCCAGACCTGCAAAGGAAGTCGAATCCCTGTTCATGAAGCTTAGCACAAGGCTTCGTACCGTTGGAATCAACAAGTACCAGGCAATGATCAGGATAGCAGGGCCTACAAAGACAAAGGGAATGATCTTGTTGTACTTCTGTGTGGGAAACAGCTGCACGATAAGGTTCATCGAATAGAACAGGGACAAGACAGTAAAGGTTCCCCATACTATAGCGAACAACGTGGTCATAACCTGTGACATCGGATTACTTCTCAGTAGGAGAAACCCTCCGATCATGACGAGTATCGTGAGGGGAGTGAACACAAGTGTCCGTATGACCAACTCCTTCCTCTCCTGATCTTTCTGTAACTGCATGGATCCTCCCTTGTGAGAAAGGGATTCCGCCCAGAGGCGGAATCCCCTATAGAGACAACAAGTAGCTTAGCGAGGCCAGCTCTTCTCAATGTTGGAAAGAACAGTCTTGCCATCCTTGCCATTCACATACTCGACCATACCGGTCCAGAAGGAACCAGCTCCAACTTCAGGTGGCATCAGATCAGATGCATCAAAGCGGAATACTGTCGCCTGGACGAGGGCCTTAGCAAGCTCACGCTCGAGGCTGTTACCGTAGTCAGCAAAATTCTGCGTCTTGTGGGGGAACAATGCTCCACCAACCTGTGCCCATGGTGCACATGCTTCCCACGTGGTCAGGAATTCCATGAACTCCTTAACACCAGGCTTGTCGTTGAACACTACAAACTGGTCTCCACCACCAAGAATTGGGGTACCCCACTTCGGGTCGATGGAAGGAAGTGCGAACACGCCAACTTCCTCTTCAAGGTTGTCCTGGATCTTCTGGGGCATGAATCCTGTAATGAAGTTACCCTGACGGTGCAGGAATACCTTCGTTGGGGTGTCAAACAGAGGTTTGACAGCATCACCAAAGTTGGTTGTGAGAATGTTGGTTGCACCACCATAGACATACTTTGGATTCAGGAAAATCTCGCCAAGATAGCCGAGGGCCTTCTGTACAGCAGGATCATCAAAGGCGATCTCATGGTTAACCCACTTGTCGTATACATCAGGACCTGCGGTGCGAAGCATGACATCTTCCATCCAGTCTGTGCCTACCCAACCAGTTGCGCCTCCGGACTCAAAACCGATGGACCAGGGAATTCCCCCGTCACGTACGATCTGGTCCTCAAGAGCCTTCAGCTCAGTCCAAGTCTTGGGAATCTTGTAGCCCTTTGCTTCAAAGGCCTTTTTGGGATACCAGACAAAACTCTTGGCATTAACACGGTGGAATACTCCATAGACCTTGCCATTATAGGAACCCAAGTCTTTCCATACAGGTGCATAGTTGGCATCGATCATGCCAATGACACTTGGAGCGAGAGGCTTGATATATCCTTGCTTGGCAAAATTGTGCATCAAGCCAGGCTGGGGAAGAGCTGCGATGTCTGGTGGGGTGCCGGCTTCTGCCTGGACCAGAATCTGAGTCTCAAATTCCGGGCTTCCCTCATACACTGCATTATAGTCACTCTTCTCATTGAATATCCTGATGATCTCATCAAAGCGTGCGGCTTCCTCTCCTCTGAAAGCGCCGAAGATGCGGATGGTCTTGTCCTCTGCCGCAGCTTCCTTCGCTCCTTGTGCCCAGACTCCCTGCATTGCCAGCAGCAGAACCAGGACAAATAACAATACCTTAGAAAGTTTTTTCATAACGTCCTCCTAATACTTCAAGCATCACAACGTGATGCATATTCACCTACAAACACTCAGTCGAATTCCGCTTGGTAAGCTTCAAGTCAATAAGGCTTTTTCTTGCAGGGCGATTCGGTTCCTTTATTCTCTGCAAAACCATCTCTGCAGCCTGAACCCCCGAATCCTCAAGGCTCTGGTTAATGGTAGTCAGATTAACAAACTCAGCCATCTCAATATCATCAAAACCGACAACTCCCAACTCATCAGGGACAGTAATCCCCAATTGGACTGCACATTTGATGGTCCTGATGGCCAACGTATCACTGGAAGCAAAAATACAGTCAGGGCGGTCAGGCCTGTCGAGCAACTTGAGAATTCCCTCTGTCGAAACATTAGGAAGGTTTTCCCCAAGCCAAATATTACGGCTCTCCACCTCTATACCCTTCGTTGCAAAATAGGACGAGAAGCCTTCCAGCCGCTGTTCTGTCGAACGTGCAGCATAGGCCCTGATGGAAGCTTCCCCCACATACCCAGGGGTTCGGTATCCATTCTTGTGCAAGAACTCAGCTACCATCCTGCCACCCCTTCTATTTTGGATGACAACAGAGTCAAAGCCTTCCACCTCAGTCTCAACAAAACACACGGGAATAGCAGAATTTCTCAGTTTATCTATGGTTGAACTATCCAAGTACATACAAAGGGAGATAAGGCCATCAACACGCTTGCTCCCTACCAAAAGATCGATATACCCATCCAAACCTTCACTGCTCTGCACCGAATAGATGACCAGTTCGTAGTGATGATCAGAGAGAATGGAAAAGATGCCCTTCAAGCGCTCCATAAAGGACGACTCGGTGAAGAAGGGTGCAATCACCGCTATCTTCATAAGGTGTTGGCGTGCTTTTGCCACGGCTTCTGCCTTGGGAACAAACTGTAACTCCTCAATCGCCTGCAAAATCCTAGAACGTCTCTCCTTATTCACCATGGAAGGCGAATTTATGGCTCGTGATACTGTGGTCGGACTTACACCAGCAAGTTTTGCTACGTCATAGATGGTTGGTTGCTTCGGTGCCATCACTTCTCCCTATATATGAAACTGCTTTCATGGAACTAGTTTCAGTCTACTACAGATTTCCTATCTGTCAAGGACATATGACCATATATATCGTGATAAATATCGCAAAACACCACAGGCTTGGATCTTCTGATCCAAGCCTGTGCAAGTGTCTGTCCGTATGGTTAGCTACTGGTCTCTAGAACGGCTACAACCTCTCATCAGAAATGTGTCTCCTGTCAAGATATCCTTTGCTCAGAAAGCATGAGCTATCCTGGTTGCCTCAAGCATACGACTCCTTGTCTTCTCTCCCGCTTCCTCCAAACCACTACTCAAATCTAGTGCATAGGCTCTGGTTTTGGTAACCGCTTCCTTCAGGTTATCCGGATGCAGACCACCTGCCAAAAAGTAAGGACGTGTACAGGTCTTGGTTATTTCCCAGTCAAAAGACACCCCTGACCCACCCTTCTTGGCATCCAGAAGCAAAAAGTCTGCACTGCTATCCAGACCAAGACGCAGTGCTTCCTTGTCTGTTGCATCGATAGCCCTGATAATGGGGAGCTGGCATTGTTTTCTCAATTCCTGGATATAGCCTTCCTCTTCATTTCCATGCAGTTGGACCAGGGAAATGACGTCGGCCCTACAGAGAGACAGGATTTCCCCGATAGGCGCATCAACAAACACCCCGACAGGGAGAATAGAAGGAGAGAGCAGCTTCCTGAGTTCCTTTTCCTTTTCAAAGGAGACGCGCCTCCTACTCGGTGCAAAGACGAACCCGATGTAGTCACAACCTGCCTCGTTGGCCCACCGTATGTGTTTCTCTTCGGTCAAGCCACAGAGCTTTATCTTGGTCATCCCCTCAGCTCCTTAAGGATTTTTGCCTTGTTGCATGAACGCATAAGCAGTTCACCTACCAGGATTGCATCCACCCCATGAGTTTCAAGAAGCCTTGCATCCTCTGCCCCTGTAATCCCGCTTTCACTGACAAACAAGACAGAGGGAGGAACCAGATCCCTCAGCCTGAGACTGGTATGCAGGTCAACCTCAAAGGTTCGGAGGTCCCGGTTGTTCACCCCAAGGATTTTCGCTCCAACTCGTAAAGCCCTCCGTACTTCCGTTCCATCATGGGCTTCCACCAAGGCGTCCATTCCCAACGTTTCGCACAGATCCAGGTACCTTTCAAGCTGCGCATCAGAAAGCAGGGCACAAATGAGCAGGACTGCTGAAGAACCAAGGATTTTTGCTTCATAAATCTGGTATTCTGTGACGATGAAGTCCTTACGCAAAACAGGGAGGGAGACCTTTGCCGCTATCTCTTGCAGATACTTGTCATTTCCCAGGAATCTTGAGGGCTCGGTAAGTACACTGAGCGCATCAGATCCCCCTGCCTCATATTCCTTGGCTATCGAGAGATAGGGGAACGCTCTGTCAATAATCCCTTTTGAGGGGGAAGCCTTCTTCACTTCACAGATAAGAGACAGCCCTGCTTTGGCCACAGCCTGCCTAAAGGAAAAGGGTGAAGACCCCTTTTGCAAGGCCTCTTCGCTGATGGACTGCTCAGAGAGCTTCTCGTACCGTTGTTTTGCCCCCTCTGCAAGGCTCTGGAGAATATCCATGTTAGGCCTCGTTGGAGAGTCGGATAAAGGCCGAAAGCTGTTCTTTTGCCTTACCCGAGTCGATTGCTTCTGCTGCCATGTCAATACCTTCTTGAATTGATTTTGCCTTCTTGGCGATGTAGAGGGCACAGCCGCTGTTGAGCAATATGACATCCCGTTTAGGTCCCTTGAGACTTCCATCAACAACCGAGCGGGTGATCTCAGCATTTGTCTGGGCATCCCCACCCAACAGATCTTCCTTCTTGCATCGTTGAAAGCCAAATTGCTCAGGGCTTATCTCATACAGGGTAAAGGTCCCGTCCCTCA
Source organism: Sphaerochaeta sp. (assembly GCA_016342655.1). Classification (GTDB taxonomy): domain Bacteria; phylum Spirochaetota; class Spirochaetia; order Sphaerochaetales; family Sphaerochaetaceae; genus Sphaerochaeta. The sequence continues at coordinate 58,085 of JAEINL010000003.1, read as the reverse complement.
CCTCACAGACACTGGTAGGACTGCTAAGGGAAATTTCATCCAATCCATCCTGACCAAAAACCACCATGCCGTTCTCGACTCCCAGATTAGCCATTACCTGAGCCAAGGGCTCAACCAAGCTTTGGTCATAGACTCCCATCAGCTGCATTGTGGCCCCCGCAGGATTGGCGAGAGGCCCAAGGATATTGAACACCGTACGGATACCCAATTCCTTTCTCACCGGGGCGACATACTTCATCGCTATATGATAGTTCTGGGCAAAGAGGAAACACAGGCCGATGGAATGCAACAGTTCTTTACTCTTCTCGTTGCTCACCCCTATGTTGACTCCCAAGGCTTCGAACACATCAGCAGAACCACACTGAGAAGAGGCTGCTCTGTTACCGTGTTTGGCTACGGGAACTCCACAAGAGCTGATGACGATGCTGCTGGTCGAGGAGATGTTGAAGGAGTTGGACCCGTCTCCTCCGGTCCCTACGATCTCAAGTACCGGCACCTGATGCAACAACCGCACACAATGCTCCCGCATACCAGCTGCACAGGCTGTAATTTCCTCGAGGGTCTCCCCTTTAAGGGATAAGGCCGTGAGAAAACTGCTCATTTGGACCGGTGAGGCTTGCCCATTCATTATCTCATCCATAACAGCCTTTGCTGTTGCATAGTCCAAGTCTTCTTTCCTACACAAATTCTTGATGGCTTCTCGTATCATGAGGTCTCTCCTTGTTTTGTGATGTGCATAAAATTTCTCAACATTGCAGGGCCATTTTCTGTCATGATCGACTCAGGGTGAAACTGCACCCCGAAAATCGGATAGGTAGTATGCTGAACCGCCATGATTTCCCCGTCAGAGGTTCTGGAGGTCACCTTCAGGGAGGAGGGCATGGTCGATTCCAGGGCTGCAAGCGAGTGGTATCGTGCTACTTTCTGAGTTGAAGAGAGCCCTGTGAAAAGAGGACTTGTGGTATCGACCTCGACCAAGGAACTTTTCCCATGAACCAGGTGTTTGGCATGGGTCACTACCGCTCCAAAAGCAGTACAGATGGCCTGGTGTCCCAGACAGACTCCAAGGATGGGAATCCGGTTGCCCAGTTCTCGTATCAACTCGATGGAAATCCCTGCATCCTCACACCGTCCAGGTCCTGGTGAGATGATGATGCGGCTGAAGCCCATTGCAGTAATCTCTTCAACCGACAGTTCGTCGTTTCTCACCACCCTAATCGTATTGTCCATTACACCTATGGCCTGGTAGAGGTTGTAGGAGAAGCTGTCGTAGTTGTCTATCAATAGGGTCATGCTAAACCTCCTGAGGCTTCTTCAATGGCGTTGGTTACTGCTATTGCCTTGTTTGCACACTCTTTCCACTCGTTCTCACTGACGCTGTCGGCAACAATGCCGGCTCCGCTACGCACAAAGACCTTGCCATTCTTTTTGTACGCGATTCGGATAGCAATGCAGGTATCCATGTTTCCACTGAAGCCAAGGTATCCGATGGCCCCTCCATACAAACCTCGCTTGTTGTTTTCCAGCTCGTTGATAATCTGACAGGCTCGGATCTTGGGCGCCCCGCTGAGAGTTCCTGCTGGTAGTACGGCCTTGATGGCGTCCAAAGCATCACAACCTTCTTTCAGGACTCCCCTAACGGTTGACCCTAGATGCATCACATGGCTGAAACGCTCCACCGAGAGGTATTCTTCGACCTCTACGGTCCCGAACTCACTGATCCGCCCCAAATCATTCCTCCCTAGGTCCACCAGCATGTTGTGTTCCGCGAGTTCCTTTTCGTCAGAGAGCAAGGCCTGTTCGTTTGCCAAGTCCTCTTCTTCATCCTTTCCTCTCGGACGGGTCCCGGCCAAGGGGAACGTGTGCAGTATGCGATCCTGCAATTTGACCAGCGTCTCTGGGGAAGCTCCAGCGATCTCCACGTCACATCCACTGAAATAGAACATGTAGGGAGAGGGATTGGTAGTCCTTAGCAGTCGGTAGGTGTCCAGCAGGCTCCCCCGAAAAGGTGCTTGCAGACGGTTTGAGAGCACTACCTGGAATATGTCACCTTCGTAGATGTACCTCTTTGCTGCTTCGACCATGCTGCAGTACTGATTTTTATCAAACAGGAATTCCAAGGGTCCCAGCAGTTCCCCTCCACCGTGTACAGCGGGTCTTGGGTCTAGGATACATTCTCGCAGATCAGAGAGCTGTCTTTGGGCCTTCTTGTATTCTGCTTCGATATTCTCCAAGCGGATATTGGCTATGAGGATGATTTTTTGCCTAAAATTGTCAAAACAGATGACTTGGTCGAAGAGCATGAGGTCCACATCCTTGAACTGCTCGCTGTCCTGGGCATCAAGCTGTAAGGTAGGCTCACTGTATTTGATGAAGTCGTAGGAAAAGTACCCGACCAACCCTCCGGTAAACGGAGGGAGGGAAGGCAAGACAACTCCCCGGTTCTTCGAGAGGAGGTCTCTGATGACTTCTTGGGGAGTTTTCAGGAGTTCTTCAACGTGGCCCTGGCTGTCTGTAAGGGTTACCTGATGGTCGAGGCAGGTGAGGGCCAGACTTGGATTATATCCCAAAAAGGAATAGCGTCCCCATTTCTGACGATTATCAACACTTTCAAGCAAGAAGCAGTGGGTGCTTGCCTGCTTAAGTTTTTCGATGACCGTTATGGGTGTATGCAAGTCACTGAGAAGCTCGGTGGTGAGGGGTATGAGGTCTCCCTCAACATGTTTCGCCAGATCTCTGACCTCTTGAAGGGTTAGGTTATACTGCACAGGCTCTCCTTTATATTTCTATCAATAGAAACACATCCGTTAAAAAAACTACGCCCTATTAGCCGCTGCCTTCATACTTTCCACAAAAAGGGCTACCGGCTCCACACACTGCTGTCCATGTTTTGCGATGAGACGCACTATAGCTGATCCTACGATGATTCCATCAGCAAAGGCTGCAAAATGCTCCGCCTGTTTCTCATTGGAGATGCCAAAGCCGATAGCGCAAGGAGTGCTACAGACGTGTCTTGCGGCTTGGACCATTTCCTTGGCTGTATCATCGATCGTATCTCTGGTACCGGTCACACCAAGAGAGGAAACGCAGTAGAGAAACCCTTCGCTTTGTGAAGCCACTTTCTCAATCCTCTGTTTGCTGGTAGGGGCTATCATGCTGATCAAGGAAATGCCGTAAGCCCTGCAAGTCCCTTCCAGCTCATCCTGTTCTTCAAAAGGCATATCGGGAACGATTATGCCGTCAATGCCAACCTCTTTGCAGGAGGAAAGGAATCGCTCTTTCCCATACGTAAAAATTGGATTGATATAGGTCATGAAGACCAAGGGAATGGAGGATTCTGCTCGCACTTCCTTCACCATGTCAAACAGCTTGTCGGTGGTGGTACCCGAAGCGAGGGAGCGCACATCGGCTTCCTGAATGACCGGCCCTTCAGCAATGGGGTCGGAGAAAGGTATGCCGAGTTCAATCAGATCAGCGCCATGGGTAGCCATTGCGAGGATCAGGGCCTTTGTGGTAGCAAGGTCAGGGTCGCCACAGGTTATGAAGGGAATGAAGGCTTTCCCTTGGTTGAAGGCACTCTCTATTCTTTCATTCATACAGGTTCTCTCCCTTGTAGCGGGCGATGGCCGCCACATCTTTGTCCCCTCTCCCTGAGAGGTTGATGACGATGATCTTGTCCTTTGCAAGGGTCGGGGCAAGTTTCTGTGCATAGGCGATGGCATGGGCACTTTCAATGGCAGGTATGATACCTTCTTGTTTCGAAAGATACGCAAAGGCGTCTACCGCTTCATCATCGGTGATCGCTACATAGGTTGCCCGTTTGCTTGCATACAGGTTTGCATGTTCTGGTCCTATCCCCGGGTAGTCCAGTCCTGCACTGATGGAATAGACCTCTGCTATCTGCCCGAACAGATCCTGGCAGAAATAGCTTTTCATCCCGTGAAAAATACCCTCTGTCCCCTTGGCTAAGGTTGCTGCATGCTGTGCAGTATCGAGGCCTTTGCCTGCAGCTTCACATCCGATGAGCTGCACACCCGCATCCTCAATGAAGTCATAGAACAGCCCCATGGCATTCGAACCGCCACCGACACAGGCCAAGAGGTAGTCGGGAAGACGGCCTTCCTTCTTGAGCATCTGGACCCTGACTTCCTCACCTATGATCTTCTGGAAGTCCCGGACCATGGTAGGAAAGGGATGGGGCCCCATGACCGAACCAAGGACATAGTGGGTATCCTCAATACGAGCAGTCCATTCTCGCATGGTCTCATTCACTGCATCCTTGAGCGTCATGGTCCCACTGGTCACAGGATGTACCGTGGCGCCCAACAGGCGCATACGGTACACGTTGAGGGCTTGTCGGTCACAGTCGACCTTTCCCATGAAAACCTCGCAATCAAGTCCCATAAGGGCTGCAACTGTAGCTGTGGCAACCCCATGCTGTCCTGCCCCGGTTTCGGCTATGACTCGCTTCTTCCCCATTCTCTTTGCCAGCAGGCATTGTCCCAGCACGTTGTTGATCTTATGCGAGCCGGTATGGTTGAGGTCTTCGCGTTTGAGGTAGATCTTGGCTCCTCCCAAATCTTCAGTCATCTTTTCTGCAAAGGTGAGCAAGGAAGGGCGGCCTGCATACTCAGTATAGAGCTCTTGCAGTTCTGCCTTGAAAGAAGGATCTTCCTTACAGTGGTTGTAGGCCTCTTCAAGTTCGATCACTGCATGCATGAGGGTTTCGGGAATGTACTGTCCGCCAAATTGTCCGAATCGTCCGACTTTCATGTGTGCCTCCGGTAGAAACGAGCATATATGTTTCTATAGATAGAATCAATACCAATACAACATTTCCCTGGAATTTGCCACACCATTGGCACCAAGGATGCATACGAGTATACCCGAAAGGATATAAATATATATACAATCAGTGTAATCATACCCAAACGGGTATATTATTTAACAAATACCGTAAAGTATACCCGAGGAGATATAATTGCATATGAATTAATTGTTATAATACCCAAACGGGTATATACTATTGGTATGAACAAGCAAAAACAGAATCCTATTGGTAGCTATATACAGAGAGAGCGTAAAAAGGCTGGGCTGACTCAATCAGAGTTTGCTCTCCGCTCCGGCTTGGGGTTACGCTTCATACGAGACCTGGAACAAGGAAAGTCTACAGTGCGCCTTGATAAAGTTAACCAAGCTCTGGCTATGTTTGGCAGCATGGCTGTTCCCGGCAGGAAGCCAAGGGAAGGAGAAGACGAATGCAAGTAGGAGTGCGTAAAGCCAAGATCCTATATGATGGGGAAAGGGCAGGAATCCTAGAGGAGACTGATCATGGCTATACCTTTACCTATGATCGTGAATATCTTACCAAAGCCAATGCACAGCCCATAAGCCTGACGATGCCCTTGCAAGAAGCTCCCTACCATCGCACTACCTTCTTCCCCTTCTTTGATGGCCTTATACCCGAAGGATGGCTCCTCTCGCTCACCATGAAAAACTGGAAACTTGACGCTCGTGACCGCATGGGCCTACTGCTGGTTTCCTGCCGGGATTGTATAGGGGCTGTTTCAGTGGAGGCCTTATGATGAAGAGGTGTCTGTTTTGTGGAAAACCTATTGAAGGAACACCCCAGAAGGGGCAGTGGCATCAGGCATGCAGCAAAAAGTTTTTTGGGACAGACGTCCCACCCTTAGTCTCTTTATCAGAGCAGAACCTAGAGTCGATAGCTTCACAAGCAATAGGAGACGGTATCACACTACCGGGGGTACAGAAGAAGCTATCATTGACTCTAGTCACAGAAAAAGGACAACAACCACGACTAACTATCATCGACGTACCCACCGCCTTCATTCTTAAACCTCAGTCACAAGAGTTTTCACAGCTTCCTGAGGCTGAGGACTTGGTCATGCGCATGGCAGATGCTGCTGAAATCACTACAGTCCCCCATGCTATGCTCTACCTGGAAAATGGCATGTTGGCATATATCACCAAACGAATCGACCGAAGGGGAACCATGCGAATCGCCATGGAAGATTTTTGTCAACTTTCGGAAAAAATGACCGAAGACAAGTACAAGGGCTCCTACGAGATGTGTGCAAAACTTCTTCAGAAATGGTCAAGTCGTCCTCTTCTTGATGTGACAAACTTCTTCTACCTACTGCTCTTCTCTTTTGTCACAGGGAATTCTGATATGCATCTGAAGAATTTTTCTCTCATTGCAGAAGCCTCAGGAGGCCATATGCTGGCCCCCGCGTATGACCTTTTGCCAGTCAACCTCATCTTGAAGGAGGACACCGAGGAGATGGCCCTCACACTGTGTGGGAAAAAGGCGAAGCTGACGTATACAACCTTCCTCCAACTTGCTGAGCATATGGGGATAGCAGAAAAAGTAGTACAAAACCTTTGCAAGAAACTACAGCAACTGGAACCGACCTTCAATGAGATCATTACTGCAAGCTTTTTATCAGATGATATGAAAGCAAGTATGAGACTTCTGGTTTCTGAAAGGTTGCAAAGGCTGAGCCCTCAATAAGCGAGCTAACTCTTCTGTTACCGGCAACCGGTGTTCTTTTGCCAAGGGGCTACACTGAAATTCACTTCACCTTCTTCAATTTTCCATCTTTACTGAAACAATTCATGCTATACTTAGAGCCACATACATACATGTATACTCAGTTGAACAACATGAGCACCTTTTGCTGAAGAGACTTGATAGTTCCTTCATATACAATAACTAAGGAAGCACGACATGGCACAAGACCTGCGAATAATCACAACAGGCGGGACCTTTGACAAGCAGTATGACGTGATAAGCGGCGAGCTGACCTTCAGGGAGTCCCAGCTGCCCAGGCTTTTACAACAATCACGTTGTACCCTTACTGTCCAACTCGAGGGCCCCCTTGCCGTTGACAGCCTCTACATGACTGAAGAGCAGCGCATGGAGGTGGCACACGCCTGCATGCACAGCGCTGAAGAAAAGATTGTCATCATCCATGGGACTGATACCATGTGCAACACAGCTAAAGTAGTGGCTGAAGCTCTTGGCAAGAGTAATAGCCATACAGTGGTATTCACCGGTGCCATGATCCCTTTCTCCTTGGAATCAAGCGATGCAGTCTTCAATCTGGGCTGTGCCATAACAGCAGTACAACTACTGCCTCCTGGTGTCTATATCACCATGAGTGGGAAGATATTTACGTGGGACAACTGCAAGAAGAACAAGGGAAAAGGTGTCTTTGAGACGTTACATGATAAAACCCCAGACCATATAGTATAACTTACTTTTCGCTATAAAAGGGTCAAAATGAAAGGTATCAATACCCCAGGGCAAGCCCTGGAAAGAGGAGGCGTTGCCTCCTTTTCCGAGCCAAGAGGCTCACGTATCTCACCTTGCTTTCCCGGCACTCGCTCGGTAATGGAACCATGCTTGTGCTACTCTCGCTTCGTTGGGGAATGAACGGACTTTCAGCTCTGATAGGTATTTTGCGTGTTCTGTTGGAGATGCTTCTACAGAAGTGATACGAAAATATAGAGAAAATCAAGGTTGATTCATCCCAGTCCCTAAAGAGGACTGGGATTTCTCAACCATAAGGGTTAAAAAACAAGAAGATATAAAATTCCTTGAGTAGGAACAGATTCCCTTTCCTTATTTCATAAGGAGACTCCAAAGCCTGGTAAAGGGATAGGAGAGAAGTTCCCCGAAGGTATAGGGGGTATTGAGTGCCAAAAGAATATGCCGCAAGATAAATACCAGTCCTGTTGCAATCAACAAGGAAATACCAACAGAAAGAATGGTCTTTCTTAAAGCCTTACGTTGCATCCCTATCATCGTTTCAAGAGTGGGAATGCCATCAAGCATCTTGATCCCAGCCTTCATCTTTTCCAAGGGCACAAGAAAGGGGTACCGTACCCTCAGATATTCCGCGATAGTCCCGTTAATCATACGCTCTTTCCACCAAACTTTGAGAAGTTGTAGCATCGTGGGAATCGATTTGAAAAAAGAATAGAGGGAACGGAGCATGGTCACCAAAATGCATAGGGAGGCGATTAAGAGCGGGAGCTCTCCTTCAAGTGAAAGGAACAGAAGGGCTACACAAAAAACCCCAAGGGTTATGACGCAATTCAGGATTGTTTTCTGTTCCTGTTTCTTCAGAAGGGCTTCAAGCTTGGCACTGGCCATAGCAAAAGCCTTGGCATAGGTCTGGGTAATCTTATCCTCCACCTTCTGGGGCAAAGCCTTTGAGGCAACTTCTACACCGACTTTGGCAAGACCTACCATTTTTTTCCAGATGAAGCCTATGACTGCGGCATCATCTAGAAGCCCTACCCCCGGTATTACATCGGGAACAATATCGAAGGGAAGAACCAGGTAGAGCAAACCTCCAATAATGAGAATGCGAAGAGAGCTGGGAGTATCCTTGCTCATGAAAGCCCGGTACAAGTCCTGGACCTTGTCCCACACCTTGGCTATCGGGCCTCTATTCATGGCAGGGAGATTATTCTCCACCTGCGCTATCTCTTTTTCTCCAGCCTCTTTGCCAAGACGGCTGGCAAGTGCAATAGCTTTCTGTTCATTCCTGTCTTTCATATGGACCATACGACATGGTATAATCGGGCAACATTGAAGTCAACTAACAATCTGAACTTCTTGAAATTAGTACATAGACAGGACAGTGGGCATCGATTCACTGGAAAGTGTCAGTCACGCCAACTACACGGTTACATAGTTTAGGAGAACAGACCTAGTATCTCTAGAGCCAGTCGTAGAAGATGATACAATCATATCCAAAGAGCTTTGCGCTTTGGGAAAGCTTTTGAAGTAAAACAGTATATGTTTCCCCTACTAGGTATGTACTAACACATACCAACGAGGAACACATGAAAAAAACAAGTATGCTTACCCTTTTGCTCCTACTCTTCGGTTACTCCGTATTTGCCGCATCAAGCTGGATTGGTGTGCAAGCCTTCACAACGACAGGCACAAGCAACCCTGCCCTTGCAATATGGGGTACCGATTTCGAGGGAGAGAGCGTAGCAAGCCTTACAGGGGCAAACATTGCAGGATCGATATACCCAGTGAAAAGATTACCCTTTGGATTTGGATTCCAAGTTGGGGCTAGTGAGATGAGCTCAATTTCCAACAGCACGGCAGAGATTGACCTCTCTGAATACCCTTTGGCATGGAGAGGAAGTCTGTCAGCCCAATACCACACACATATATTCGGGCACCTGTCGATGGAACTTGGCATGGGACTCTTGGGTGAGCGGATGAACAAGGCAGTAGGTAGTGGCAATACAGAAATCAGGGCAACCCTGAACTCCTTCAGCCTTCTATCCTCCATCAATATGTTCCTGCCCCTCTCTGATGCCTTCTCCCTTGTTGGCGGTATTGGGGCTTCACTGCCCATCTATACCCAGAGGAAAATCTCAAGAGGTGATAACACAGACAAGGCTAACGTTGATGTTGAAGGGATAACTGTCCATGCTCAGATAGGGATTTCCTTAGCGTTATAGGCATAAAGCCATTACACCATGGGTTGTTTGTTTCAACAAGGAAAGAAACTACCCAACTTGCACAAGAATATTTGGGTCTGTATAAAAAGCACTGGCTCGTATTGGGGTAAAGTGAAATGTATGAGAAAGACATCGATTCTCTGTACGATTGTCTTACTTGTCACCGGCTTCCTATTTGCCTCACCAAGCTGGGTAGGTTTCCTGGGAACCGATCCCTACCAACAGAATACTGCAACAGTTGATGGTGATGAGCAGGAACATACACCTCACATCCAAGTCAGCAAAGCTAGCATCCATACAGACGGCCCCACACTCTCTGGGACTGTCCAGAAGGTGTGGGGTCTCTTTACCTATGCATCTTGAGTTGGATTCCCTCCTAGGAACGAACCTCAACCTCAGCCAGTTTCTCATACCACTGGATCAGCCCACCATGGTCGTCGCTTCCCTTCCCTTCGGAAGAGAGACTCTTCATCATGGCGATGACAGCCTCACAGATGGGAGAAGGGGTCCCGACACTCTTTGCAGTATCAAGGGCATTCTGCAGGTCCTTGATGTGCAGGTCGATGCGGAATCCTGGCTTGAAGTTGCCTGCAAGCACCAAGGGTGCCTTGGCATCGAGGACGGTGCTCCCTGCAAGACCACCGCGGATAGCCTTGAAGACCTTCTCAGGATCGACATTGGCCTTCGTAGCAAGCACCAAAGCCTCAGACATCCCGGCAATGTTCGCAGCGACCATAATCTGGTTGGCAAGCTTGGTTATGTTTCCACTACCAATCTCACCCACCAAGGTGACGCTGCTTCCCATAACCTTCAGGATTGCCTCGACCTTTGCAAAGGCATCCTCAGGACCACCGACCATGATCGCCAGAGTGCCATCAATAGCCTTGGGCTCCCCACCACTTACTGGAGCATCGAGCATGACCACCTGCTTCTTGGCAAGCTCTGCCGACACTTCCCTGCTTACGATGGGAGATATGGAACTCATATCGACAACGATGGTGTTGGGCTTTACCCCTTCGATGACACCACCCTTCCCGAGTACAACCTCTTTAACATGAGGTGAGTTGGGCAACATGGTGATAATGACATCACTGACTGCAGCGACTTCCTGAGAAGAAGGGAGAGATGCGGCACCAGAAGCAACAAGCTCCTCAACAGCGCTCTTGTTCAAATCGTTCACAGTAAGGGAGTAACCTGCCTTGAGCAGGTTCTTAGCCATGGGCTTACCCATAATTCCTAATCCGATAAAACCAATCATCATATGCAGGCCTCCTTAGTTGGCTGACAGAACAGCCCTGACTTTCTTGGCGACATCCTCACTCTCCAAGCCATAATGCTTGAGGAGGATGGAGTAGTTCTCAGCAGAGGTGCCGAAGCTGTCCTGGATTCCAAGCACCTCGATCGGGAGCCTCTTCTTGGATAGGGCCGAACATACGGCACTTCCCAGACCACCGAAGATGCTGTGTTCCTCAGCTGTGACAATGCCCTTCACCCCTTCACAGTAGGATTCCAATGCATGCACATCAAGGGGCTTGATGGTGCTTACGTTGACAACACGAAGGGAGACACCCTCCTTCTCAAGGATCTTGGCGGCCTCCATAGACTGCTGCACCATGATTCCGGTGGCAAACACCACGGCATCCTTCCCCTTGACCATCTCGGTCATCTGCCCGATATGGTACTCTGCGTCAGGGTCGGTGACAAGACTCAGGTCGTTACGGTTGATCCTCAGGTATACGGGGCCCTTGCACTCCACCATCGCCTTGGTCATCTTCTCCGTCTCGATGGCATCACAGGGGGAGAGCACGGTCATGTTCGGCAATACCTGCATCAGTGCGATATCATCGATGCTCTGGTGTGTCTTTCCATCACCATAGTCGGAGAGCCCTGCACTCGAACCACAGAAACCTTACCAGCCAAGGAGAGTACAGCATCTGACCGACGAAGATCTCGTTGGTCTTGAAGAGATATTCAACTCCATGATGGTTCATCACGATGACATCAACAAATTCAGTAAGGCTGACTATCTCTTCCATCGAAAGATAGCTGAATCCTCAAAAAATCCCATTCTTATCCAGGCAAATCACAGCATCGTATCCATTCTTGGATGTGCGATAGGTATCCGCTATCACCGTCTTCTCCTGGCAAACATGCGTAGACGGGATAAAGCGGCATGCGAGCAACTCATGGAAGAGCATATCCAGGCAACCATTGATGGGGTACAGTCATTTTTGGAAGAAAACAAGGAACCAATCCAGTAACATACTAGGGGGAGCCGTCAAGTGACCGCTCCCCCTCAAAGCTCAATACTACTCCTGCAAGAATTCAATCCATGTGTTTCTCTTTATCCACTCCACCCTTCTCTTCTTTCCTCTTGGGCTTGCCCAAGAACAGCAGTACCACATAGATGATGAGGATGACTGCAAAGATGCCGACCATCCCCTGTCCCATAAGTCGTAACGACAAGAAAAATGTCTCATTCATTGGCATACCCCCTTTAGATAAGTCCTGGGATCAGGCCCAGGATGACACCACCTGCGATGACGGATGCTATCTGGCCTGCCACATTGGCTCCCACTGCATGCATAAGAAGGTGGTTCTGAGGATCAGCCTGCTGGCCCATCCTCTGGATGACTCGGGCTGACATCGGGAAGGCTGAGATTCCGGCAGCCCCTATCATAGGATTGATCTTTGTCTTGGTGAAAAGGTTGAGAACCTTGGCAAAGAGGACTCCTGCTATGGTATCAAATATAAAGGCCAAAAGACCGAGACCCATGATCATAAGAGTCTGGATTGTGACAAACAACTCCGCTTTCATCGTAGATGCGATGGTAATACCCAACAGCAACGTGACAAGGTTTACCAACACAGTCTGGGCTGTGGTGGAGAGGGAGTCCAAGACAGTGCACTCCCGTATCAGATTACCGAACATCAGCATACCGACTAGGGAGACTGAGGCGGGAGCCACATATCCGGAAACGATGGTGACGATGATGGGGAAGAGTATCTTTGAACGCTTGGAGATGGACCTTGGGTTGTACGTCATCCTGATACAACGTTCCTTCTTGGTGGTCACCAGCTTGATTGCAAAGGGCTGTATGATGGGGACCAAGGCCATATACGAGTAGGCGGCAATGGCTATAGGGCCTATATACTTGCTTCCCAGGACTTGGGATACCAGGATCGAGGTAGGCCCATCGGCAGCCCCGATGATACCGATGGAAGCGGCGTCTACCAGGCTGAAGCCCATCAGGGTGGCCAGGGAGATGGTGGCGAAGATACCCCACTGTGCAGCTGCCCCAAAGAGAATGAGCTTGGGGTTTGCAAGCAAAGGGCCAAAGTCTATCATCGCCCCTATACCTATGAAGAGCAGAAGCGGCATCGCCTCTGCTGACTCTATACCCATACTGAAGAGCCAATCAAGGATTCCTGTGACCTCGCCGATACCCTGCATGCTCTGTGTGATGGCTCCAGAAAATGGCAGGTTTACCAGTATCGAGCCAAAGCCCATAGGAAGCAGCAGTGCTGGTTCCAGCTTTTTGGCAATCGCCAAATAGATGAGAAGGAATCCAACACCAAACATACAAAGTTGTTGCCATGTGGTATTGAGCATACCTACCAATAAAAAACTCATGGAGAACCTCCAGAGAAGTAAAAATGGGGGGAGAAGTTGACTTCGCCCATAGGCTATGAAGCTCCCCCAACACCAATCAATCATATAGGGAGAAAAGCCCTAGGTCAAACAGATACGGTACAAACACCAAAGAGAATATACAGTACCAGATTGCTTGCTATCGGCCCATCCAAACCGTATACTGCTACCATTCAGAGAGACCTTTCACCTATGTGCAGGAGTTGACCATGTGGGACAGCAAATCGTATACCCGACGTTTTTCACAATCAGTACAAAGTGGGGAATATCACCAGCTAAGGACCCTCAGGGTCTCTGTATTCCTTGATACGCTCGACCATATCCATAGTGAGCAATACCTCAGCCAGAGGGGAAAGACCGTACTCCTGCCAAGGGACCAGAGGCTTACCAAAGAGAGTGTCCTCTATACAAAAAAGTTGGAAGCTGGCCCTACCACCCCATATGAAACAGAAGTAACCGTACGTAATGCTGACTGCCTTGCCGTTGCACAAGAGGAGAAGAACAACCCCCTAGTTCTCAATATGGCAAATGCAAACACCCCAGGAGGTGGGGTTGAAGGGGGATCAGGAGCTCAGGAGGAGCACCTGTTCCGCTCTTCCAACTACCTGCTCTCCCTGTACAGCTTTCACGACAGACTTTCCAAGCAGTATGGTATCCTCAGGGCGACACAATCCTACCCCTTGCGTGAGGCATACGGAGCCGTCTATTCGCCAAAAGCGACCGTATTCAGAGGAAGGGAAGAAGATGGCTACCCTCTTCTCGACCAACCGTACAAGGTAAGTTTCATTGCAGTCCCAGCCATATACAACCCACCTCTGACCCAAAACCCTGAAGGCCTGTATGAGATGGGGGAAGAGGACCAGGCTCTTACCAAGGAAAAGATCAGGACAATCTTCAAGGTAGCAATACAGCATAACCACCAGACTCTGATCTTATCAGCAATGGGCTGCGGGGCCTTTTGCAATCCCCCCAACCAGATTGCCCGCCTCTTCAGGGAGGTCCTTCTGGAAAAACCCTACAGAACTGCATTCTCAAAGATCATCTTTGCCATAAAGGACGACCACAATACACACAAGTGGTATAACCCCGAAGGAAACTATGCTCCCTTTGCTAGGGAATTCAAAGACGGATTACTATGATACAGGTGCGCAAACTAGCCAACAAAGACCTTGCGAAGGTGTATGAATACATACAAGGCGAGCCTGAGACAAACCTCTTCATACAAGGGGATCTGGAGCTCTATGGCCTCCAAAGCCAGAACATCTCATTGTATGCCATCGGTGAGAGCTGGGACTGCATCCTGCTCAAGTACTACTCTGACTTCATCCTGTACAGCAAGGGCCCAACCTTCAATGCCAAGGCTGTAGGAGCCCTGCTTGCAAGGCAAGAGAAAATTCTGGCAATCAGTGCAAAAGAGTCCCTGCTCAAGCAGTTGCAACCCCTGTACCCGACAAGGAAGATCCAAGGCACCTACCTGTGCCGTTGCAACAAGACAAGTTTTACAGCCAAAGAAGAGAATACAGCACTGCCCACACGCAGGCTCACCAAAAAGGATGCCCCTGCCATTGTCGCCCTGTACCAACAGATTGAGGAATTTGCCCAGCCCTACCTAGACCATACGCAAGAAAAGCTTGCCGAGATTGCCAACAACCTCGAACAGGGAGGAGTTGGCTTTGGCCTGTTTGAGGGTAACAGGTTGCTATCAAGTGTCTACACCACAGCTACCACAACAAGTGGGGCCATGATCGTAGGGGTAGCAACACTGAGTGAAGCTCGTAATCGTGGGTATGCATCCACCTTGGTCAGCGAACTCTGCTCTTTCTGCTTTGAGGGCGGACTTGAGTTCCTCTGCCTTTTCTTTGACAACCCCAAAGCCGGGACAATCTATACAAGACTGGGCTTTGAGGTGGTGGACAGGTGGGGAATCATGAGATTCTAGGACAACTGGTAAGCAATAACAAGGATTGGGTTCTGTTTGCTAACAGAACCCAATCTCCTCAAATCTCTTTCTCAAATCTTTTTCTAAAATCTTCACTATCCACATTCCAACATCCAGGCTCTTCGTATCAACTCAGACTGTCTTCACCATCTTTTTTTGTAAGATACTGTGCATACAAGGCCTCTGAGGGAAACTCTTTTTCCGGAAAATACATTTTAGGATTACATGATTCGGAAATCATCCGCCTGATGCTGGCCAAGGATTGTGAAGGGTCGTGGTGGAGAATCTGCATGGCGATTACACCAAGAGAGGTGGCCTCCTCAGGTCCGGCAACGATTACCTTTCCCGAAATGTTTGCGGCAAGCTGGTTCAGATACCCATTACGGCTTCCACCACCAATGATATGGACCTGCTCAAATACACTGCCGGTAATCTCTTCCAAAGAATCAATGGCTTCCCTATAGCTGCAGGCAAGTGAGATATAGGAAGAGGCTAGAACTCGAGAAATCTCAGACTCCCCACTCAAAGCCTGTATAGCATCAATAATCTTATCAGGATTGAACAGCTTTGTACTGTTGGGGTCATACAGTGATACAGAGAACCCTGCATGCTCTGCCAAATCCAACAAATCATCCCAAGAGAAAGATTTCCCCAAAGCTATAGACATCTCATCCTTGACATTCTTGATGATATGCATTCCTGCGGAGTTCTTGAGCAATGTTATGCTACCTAGTGCCCCGCCCTCGTTGGCAAAACTATGTTCAAACACCTTAGAATCAATGATCGGGCCAGGCAGTTCTGTTCCTATCAAAGACCAGGTCCCTGAACTGATGAAGACAAACTGATCGGTGGTTGCCGGCACAGAGACAACAGCAGAGGCGGTATCATGGGAGGGTACCGAGATAAACGGTACGGAAGGGATATGCAACTTTTCAGCGATAGAAGGAAGCATCATGCCGCGGACCTGCCCATGAGGTATTACAGGATGGAACATCGTCCGATCCAATCCCATGAGGTCAAACACCTCCTGGCTATAGTCCTGTGTCCTCATATCCAACAGCTGGCTTGTACTTGCAATTGTGCTCTCAGTCCCCTTTTCACCGGTAAACATATAGGTAAGCAAATCGGGAACAAGCAGCAGGTCCTTTGCACAGGAGTAGTACTCAGGAACAAGGTCTCGGATTCCCACCAGCTGATAGAGTGAGTTCATCGGATGGTTCTGAATCCCTGTCAGTTCAAACAGCCGTTGCCTAGTGCCTTCATCGACAGACTCCAGTCCTTTCAAGCCAAACTCATTGCGATAGCAGAAAGGATTATTCAACAGGTGCCCAGAAGAGCCAAGCAGACCAAAGTCAATTCCCCAGGTAGTTATCCCTACAGAATCTATATGTCCATATTTCTCAACTGCTTTACAAAGTCCTGTCTGCATAATAGTAAATATGTTAAGGATATCCCAATAATGCACCCCGTTGACGGTCACCGCCCCATTAGGCTCTTTATGCACCAATTCCATCTCAATGGTAGAGCCATCATACCTGCCGACAACTGTACGAATGGATGAGTTTCCACAATCAAAACCAACACACTGGATACAATCTTTTTTCATTGATACTATTCCTCATCTCCAAGTATTCTTACTCATGCCTCTTTTTGCTGTTTCAGAGCCATCTCATCCTGTTTCTTCAACTGGAACTGGTCAATTACGACGGCTACGATCACAACCATTCCCTTAATTGCTATCTGCCAGAAGGAAGAGACTCCAACCATTACCAGCCCATCATTCAAGACACCTAAGATGAGGGCTCCTACGATGGTTCCTAGAATTGTACCACGACCACCACTAAGGGAAGTTCCACCAAGGACTACCGCAGCTATGGCTGTAAGCTCATAACTTTCGCCGGTTGCCGGATGGCTTGCCGCAAGCTGTGAAGAGAGTATGAGACCCACTAAGGCAGCAGAAAAACCTGAGAACATATACGTTCCCATCTTAATCCTATTTACCCTGATACCTGAAAGGACAGCAGCATCCTCATTTCCTCCTACTGCATACACATACCTACCCAACGGAGTATGTTTAGAGACATAGGTCGCGATAATTGCCAACACAATTGCAATCCAGATTATGAAGGGGATTCCCAAGAAGGTACCAGAACCTAGGAGGGTATATCCTGTATTGCCCAACTCAGGATTTCCCACTAAGTTGGGAAATGTCTTTCCGCCAGAACGGAGCATTGCAAAACCCCGTGCCATGTATAGCATACCCAACGTAGCAATGAACGGGGCAACATTCAGTTTGGTTACAAGAAGACCATTGATGACACCCAACCCAACTCCTATCAAGAGGATGATTGGTATGAGCAGAGGGATTTTAAAATAGATTACCATATCGAACATTGGCAAGCGCAATCCTTCAACAATAAGACCACCGGCGATCATTCCACAGAACCCTGCTATCGAGCCAACCGACAGGTCGATACCACCACCAATAATGACGTATGCAACCCCTATAGCAAGGATAGCCCATATTGCAGAGTGCTTTACCATTACAATGAGATTATTGATACTCAAAAAATTGGGAACCAGAACTGAAAACACCAGAACCACGAGAATAAGAGCGATTACAGTGCGCATCTTGAGCGCCAACATCCCCAAAGACATGGTAGATTTCTTTTCTTTCATATTTGTAATAACCATTGAAGTCCCTCCTCCATTACGCAGTAACAATCAAACTATGTCCGATTTCAGATGCTTTCCTAATTTTCTCTTCGGAAATTTCAGCCCTAGTAAATACCCCGGTAACCACACCCTTTGACAGGACGATGATCCTATCAGACATGGAACAGACTTCATCCATCTCCGAGGAAACAAAAATCACGCCCAAACCCTTTTCAGCCATTCCCCCCATGATCTGGAAGACGTCTGATTTGGCACCAATATCAATTCCACGGGTAGGTTCGTCCATCAGCAAAACCTTGGGTTTGGTAAGAAGGCATTTCCCAATGACAACCTTCTGCTGATTACCACCGCTCAGGGCATTGACTGTCAAATTCTTATTGGCAACCTTGATGGACATCTCTTTGATCATGGAATCCACTCCACAATCTTCCTTTTCTCTATTCACATGTACTTTTGAAACAACATACTTGAGCAGACTTGCCATGGATATATTGCTTTTCACTGAAAGGTTCAGGAACAGGCCTTCCCTTTGACGCTCTTCAGGGATAAGAATCATACCCCGGTCTATGCGACTTCTGGTGTCTTTTGCCGCGAGGGAACTTCCTCCAAGCAGAATATCACCCTCCATCTTGTCATTCAGTCCCATAAGACATTCGAGCAACTCCGTGCGCCCAGCACCCATAAGCCCATATATTCCTAGAATCTCCCCTTCATATAAGGTAAAAGATACTTTTTGGAGGGTAAATCCACCTCCAAGCCTTGGAAGGGTGATATCCTTAACCTCCAAAATCTCTTTTCCTGTCGTATGGGAACTGCCTGCAAAGAAATCCTTCTGGTCACGGCCTATCATAAGGGCTACAATCTGCTTGATCGTCAGTTCACTAATAAGGCCGGTGTGCACCAACCTGGAATCACGAAGAATAGTGATATAATCACCAATCTGTTTAAGCTCCTCAAGCCTGTGGGAGATGTACACGATTGCCACTCCCTGCGCCTTCAGCTCCCTAATCATGGTAAACAGGATATCTACCTCCTGAATGCTCAGCGAGGAAGTAGGTTCGTCCATGATCAGGATTTTTGGGTCCTCCACCAAGGTCTTTGCAATCTCTACAATCTGGCGCTTCCCTAGCCTGAGGTCACGAACAAGGGTCTTGGGGTCAATATCTTGCTTGAGCCGCCTCAAAATCTCTGAAGCCTTGGATTCTTGGGCAGCATGGTCTATGCATAAGGAGCCAAATTTCTTTATCTCCCTATTCATGAAAATATTCTCAGCAACGCTCATATCACCAAAAAGATTCAGTTCCTGATGGACTATCTCAATCCCTTTGCGTGAAGCCTCACGGGTTGAGGAAAAGGTGACCTCTTCACCATTCCCCCTCTCATCATAGATGATCATCTTCCCATCTGTGGGCTTCTGGATACCTGCAACAATCTTCATCAATGTGGATTTTCCGGCACCATTTTCACCGATCAGCACATTCACCTTTCCCTTGAAAATTTGAAAATCAACGTCGTTCAGTGCTTTGGTTCCTGGGTAAACTTTGCTGATGTTTTTTGCTTCCATCAACAGGATATCATCGTGCTTATCCATTCCTCTCTCCCTATTCAATTTTGGCTATCATCAAGTATTTCAATCAGCACAGGGGTGATTACTATCGATGAAAAATCAGTGTCCCCCTCATTAATCTTCAGGGCACCATAGAACTTGATCTTCTTGCCCGTGATGGTAGTCAAGTCCAAAGGATCAATTGCCTTCAATCTCATCATCTTGTTCAATTCATCCGAGAGCTCAGCAAAGAACATCTGGTTTCCCGCATCCGTAAAGCCAACGCATTCCAACGTATCTCGAATTGCGGTCTGTTTGATGACCGGACCTACCTGCAGGATGGCGTCAAATACCCCATCCTCAGGGGCGAAATCTATTCTGATCAAGCCGTTGCGAGAAGAGTCGTCATATTCTGTTACCGTAGCCACCGCTGTGAGTTTAAACCCCTGCATCCTTGAGCCATCTTCTCTTTCTACTCCATAGGTTGCTAGCGCAGTATCGGCACCCTCTAGTCTCAAAGAAGAAATAACGGTAACCGCATCTATCGAATTTTCTAAGAATAGGGGTATAATCTTAGAATCCCAATTTTCTTCTACATACGCTTTTGGATTAAAGGAACTACCACTTTTTGTCCACGCTGAAAAGTCGTAGCCTGAATCATCTGAACAAGAGGCCTTTGATTCAATTTCGCTCAATTTGCGAATGGTACAAGAAGAGAAGAGACAAGCAAACAGAACCAATAACAGGACAGCAAAACAACTTGTAACGTATTTGGTATTCTTCATGGGATAACTCCACAGCATCAAAATTACTACATATCAATTCGAATGAAAGGTATCAATACCCCAGGGCAAACCCTGGAAAGAGGAGGTTTTGCCCCCTTTTCCGCCCCAAGGGGCGCTTTATCTCACCTTGCTTTCCCAGCACTTGCTCGGTAATGGAAGCATGGTAATGCTTCCGCTACTCTCGCTTCGTTGGGGAATAAAAGGGAGCCGTAACCAAAACAATTGCTCACTACGGCTCCCCTATAAATCCAGTATGGCCAATTCAATTATTTCTTCGTGAAGCCTCTCCACTGGCTAGCATTTTCAGGAGTAATCAAGAAACAACCGTTGAGCACTTTCTCTTCAGTCAAACCGGTAGACCCAGTCTTGATGAATTTATCTGCAGTCTTGACAGCCATCTCAGCATTGAGGGCATTTGGCTGCATCGAAGTACCATCAATCTTGCCCATCATGATTGAATCAAGAACATCATCATTACCATCGAATCCCTGAACAAAGATGTCGCTTCTTCCTGCTGAATCAATAGCAGCCTGTGCTCCAAGGGCCATGGTATCATTACCACAAATGATTCCATTCACCTTTGGATTGGACTGGAGAATTGACTCAACTTTAGCATACGCTTCATTCTGATCCCAGTTTGCAGTCTCACGTGCAACCATCTTCATGTCAGGATACTGATCAATGATGCTATGGAAACCCTTTGAGCGGACACCAGCGTTGGTATCTGACTCTTTACCGACCAACTCAATATAGTTGCCTTTTTCTTTCATGAGCTCTACAAAATACTCAGCACCGAGCGTTGCGCCCTGGAAGTTGTTGGAAATAAACTGTGCTTCTGCAATACCTGTGGTGTTAATCTCCCTATCCATGAGAAATACTGGGATTCCAGCATTTTTTGCCCTTTTCAGGTTGTTGGGAGAAGCATCGGAGTTAGCAACATCAATGATGATTGCTACAGCCTTGCTGGAAATGGCGGAATCGATGATATCACTCTCTTTCATCGGATCATCACCATGAACTGCAAGCAAAGTCCTGTACCCCAATGATTCGGCTACAGTTTTTGCAGTATCTGCTTCAGCAGTAAAGAATGTATTATCCTTATCAGGAGTAATAATAACCATCAAACCAGGACCTGCCGCTTCCTGCGCACCAGCAGCAAACACGCCGAATGTTGCAACGAACATCACAACCAGAGCCAATACAACCACCTTTTTCATCATAAGTCCTCCTTAGTTTTTCCACCACAACTGTGGTATATGGAATCACTTTCACCAAAACACCAACATTCTGCATTTCATGCACCGGTCATTGGTTTCCACTGAAACCGATTTCATACTGGTAAAAGTCTAACACAAAAACTCCACATGTCAAGTGACATTCGAATATTTTTCTCGTATCCTAGACAATTTGCAGAAATAATGTTCTATCTTTACCATAATTTGACATATACATGAAAAAGTATTGCAAAACCTAGAAACCTACCTATTTCCTCCAAAAATGCTCTTCCATTGCACGCAAGGACGAAAAACCATACCTGTTTGCTAATCTCTCATATGTAGAGACTATCATGTTTTTGCCCTCAGCCAAGAAAGAGGCGACATCAGAATCCAAAAGCTCAAGTGTTCGGTCTGAATAGGTTTCCAACTCACTGGCAAGATAGATGCAAAAGTCCTTTATGGTTCGTGAGCCCTGCATCACCTTTGGGAATTTTTCCTTAGTCTCGATCTGCCATCTGAGGAATTGTTCCACCAACTTCGCAATCAGGGGATTACTGGAATATGGGGGTATTTGTTCCCCCATCCTGGCATACTTAATGGTCATGAGATTTATCCCCTGTCGCTTGGCACAAAGAAGGTCAGAGAGATACCTCTTTAGGGTCTTTTCAGACCATGGGTATACCTGCGCCTCCCGATGCAAGGAGAAGGCCTCCAAATCCTGTTGGCAAGGGGCTGGCACTGAACTGCGAACACCGACAAACATCTCAGCCTCAAGTGCAACAACCTTTTGTATCAGTCTGTCTTTCTTTGTATCCATACATCCGACCACCTTATTCCAACAATCCGGGATACTCCCGTAAAAATTCACTTTGGATTCCCCTCTGGATCTGTTCTGCAAGGGGGAGCATAAAGGAAGTACAAGGGGTAAGGTCCAATGCACGGGAAATTGCATCCTGCAAGTACACTACAAGCTTCTCAATCCTATCCAATCGCTCTTGCATAGAACGTGCCACAAGGAGAGCCTTCAATTGCTTACTCACAGAACTACCAAGCTCACCTAGTCCTTCCAACCCAACATATAACCATTTGTAATAAGGCCTGTATTGCTTTTTCAGCAGATACACAAGCATTGCAGCTTCCCTGGCAAACATGGACAGCTCATATCCAACGCCCAATGCATCCTTGCGCTCATAGGAGCGAAGGAGATTGCTCTGTCCATATTGGGCCATAAGGGCGCATCGGGAAGAGAGTTTCTTCAGCCACACATCCTGGGGATAGTACGCCATGAGCCTTTGGCGGAAGGCTGTGACCAAGTTCGGACCATCATAAAACACCTTTCCGTTGGTAGCGAGAGAAAGGGCTTCCTCCTTAACCACAATCCATTCAATTTCGGTGGCAGGAGGGTGGTCATACCCAAGTACAGAGGAAAAGAAGCCTCCAACGGGAAGGACCCCTTGACGGATTACAGACCTATCCACTTTGCAGGAGAACCCATATCCAAGAAAGTGAGGATCCAACCCGTCGTATATCCTCTGATACCTCGCTACCGTATCCTTGGAAGTAGTGTCAGGAACCCAAACCATGACTCGGGGACCCCAATCATGATCTCTAGACAACTCATCATCAAAACCATAGCACTCCGATCCAGGCCCTACTAGACCGAAGGACAGACATCCAAACTCTTGGGTAGAAAGTTCTTTCATGAACGAAGGGCGCACCACCTGCTCATAGAAAAGCTCAGATACCTGCAACCCTTTCATCAAAGTGCCCCTGCATGCACCAAGAGCCCATACTCCTTCCCGAGGAGAACCAAATCCGTCAAATCTTCATTGACCATGTTCTGTGTTTTTTCATATGCATAAGCCCTACCCAAGCCCCTATACTTGGCCAGTCCCAACCGATTAAAAGGGAGAAGTTCAACTTTCTGCAATGAAGTGTTTTCCTTGAGGAAAGAAAAGGTTTTGCGCATTTCTTCTGCGGTATCATTAAACCCTGGAATAATGGGAACCCGTATGATTACATTCGCCCCGTTCCTATCCAGTGCAATGATATTTTCCAAGATTAGAGAATTATCAGATTCTGTATACTTCTTGTGCTTTTCAGAATCAAGGTGTTTTATATCAATGTAAAAAAGGTCAATAAGCGGAAGAAAAGGCTCAAGCACAGGCCATGGCACACAAGCAGCGCTTTCGATTGCTAGATTGATATGCTCCTTCTTCAGAGCAGCGGACAAAGAAACCAAAGACTTGCCTTGTAGCAAGGGCTCTCCACCAGAAAAGGTCACACCTCCACCACTTTCACTAAAGAATTGTCTATCTTTGAGCAGCTCCTTCACTAAAAGGTCTTCATCCCACTCTTTCCCCACTATCGAACGGGCATCATACAGACAAGCATCCAGACAAGCCCCACAGAGAACGCAGAGATTGGAATCAGAGATAAATCCAAAGGTTTCATCATACGTAATAGCCCCAACCGGACAGACCTCTGCGCATTTTCCACATCCAACACAGGACGCTTGAGTATACATTACTTGTGGCTTTGCCAGCTGTGATTCTGGGTTCTGACACCAAGCACAACGCAAGTTACACCCCTTGAAAAATACAACTGTGCGGATACCAGGCCCATCTTTCGTCCCAAATCGTTCTATGGTAAAAACATTCATCGGTGATGCTCCCTTAATGATTCGAAGGCAAAGCCCTACAGGTCTGTCCCGGCACTAAGGTGGTGGGGACTGTTACCTCCTTTGGATTATTGGAAAAGTCGCTTTTCTTGTCTTTTGGGAAAAGCAAATTGAACGAGTGTTCGCTTAACGCTTGTATATCCTGGTGTACCGTTGTCAGCTTGGTATCAAAGACATTGTAGAGGGGTATGTCATCAAACCCGACAATGGAAAGATCTCCTGGAATAGCTATGCCGCAGTTCTTTGCCCGAGCAAGAGCCCCATATGCCATCTGGTCGTTCGCACAAAAGATGGCTGTCGGCTTATCCTGCAAAGATATGTAGGTATCAATAGCATCCCCTCCTGATTCAAAGCGGAGGTCACCTGGGAAAAAAAAGTCAGAACGGATAGGGATATTGTGTTTGCGAAGCGTGCCCTCATAGCCAAGGAAACGATCATGGGCAGTCGGCCAATCTTCTGGCCCCCCAACAAATCCTATCTTGGTATGATTCAGAGCAATCAGATGCTCGACAGCAAGACAAGCGCCACCATAGTTATCACTATGGACTTCAGAAATTGAACCATGATGGTAATGGCTGTCTATCAGCACAACACGGGTGTATTTCTTTGCCTTCTCGATTGTTTTCAGGGAGATTCCTTCAGCAAAGATAATCCCTTCCACCTTGGTATCCAAAAGATATTCCAAATAGAGATTTTCTTTCTCCTCGTTGTTCTCAGTGTCACACACAGTAAGAGGAATCTGTTCTTCCATGGCAAGATGACTGATATTTCTCACAATCAATGCAAAGAAGGGATTGAGGATGTCGAAGACAAAAAGACCCAACCCCCAGGTGGAGTTGGAACTTAGCCGAGAAGCAAAAGGATTGGGCTTGTACCCAACCTCCTTCATTGTGTTCTCAATCCTCTCTCTCAATGGTTGAGAAACCAGTTCAGGATTATTGGTAATCCTTGATATGGTAGCAGGGGATGTCTTACATAGTTTGGCTAGCTCATTTATGGTATATTTAATTGGGCTCACCTCCTGTTAGAAACCGTTTTCAGTGTGCTAATAGGATAGGATTGAGGTCTCAGTTTGTCAACAGAGAAAAACATACGACCAAACAGCCCCTCTTTGCCTAGAACTAAAACACAGGCTGTAATCACTACAACCTGTGCCTCACTATACAAATTGATGTAACAGACTACATTTCTTGATTCATTTTCCCGTAATGGTTTTTAGCAAAGCTCTGCATTGCATCAATTTCATGCTGGGTAAAACGCCTTATCTCACCTCCAAGCAGTTTGGTGTACAATAAGATTTGAGCGTTCTTTTCGACAACAGTACATATCTTGAAGGCCATTTTTAACGATGAGCCAACCGCCAGCAAGCCATGGCCAGGAAGGAGGACAGCATTTTTTCCCTTCAATGCATTGACAGCCGTTACACCAAGCTCTTCGGTTCCAGGCAACTCATACGGATAGGCAGGATATATCTCATCACCAACAATCTGGATAAAATCCTCACTTACTCCGATCATAGTCGTGTTTGTAAGGCCAAAAGGTGTCGAGTAGATTGGATGTGTATGGATTACTGAATTGACATCAGCTCTAGCTCTGTAGACTGCTGCATGCATGTGTTTTTCTATTGAAGGTTCGCATTCACCTTCAACAAGTTCACAGGTGTCTGTAAGCACCACAACATGATGGGCTTTAATTATCTTGTAATCCATTCCACTTGGGCTTATATAGATATACCCGCTCTCAGGATCCCGAACACTTATGTTTCCCCAAGTCCCTACAGTCAAGCCTGTAGCAAGCATTTCCATTCCAGTATCAAC
The DNA here is from genome assembly GCA_016342655.1 of Sphaerochaeta sp. Classification (GTDB taxonomy): domain Bacteria; phylum Spirochaetota; class Spirochaetia; order Sphaerochaetales; family Sphaerochaetaceae; genus Sphaerochaeta. The sequence continues at coordinate 32,260 of JAEINL010000003.1, read as the reverse complement.
AATGAGTTGTTTGAACGATTCTTTAGTAGCTTTTTGCATATTTCCCCTCTAAATGGTAAATGTAAACCATATTATTGTTCTTATTTTATCTATTTTACGCAATTTGTCAATAGTTGAACATGTTTTTGTGATTTACTTTTATTTCAATCCTTATTATACTCATAGCTATGACAACAAAAAAAGCTAGACTTGAGTCCTTGATAAGGATTTTACAGTTGGAAGGCTCTTTGAAGATAACAGAAATATCAGAACGCCTTGGAGTATCTCCCATGACCACGAGAAGGGACTTGGAGTTCCTTTCAAATCAAGGAGAAGTGAAGGTCTTGTACGGTGCTGTAATCTTTACTGGTGATGAGGCTAAGGGAAGTCTCTCTGACTATCTTCTTGCTGTTGCAGAGAGCCAAAACAAGGAAAAGAAGAAACGCATAGCCCAGTATGCTGCTTCTCTGGTAGAGGATAATGACATTATCTTTCTGGATGGAGGGTCAACGACAGAGCTCCTTGCACAGTTTATTCCTTCAGAGTTCCATGTTACTGTAGTCTGTTGCTCCATCAATGTATTCCTCACCATAGCTAATAAGAAAAATATCGATGTTATCCTCATTGGAGGAATGTACAATAGGAAGACCATGATTTTGGAACAGTCGATGGATTCAGAAATCCTTCGAAACAATCGCATTCGAAAAGCATTCATCTCCGCTGGGGGTGTCCATGAAAAACTGGGAGTCACCTGTGCCAACCAGAGCGAATGTGTCATAAAAAAGACAGCCATGGAATCATCCCTGGAAAAAATCCTGGTAGTGGACTCAACTAAGTTTGGCTTTGTGCATTCTTGTTATTTTGCAGGTATGGAAGAGTTTGACCTGATACTTACTGACAACTCCCTGCAAGAGAAACATCGGAAGTTTCTGCAAGATAAAGAAACTGTGCTACAAGTGATATAAATTAATGTGTTGATTTCTCAATTGAGCCGTGGTATCGTTAGCAGGAACCCTGAAACCGTTTTCAGTATGGAGGAGAATCTGTATGAACACAAGAATCAACAAGCTGAGAGAGGAATTGCTGGATATAACACCGGAGATTTGTTCCGAGCGTGCCGTTCTCTTTACAGAAGCTATGAAAAGAAGCGAAGGCGCTCCCATTGTGAAGAGACGTGCCCAGGCATTGTATGAAATCCTCGATACAATGACGATTTTTGTACGTGATGGGGAGTTGTTGGTAGGAAACCAGGCCAGCACTGTTCGAGGAGCACCAGTATTCCCTGAATACTCCTACAAATGGATTGAAGAGGAGTTCGCTGGAAAACCCTATGCCTTCCCAGAGCGTCCTTGTGATCAATTCGCCTATTCAGAGAAGACAAAACAAGAAGTACTGAAGACTATAGACTACTGGAAAGGCAAGACTCTTATAGAGAATGTATGGCGCGAGCTGCCAGACGATGCACGCAAAGCATGGGAGATCAATGCGATTGACGATACATGGTGTGCTGCAGCTGGCCTAGGAAATATTCTCCCAGACCATGCTGTAATCCTTGAGCATGGCTTGGAGCATATCATTGAGAGAGCCCAAGCCCGACTGGATTCCCTTGACCTCGCTGACCCCGATACGATCAAGCAGTCATGGTTTCTACAGGCTGTCATCCTCTCCAATCAAGCGGTCATTAGATTTGCTGAGAGGTACGCAGAGCTATTGGAAAAACTGGCCGAGAAAGAGCAGGATCCAAAGCGAAAAGCAGAGTTGACCACCATGGCAGAAAACTGCAGGCAAGTGCCTGCAAAACCCGCAAAGACCTTTTGGCAGGCTGTTCAAACCGTATGGTTCATCCAGCTCATTCTGCAGATAGAGACAAATGGTCATGCAATCTCTTTGGGAAGATTTGATCAATTCCTCTTTCCCTATCTGGAAAAGGATGCCAAAAATGGCACTCTTACAGATTCTGAGGCTCTGGAACTTGTAGAAAGCTTCTTCATCAAGGCCAACGAAATCAACAAACTCCGTTCATGGCCCGATAGCGAATACTTCCCAGGGTATCATTTGGCAGAAAACCTTGCCATTGGAGGCCAGACATCTGACGGTAAGGATGCTGCCAATGCCCTCACCAGCATAGTGCTGCAGGCAACAGCCGACATGGGACTGCCCAAACCATCGGTTTCGTTCAAGTGGTTCGAAGGAACTGACGACAAGCTGATGGACCAGGCATTGCAGGTGGTAGCGATACACAAGGGAGGACAGCCTGCCTTCTATAATGACCTTGGGGTCATGCGAATCCTCGACAACATGGGTATTGCAAAGGAAGACCTGTACAACTGGGCACCCGTAGGGTGTATCGAAGCATCCATACCAGGGAAATGGGATTTCGCTGCAAAAGGCTCTTGGCTAAATGTAGCCAAGGTATTTGAAATCACCCTAAATAATGGAACCGATCCTGCTACTGGAGTAACCCTTCTCAAAGGAGATGGCGACCTGACCACCTTCAAGACAATGCAGGAGATCATGACGGCTTTCAAGAAGCAGCTTTTCCACTACATGCGCCTGCAAGTCATTGTAGAACACATCTCTGACGAGATGCACATTCTCCATGACCAGAATGCGTTCAGGTCCTCCCTGATCGATGACTGTATAGGACGGGGAAAGTCCCTGATCGAGGGAGGCGCAGTCTACACTGCTGATGGAGGTCCGACTGCGGGTTCCATCAGCGTGGGGGACTCCTTCGCAGCTTTGGAATACATCCTTTTCGACAAGAAGATTCTCACAGCTTCCCAGCTGAAGCATGCCTTGGAGACCAATTTTGAGGATGGCACAACAACTCCTACCGGAGAAGAGATCAGGCTCCTGATGGTCAACAAGGTTCCTAAATTCGGCAATGATGATGAGTATGCTGACAAATGGACTGTACAAATCAGTGAATTTCTCGGATCCACGTATCAGAGATCCTTCAAGAGCTCAAGATATGGCAAAGGACCTATCCCTGCAACATTTGCACTCAGCAAAAGCTCTGTAACAGGTAACGTTCCTTTCGGAAAGTCGGTTGGGGCTCTGCCAAACGGGAGAAAAGCATCCTTACCCGTAAATAATGGCGTCTCTCCTGCCAACGGATCGGAGCAGAACGGCCCCACTGCAACCATCAATTCTGAGAGCAAACTTCCAAGCATCTGGTTTCAGAAAGGATCAATCTTCAACATGCGGCTCACCCCTGATTCCTTTGAATCTGAAGAGTCACGGAAGCGAATCCTGGCCTTGGTGAAAACGCATTTCAAGAACTACCAGTACCATATCCAGTTCAATGTGCTGGATAATGAAACCTTAAGGGAAGCCCAAAGGAAACCTGAAGAGTACAAGGATCTTTTGGTCAGGGTTGCAGGGTACAGCGCATTCTTCACCCCATTGAACACTGAGTTGCAAAATGATGTGATCGATAGGATGAACTTCAGCCTGAAGAAGTAACATAGGTCTCTTCAGCTTTTTCTGGAAACTGCCGCATAGGATGACCCTATGCGGCAGTTTGCTGTAGTAGTTTTAGATTTTCTACTCTTTCTTTTAGTTTCGTGTCATTTTTCTTTATTTGTCACAAATGAGTATACCTACATCAGCAGATTACAACTGTAATCCCTGCGGCTCTAAGCTTCTTGGCATATTCAGGATCTATGCCATCATCGGTGAGCAAGTATTTTATCTTGTCTACACAACCCAAGGAAGCGAACTGGATCCTCTCAAGCTTACTGGAGTCTGCAAGCAGATACACAGTCTTAGCTGATGCTATCATTGCACGCTTGAGGGCGATGTCACTGAAGCTCGGGTAGGTGAGCCCTGCGTCTAGGGAGAAGCCCCCTGTAGCAAGAAACAGCTTCTCCACATAGAGGTTTTCAAATAAGGAAAGGCCCTTTTCCCCAGTCAAAGAGAGCGTTGGGGGCTTGAACTCCCCTCCGACAACCAGAACATGATTGGTAGGCTCCATCCCCAAATGGAGGGCGATGTTCAGTGCATTGGTGACTATGGTGAGATTAGTACGGTCGCCAAGATGCTGTATCATCTCTGTGACGGTAGTCCCAGAGTCGAGGATGATATTGTCCCCATTGCCAACATAGGATGCAGCTTTCCTCCCTATCCTGGCTTTTTGCTCTTCCTTTCCCCTGGAAGGCAAGTTCAGCGAAACGGCCTGTGAGCTGAGGTTGTTGATGAAGGCCCCTCCATGCTGGCGGGTGATGAGTCCTGTCTTCTCAAGGCTTTCCAAATCAGCTCTGATAGTTGGTTCGGACACTGAAAAAAGCTCCTTGAGCTCTTGGACCCGGCAACTACCATTCTCTTGGAGGAGTTGCAGAATTTTCTCTCTTCTCTGATCTTGAAACATAGTGGCTCTCCTCCTCTAATTCTTCGAAATCATACAGCAAAACAAACAAAAAGAAAAGAAATCTTTTGTTTATACGCGTACTATCTTCAGTAATTGTGCAAATAGAAACTAATACTCATGGGGTTCCTCCCGATTTTCTGTACACTTGTACATAGGCCAGTTACAAGAATACAGGGTAACTGCTCCATACCCCCCCAAAAAAATAGTAACCAAATGAAAACTAAATGAAACCAAACGAAACTTTTTAATTGACGATGACAAAATATTAGCGTAGGATAGTACTGAGCTTGTTATCCACAATTCAAGGTAAGGAGAGGACCATGGCCAGCATCAAACTGGGGTTTGCCCCCACACGAAGAAGCATATTCAGCGCACCCGACGCCATCAAATACCGCAACATCACTGCACAGCGATTGGAGGAACTGGAAATTGAGTTCGTTGACATAACAGACATCAATGAAGAAGGCCTCCTCTATGACGACCAGGACATACTTGCGATAGAGCACAAGTTCAAGGAAGAGGAGGTTGACGGACTGTTCCTGCCTCACTGCAACTTCGGCACAGAGTATGTCGTTGCGCGTCTTGCAAAGAAGCTGGGAGTTCCCGTCCTGCTTTGGGGTCCTTTGGATGAAAGGCCCGAACCCGATGGGGTACGCTTACGTGACACCCAGTGCGGGCTTTTTGCGACTGGCAAGGTACTCAGGCGTTTTGGTGTCCCCTTTACTTATATGACCAACTGCAGGGTCACAGAACCTGAGTTCGAACGGGGAGTCAGGGATTTTATGGCGGTCTGCAATACGGTGAAGTCCTTCAGATCCATCAGGATCCTCCAGATATCCACCCGTCCCTTTGATTTCTGGACAACCATGTGCAATGAGGGGGAATTGCTCGAACGCTTCAACATCCAGCTTGCCCCTATCCCCATGCCCGAGCTGACCCCAGAGGTCAGACTGGCAAAGAAAGAGAAAAAGGCAGCCGTGCAGAAGGTCATCGACTATGTCCGAGAATCCATGGTCATCAAAATCACTGATCAGCAGCTTGAGACTGTAGCGGCTCTGAAGGTGGCCATGAGCGACCTAGCCAAGCACTACGGCTGCAAGGCTATCGCCATACAGTGTTGGAACGCCTTGCAGGAAGAATTAGGAATTATGCCCTGTGCAGCCAACGCGCTGCTCAATGATGAGGGAATTCCTGTTGTCTGTGAGACAGATATCCATGGGGCTATCACAGCTCTTCTGGTGGAAGCGGCGGGCATGGACAAGAGCAGGTCCTTCTTCGCTGACTGGACTATCCGCCACCCCGACATCCCCAACGGGGAACTGCTGCAGCATTGCGGGCCTTGGCCGGTCTCTGTTGCCAAAGAAAAACCGGTGCTTGGATATCCCCTTGCATTCGATCATCCGGGCAGCCTTACAGCTGAAGCCAAGGGCGGCAAGGTAACCCTTTGCCGCTTCGATGGGGACAACGGTGAGTACTCGTTACTCCTGGGCAATGCAAAAGGCGTATCCGGACCAAAGTGTATGGGAACCTATCTCTGGATCGAAGTTGAAAACATCAGAAGACTGGAAGAGAAAATCGTAACAGGGCCGTACATCCATCATTGTGTCGGAATCCATCAGAATATCGTACCCATCCTATATGAGGCTTGCAAATACATCGGAGTGAAACCCGATCTCTATGACCCAGTCGAAGAGGATGTCAAGGCATACCTGAGGGGTGAAGACATACCGAGCATGCAGTAGGTACAGAAGAAGTAACATAGCAACCACCTGTGCAGTACAAGTACTGCAGGACCCAGGTACGGAATAAAGGTGAAAAAGATGACCATCAGAGAGTTGGAACTGCAAGCGGTGAGAACCAGAAGGGACCTGCTTACCATGATCCACAATGCAAAGACAGGCCACACAGGAGGGTCTCTCTCCTCGGCAGATATCATGACAGCACTCTTTCATGAAGTGCTGAACATAGATCCCCAGAACCCCACCTGGGAAGGGCGTGATTACTTCATCCTCTCCAAAGGGCACTGTGTGGAAGGGTACCTCGCGGTTCTGGCAGCGAGGGGATTCTTCCCCCGAGAGGAGCTGATGACCTTCAGCCAGTATAAAAGCAGGCTCATAGGACACCCAAACAACAAGATTCCCGGCATGGAAATGAATACCGGTGCCCTTGGTCACGGGCTGTCCATTTCCGTGGGAACTGCCCTCGGGCTTAAGAAAAGCCATAAGGACAATCGTGTCTTTGTCCTTATGGGAGACGGAGAGCAAGGCGAAGGCTCTGTCTGGGAAGCTGCCATGGCGGGATCCCACTACAAGTTGGACAATCTGGTCGCCATTGTAGACAGGAACCATCTGCAGATCTCAGGAACGACAGCAGAGGTCATGAATCTCGAGCCCTTCTCCGAGCGGTGGGCTACCTTTGGGTGGAGCGTCAGGGAAATTGACGGCAACAATATGCAGGAGGTTGTATCCAGCCTGACAAAAACACCCTTTGAGGAAGGGAAGCCGTCTCTCATCATCGCCCATACCCTTAAGGGTAAAGGGGTCAGGGAAATGGAAAACCTAGCAAAATGGCACCATGGTGTCCCTAACACCCAATTATTCGCCAGTACTATGGCCCAACTGGACAGACTCGAGGAGGAGCTTACCCATGCCTGAATACAAAGCCTGCAAGGAGGCCTTCACTGATGCCTTGCTCAAGCTGGCCAGACAGAATCCTGATATCCTTATCATCAGTTCTGATTCCCGGGGCTCCTGCGCCCTGAACACGTATGTACAAGAGCTACCCAACCAGTTCGTAGAGGTCGGCATTGCCGAACAGAATGAGGTGGGTATCGCCGCGGGCTTGGCCTTGTCGGGAAAACATCCCTACGTCTGTGCCCCAGCCTGCTTTCTTACAGCACGTGCCTTGGAACAGATCAAGGTCGATGTTGCCTACTCACACCAGAATGTGAAGATTTTTGGAGTCAGCGGGGGGATAAGTTATGGGGCACTGGGTGCCTCCCACCACACACTCCATGATATCGCTGTGCTGCGCTGTTTCCCTGACCTGCAGATAATCATTCCATCGGATGCAGTGCAGACCAGAGCTATGCTGCAAGCCATTGAACAGGGCACCGACGCCACCTATATCCGTGTTGGACGTGGGAAAGTTCCTGTAATTTATAATGAGCACTATTCCGGAGAACCCTTCATCCTCGGCAAGGCTAATCGTTTGAGAGAAGGATCAGACCTAACTCTTGTGGCCTGTGGAGAGATGGTCTACCATACCCTACAGGCAGCCCAGCTGCTCAGGGAGAAAGGCATCCAGGCGCGGGTTCTTGATATGGCTACCCTCAAGCCCTTTGACGAGCAGGCGATCACCGAAGCAGCCATCGACACCGGAGCTATCCTCACCATAGAGGAGCATAGCATATACGGAGGCTTGGGAAGCATTGTCACCCAAGTGGTAAGTAGCAACCACCCAGTACCGGTGAAAAACCTAGCCATCCCCGATGAGTACCTGATCACAGGGGAATCCCTTGAGCTTTTTGCCTACTATAGCCTCGATGCAAAGGGGATAACAGATGCGGCTGTCAGACTATTTGATCTCAAGCGAGGCTTCCATGCATGACCAGCAATACATCCTTTCCGTGGACCAAAGCACCTCAACAACCAAAGCCCTCCTCTTTGACAAGGAGGGAAACCTGGTACGACGCTCGGACGTTCCCCACAGACAGATTATTAACGAACTGGGATGGGTTGAACATGACGGGGAAGAAATCCTAAAGAATGTCTTTATGGCCATTCGGAAAGTCATTGAAGAGACTGCAATTGAACCTGAACAAATCCTTGCTCTCTCCCTTTCCAATCAGCGCGAGACATCCATTGCTTGGGATAAGAGCACTGGAAAACCTGCACACAATGCTATTGTCTGGCAGTGCGGACGCGCCGCCGATATCTGCAAGAATAAGGAAGGTCATGCTACAATAATCAAGAAAAAGACAGGACTGAACCTATCCCCTTTCTTTTCCGCTGCCAAGTTTGCGTGGTTTCTTGAAGAGGTTCCCCTTGTCCAAAAACTGGCTGAAAACAACTCCCTGATCCTTTCTACCATCGACAGCTTCCTGCTCTATCACCTTAGTGAAGAGCATGTGGTACTGACAGAACCCTCCAATGCCTCCAGAACCCAGTTACTAAACATACACAACCTCTCATGGGATGAAGAGTTATGCACCCTTTTCGGGATCAGGGCAGGACAACTGCCTGCAATCGTAGACTCCGATGCAATCTTCGGCCATACGACCCTTGGAGGGTTGCTTACAGAGCCTATCCCCATATGTGGGGTCCTCGGAGATTCCCAGGGAGCCCTGTTTGCCCAGGGGTGCACACAAGAGGGAATGGTAAAGGCAACCTATGGGACAGGATCGTCTATCATGATGAATATCGGATCGAAACCGACTGTATCCAAGAATTTGGTGACCTCCATTGCCTGGTGCTCCAAGGGGGTACCCACCTATGTGCTGGAAGGGAACATCAATTATACAGGGGCGACCATAACCTGGCTTGTTGAGGACCTCAAACTGTTAGGCTCTCCCCAAGAGGCTGGCAAGCTGGCCGCTCTGGCCAATGATTCACCAGATCTCTATCTTGTGCCTGCATTCTCAGGGCTGGGGGCCCCTTATTGGAAGGAGCAGGCCAGAGCGTCAATCTCAGGAATGAGTAGGACAACAGGCAAGAATGAGATCATCAGAGCAGCTGAGGAGTCAATAGCGTACCAGATAGCAGACATCCTCTTTCTTATGAAGAAGGAAAGCGGATACCCCATAGACAGGGTTCAAGTCGACGGAGGGCCAACAAAGGATGCCTTTCTGATGCAGTTTCAGGCAGATATAGTCAGGGCAACTGTGGGGGTGGCATCGCTTGAGGAACTCTCCGGACAAGGTCCTGCAATCCTAGCTGGGAAAAAGCTGGGGTTCTTCAGTAGCGAGAGGGTATTCCCAGGTAGGGTACAATCAGAATACCTTCCCCTCCTTCCTGCAGAAAAAGCAGAATCCAAATACAGGGGATGGCTCAAAGCTGTTCACATGACGCTTTCCAACGCGTGACTACAAATCCAGAATAGTCTTCCCTGCATAGATTTCATCCCAGTTCTTCCTGAAGTCGATGACAGCCTTCTGAATGGAGGGCATGTTCAGACCTGTAGAAAGGATTTCCGGGCGTACGGTGCAGCACCCCGCCCCACTGGCATAGGATGTGGTAATCTCGGAAACATTCTTGAAACTTGCTGCAAGCACTTGGGTATTGCTGGTATTGGTCCAGAGCAAGCTACTCAATTCTCTAATGACCCGTGGGGCATCAATGTCATTGTTGAGCATCCTGTCATAGAAGACTGCTATATATTTTACACCGCTGAGCATCGCAAGAATTCCTTGGATAGTGGAGAAGACCGTTGTAGCGGTTATGTTGAAATCCCGTTGTGCAAGGACGTGGATAGCCTTGAGCCCCTCTTCTGTGACTGGAATCGAGACGTAGGTGCCTTCCCCTAGGATTGAGCATATCTTCTCTGCTTCCCCTATGATGGTAGCCTTGTCCCTGCCCAGAACCTGCACATGCAGGCTACGCTCTGCTCCCAACAGTCTACGGATACTTTTAAGGTGAGCGAAGAAATCGATGCATCCCTCACTCTGTATCTGTTGAGGGTTTGTGGTGACTCCACGTATGGGATAGATATCCAGGGCCCTCTCTATGTCCATCAGGTTCGCACTATCGAGCATCAGGCGCATACTTGTTCCTCTCTTAGCTTCATAGTGACACACTATGAAGCAGAGAACAAGAAGAGGGGATACGTAGCTTTTATTGACAAAACACAGACAATAGCAGAACATACACCTATGACCGGCCCCATTCTCACAGAAAATATCTTTTTTCACGAACCCTCGCTACAGCTGAAGGTCGTCAAACGTGACCCGGAGCTCCCTTTCCGCCTCCACAGCCATGAGTTCAACGAACTGGTGATTGTCACCAGGGGAGCGGGAACACACTTCTCCAAGAATGGGGAGTTTCAGCTAGGGGAAGGCAGTGTCTTCTTTATCCTCCCAGGGGTGCAACACGGATACAAGGATGTGCAGGACCTTGCCCTGTACAACATCCTCATAGGTGAGACCATGCTTGCCCATAACTTTCTCGACTTGTCAGAAATTCCTGGCTTCAACTCATTCTTCAAGGCTGATGAAACGATACCCACGCTCTTGCTCAATCCGACCCAGCTTTCGGAGGTTATCCCTATCCTGGAGAATATGGAGAAGGAATCTAATGACCAGAGCTTTGGCTCGGGATCAAAGACCCTAGCCTACTCCTACCTGCTCAACCTCATCGTCCTGCTTTCGCGCTTCTATGACGAGACACCCAGGGAAAACAACCAGATGGCACACCGCCTCTGGAATGTGATGGCCTTCATGGAGAAAAACAAGAACAGAAGCCTTACCACTGGGGACCTTACGGGGATAGCAAACATGAGTACAAGCACCCTGAATCGCTATTTCAAGCTTGCCACCGGGCTCTCCCCCATCGAGTTCCACCTGCACAAGCGCATTGCCTATGCCTGTGCCCTGATACAAAAAAGGGGGCTATCCATTACTGAAGTGGCAGAGGCAACAGGCTTTGCTGACCCGAACTACTTTTCCAGACAGTTTCGCAAGGTTATGGATACAACCCCCAAGGATTATCAGAAAATCTTCACCAGCAGGTTCAACTAAGGGACTCCAAGGCGATGACGGCACTGGAGTAGAAATTGTTCCTACCCAGATATTCGACAAAGTCCAGTCGTTCGAACATGTGCATTACCGGAGGTTGCACCCCACAAAAAAGCACCTCTATCGAATTCTCCCTACACATCTTCACAATCTCGACAAACTCATTGACAGAACTGTGGTCGATGTTGGGTACTCCTCTTACTGAGAAGATGATCCGCTTGACCTTCTGGGTGATCATGAGTTCCACCTCCTTGGTCAAAAGATCCTGTGACCCGAAGAAGAGCGATCCATCGACATAGACCACCTTGGTCTTGCGTGTAGTGTCGACCAAATCCTTGGTGACATCGTCGATCTCAATGGCTATCTTATTACTACGAATCACAAACATGACCATGGAGAATACAATACCGATGAGAATGGCCATGGTAAGGTCAAAGACCACCGTAGCCACCAAGGTAATGAGGTGCTGGGCCATGGACGTTTTAATACGCTTACTGAAGATCTGCTTGATAGCGTTCCACTCATTCATTCTCCAGGCGGTGACCATTAACACCCCACCTAAGGCAGCGAGAGGGATGCGACTCATATACGAGCCAAGGAGAAACATGGAAGCAAGCAGGCCTAAGGCGTGAATGATGCCAGTCAGACGGGTTTGTCCACCACTCTTGATGGCCACACTGGTACGAGCAATTGCCGCAGTAGCAGGGATTCCCCCAAAAAAGGGAATGAGGGTATTACCAATGCCTTGGGCATAAAGCTCTTGGGTAGCATTGAGCTTTTCGTCACCTTTCATCTTTCCAGCAGAAGAACCACATAGCAGGCTCTCAACCATACCCAAGGCGGCTATGCTTATAGCAGGAGAGAGGAACGTCTTGATATTTCCCAAGGTGATGAAAGAAAAATGGAGACGGTTTTCACCAAGAAGGGTTCGGGGAATTGCCCCCACTTCCCCAACCTCAAGGTCGAGGTATATCTGTAGGACAAGGGCTGCTATAATGCCGATCAGAGAGGCAGGCACCTTTGCATTCCACTTCTTTGGCCAGAACACCATAAGCAACACAACCAACATCCCGTACATGAGGGCAGAGAGGTTAGGGGAAAAGCCAAGCTCACTGTACGAAAAAAGTCTGGTCAGTGCACTCTCGCCGTGAGAGGAAGTGCCGAAGAAGTTATCTATCTGCCCCAAGGCAATGATGACGGCTATACCACTGGTAAAGCCTGTCACCACGGGAGTGGGGATATAACTCACCAATGCACCCACCTTCAATGCAGCCACAGCTATCAGTATGATGCCACTTATCAGACCAGCTAAAAAAACCCCATCAGGTCCATGGGAACCGGCTAGCCCGGCCAGGATCGCAGCCATCGCCCCGGTCGGCCCGGAAATCTGGAAGGAGGCTCCGGACAACGACCCGATGACCAACCCCGCCATAATGGCTGTGATGAGGCCAGAGGCGGCATCCAAGCCGGAGCTTACACCAAAGGCAAGTGCCAGTGGCAGGGCAACCGCTGTTACGGTAAGGCCTGCCAACAGGTCCTTGGAAAATTTCGTTCCATTATATCCTGAAAATTCTTTCTGCAAGTTGTGAAAAAACGACACGCCTAAAAACGTACCTTTGTTAGCCATCCCAACGCCATCCTATCAATTGTATGTGATGGCGCTGAGTCTATACCCTTCGGTAAAACAATACAACAATCTAGACACTTACTGTAAATATGACAAAAAATGTAGGTAGTTCCCTATTTCTTCTCAGGGACGATCTCTATCCAATACCCGTCAGGGTCGGCAATGAAGTATATCCCCATCTCTATGTTCTCGTAGCAGATGCAATCCATCTCCCGGTGCTTTTCTCTCGCCCCTTGGAGGTCATCGGTCTCGAAGGCCAAGTGAAATTCATTGTCCCCAAGGTTATAGACGCCTTTCTCCCAGTTCTTCAGCCAAGTTAGCTCGAGTTGGTGTTTGGAAGAGCCGTCACCTAGGAATACCAGAGTGAAGGAGCCTTCAGGGCCTTCCTTTCGACGAACCTCCACAAGGCCAAGGGCCTCCTTATAAAAGGCAAGGGATGCATCAAGGTTGGTTACGTTGAAGTTATTGTGTGCAAAATGAAATTTCATGAGAGCCTCCATGTTTGGTTTGTATGTGCAATCTGTAAAATCTTCGTATCTGTTGTCTCTTGCAACCTCGCGCATACGGAAAAATCACCCCAAAAGTGCATGGGCACAAGAAGAGAAACCTCAGTGTGGGCAAGTAGCTCAGCAGATCCGAGGCTAAAGGATTTACCTAGTCGGGGATCTGCAGGGACAAAAGCAAGGTCAAGCTTCTTAGGCAGTTTTTCAATTTCAGAGAGATAGTCCTTGGCCATCTGATGATTCCACCAGTCAGGTTCCCCCTCCCAATGCCAGTGGTTCAGATCCCCGGCAAAATACAGCTTCTTGAGCGCAACCTCTATGACCAGGGCGATACCCTCGTCAGTCGACTTGAAGGTAAGAATCTTCAGGTCCCCCACCTGATACTTGGAATTGCTCTCCAACGAATGGACATCCTTTGCCAGTGCAGGGGGTATGCGTTCCTTAGGGATGTCATACGAGAGCAGGTAATACATCTTCTTTACATCTTTGGCAAGGGAGAATATCTTTTCAGAAAAATGATCCCCATGCCTATGGGTTGAGATGATGTATAGGCTCGTATCCACATCAAACAGAGGCAACTCTCCTTCGGTGTAGTCGAACAAGAGAGACGCCTTTTCTGTCTCCAGAAGAAAACAGCTGTGGTGTATATAAGTCAATTTCATACTCTTACGATGGGCTATAGCAAAAAGGAAGTCAAGAGATTGGCAAAAAGACGCCTTCCTATGCTATAGTCCACTGAGGAGGCAATCGATGCTACAAATACAGATATTCGATAAGGAAGAAACACTACTGGGAACCAGTGGTGCAAGTGGTGACGGCGTTGCACTAGTCCATGCTCCACCCTATACAAGCGGAGACCACATCGTACTCACTGTCGATGAGCAAGGTCTCTATGACATACAGCTTGATGAAGCACTGGGAAAGCACTGTGTATACATCAAGGATACGGCAACCTACGAGATTCCTGTTGAAGCAGAGAAAAAGACCTGTTTCCCCCTCCAGGCATTCAGCGGGGAGAAACACCTGCTGACCCTTGCAAAGGCAAAGTCACAAGGATCCTATAGGAACCTTGCTCTCAACCCCTATGACAACCACCACACCCTTGGTATGGCCCCCCATGCCTCAGCTAATGTGGAGACGAGAAACGAGATGCAGTTTGCCGCACGCAATGCAATAGATGGAGTTCTGGAAAACCGCAGCCACGGTAAGTATCCCTATACAAGCTGGGGCATCAACCAAGACCCTAAGGCGGAGCTCACCATCGAGTTCGGACGCCCTGTACATGTTGACCTGGTAAGGATAACCCTCAGAGCTGACTGGCCCCATGACTCCTGGTGGAAGGAGGCAACACTGACCTTCAATGATGGGGAGACCTTGGTCTGCACCCTGAAAAAAGACCAATCGCCCCAAAGCTTCCCCATGAAGGAGAAGACGATTACCAGCATCAAGATAGGCAAGCTCATCAAGGGAGACGACACTCCCTTCCCGGCTCTTACTCAGCTTGAAGTCTTCGGCAGGGGCTAAGAGTACCTCATACCAGCATCCGCTCAATTTTGATCATATCAAAGGTGAAGAGAGTACAATATATGGCAAAACAAGGAGAGCCCCACGTTCAAACGTAGGGCTCTTCTTGTTTTGTTATAGCGGTAACCGGAGGGAAAGCTAGGCCTTCCACTCAAGGTGTATCCGACTTCTTCCATCCTCCTCATACCAGAGGGGAAAGTTCGTTCCCCAGATATTATTACAGAGGTTGAAATGGAAACACCCATTCTCCAAAGCAGGAGCATCGTCAAAATCAAGCAGTTTGCGCTTGCCCAAAGAGACCAAAGGTGAGTCCAGATTCTGCACTACCAGCCTGGTATCATACTCCAAGGCCTCTACCGCGTGGATCGAGCGTGCACCCCTGGAGACCGTCGCCCCAAGAGGAAGGCTTTGCCCTATCTTCACCATCCTCCACCCGCCCTTGTCCTGCATGGAGAATCCGACAGAAAGCCAGAGAGCCTCAGGGAGGCGGGTAGCCTCCTTGTCAAACCAATCCAGGGCGATCGTCTCCAATCTGCCTTCAAGAGAAAAGCCGTAGGTGATGATCACATTTCTTGGAGCCCCACGAGGGGTATCCTCTGTGGCTTCCAAGGTAGACACAACCTCAAGCTTGCCTTCGGACCTGTATTCGATGAGGCTTGTGAGGACAGCAGGAAAGAGTGTATCAGTAGCCTGAGGGATTGCATGCTCCATGCCCGGTTTCCCAAAATCGGCAAGAAGCCATTGCTTATTTTCCTCATAGTCACGATTGTAGGTGTGGTGCCACCTCTGATAGGTTTCCGCACTGAAGCTCTGGTAGCGGTAGACTCCCAGCCCCTCTTTACCGACAAGCTCACCGAAGGCCTCATCGATAAGAGAGGCGATGGAAAAGGCTACTGCTCTGAACATCTCTTGGAAGAAGGTTCCTGCAAGCTATGGCCAGGTCTTGATGCAAAAGCTCTGGGCAGGCGAGGCGTACGACCTGATCTACCCTTTTTTAAATGAGAGAATCCAGTCCTTTTTAGTGGCTGGGATGAATCAGCCTTGACTTTTAATGTATTTCCGAATTGTATCAGTTGAGGCATCTCCTACAGAACATGCAAAATAACCATCTGACCAGAAAGTCTGTTCTTTCCAGAAGGAAGGTACGGCTCAATTGGGTTTCAAAGTTCTTCCAAATATTAACAATTGTCATGGTTTTAAGTCTGCGCCTCGAAGCAGTTGCTTCCGATATTTGCATATGAAGATTAGATTTGCTTTTAACGAATATTTGCAGTGCGACTTAGAATTGTATTGACTCATTTCCACAAAGGTACTTTCTTGACTATTGTTTGATAGTAATGGTAAAAAATACTACTATTCATTTGTTAAGTGTTGTATGTTTGAAGCATGAAGAAGCGGCATAAAGCACTGAAGGTACGGATATATCCAACCCTACATCAGAAAACCCTCATTGATAAGACACTCGGCTCGTGTCGTGCTTTGTACAATATGATGCTGCATGAAAGAATATCATTTTTTGAGGAGAATAAAGAAGACCGAAAAGTAGTCAATGGACACAAATACAAAACAGAAAAAGAGTACAAGGTAGAGTTTGCATGGATGAAAGAAGTTGATGCTGTAGCTCTACAACAAAGTAAGGCTGATCTGTCACAGGCATATTCTAACTTCTTCACATCACTGAAAGGTGCAAGAAGAGGACAAACCGTTGGCTTCCCCAAATATAAGAAGAGGAAAACAGGGAGTTCGTATCGGTCTGTTGTTACCAACAATAATATTAGGGTTGATTTTGAACCTAAACGGATCAAACTCCCTAAAGTAGGGTGGGTAAGCTTCAGGGACAAAAGAAACTCCGCGGAAGGTAGGATCAAATCCGTTACGGTTTCCCGTTCCCCTACCGGTAAGTATTTTGCATCGGTACTTTTTGAAACAGAAGGAGAGGAAGTTGAGAAGAAGACTGTAACTGATCCTAAGAAGGTAATAGGACTGGATATGACTCTGGGAACCTTCTATGTCGATCATGAGGGGAATACTCCTGGATTCACCAGGAACACACAAAGATATAAAACTCACCTTGCTCAAGCCCAAAGGAGACTGAGCAAGAAAAAGAAAGGTTCACAAAACTGGTATAAGGCAAAGCATAAAGTTGCTCTTGTGCACGAGACGATAGCCAACGCTCGTGCCGATTTCAACAGGAAGCTCGCAACCTCCCTTGTAACCAACTATGATGCGATTTGCATCGAAACCCTTTCGTTGAAAGGGATGTCACGAGCATTGAGATTAGGTAAATCAGTTCATGATCTTGGATATGCTGAGTTTGTAGCAAAACTGAAACAGAAAGCTGAAACGACAGGGACTCATGTAATCCAAGCGGATCAATGGTTTGCCAGTTCCAAGCTCTGCAACATTTGTGGGTACAAGAACAGTGCGCTCCGACTTCATGATCGCACATGGACTTGTCCAAATTGTGGTGCAGAACATTCCCGTGATGAAAATGCTGAAAAAAACCTGCGTACTGTAGGTTTGGATATCTTGGCTCTGGGCGAGCCCTCTGAGCCTGTGGAGAGTGTGTTAGACGTAGAAACTTCGGTTCCTATGCAGTATTCTGTGAAGCAGGAAGCCCATCGGTCTTTACTGATGGGTAAGTCACCTGAATCAGTTCCAGATGTACTCCCTTGCCAAGCAAGGGGCGCTCACGGACATCACTGACTGGATCAGCAACTCGGCGGTTTACAAGGAAAATGTCGACCGCGCCGAGCTGGAGAAGATCAAGTACAATGACAAGTACTACGCTGCTTTCAACAAGCTGGAAGTATACCCCCTGGTAAACGTCAACAAGGTAATCACCGACAAGGTCGGCATCAATCTGGACAACCTCAATAGCCTTGATGCGTACTATCAGATGCTCAAGAAGGTAAAATCCTACATGGAGAATACTGTAGGGCGTAAGCCCGTCTACATGCCCGACATCTGGGACATGCAGCCCTGGTTCTCCTCTGTAGGACTCAGACGCGGTGTGTTCCTTGACGCTAGCGGCAAGAAGTACGCCCCTTATGTAGATATGAAAGCAAAACCCGTATGGGAATGGCTGACAAAACTCTACAAGGAAGGCTTGATGGACCCTGCTTCCTTTACCGGCAAGACTGGTGATATGAGAAGCAAGATGTGGCAGTCACAGGACATCGTCATGGACTCTGACTGGGCAGCATGGACCGGCTTGTATAACAACAACGCCATGAGTGCCGGCACCTATCCAGACAAGGTTAACGTAGTCGGCCTCCCTGGCCTGAAGGGCCCAAGCGGGAAATACTACATAGAACAGGGTGGAGCCTCACTGTGGGCGATCCCTTCCAATGCAAAAAACCCCAAGGAAGCCTTCAAGATCATCGAGTACATGGCCACAGCAGAGGGAGGATTGCTCCTATCAGCTGGAATCGAAGGCAATGACTACAATGTGGTGAATGGCAAGGTTGAGTACACAGACCTTGGGAAGAAACATGCAAAGGACCATGGGGCACCATTCCCCATCTCCACCAAGTTCGACCTTGGCAAGCTTGGCACGATGAATCCTGGAACCCTTGAGTCTGTAGCAATAGGCAAGAGAGCCGATGTCGAAGTGGCTCCTATGGGGTATGCCAATGGAGAGCTGGACACCCGCAAGTACTATGATATCATGTCCAAGTGGATGAGTGATTGCATCATGGGCAAGACCGATGCAACCACCGCCATCAAGGGTGCTGAAAAAGAGCTCCGGGCAAACAAGATCATAGACTGACCTGTGATCGATGTGTGTAAGGTAGGGCGCAGCACTTTGTGCTGCGCCCTTTTACTAAAGAAAGGAATAAAGAGACCCTATGAAAGAACTCACCTTAAGGCGGACCTTCGACAAAACCGAAACAAAGCAGTATCTTACCCTCCCATTTGAAGTGCCCCCACAAACGGAAAAGATTGAAGTCACCTACTCCTACTTGAGATACACATACAAGGAGACTGAATTCGAAAGGCAGACCCATGAGAGCAACATCATTGACCTAGGGCTTATCGATGCACACAACCAGTTGCGAGGCTGGTCAGGCTCCGATAGGAATTCAGTCCACATCAGCGAGCACAGTGCAACCCCCGGCTACAGACGACAGGCAATTGAGGAGGGAACCTGGGCAGTAGCCCTGGGCATCTACAAGGTTGAAGAGAGTGTCGAAGTAACCATTCACCTAGCCATTCACCCCAAACAAGCGGCCTGGCTCTGTGGGGATCTGCACATGCATACCCTCAACAGCGACGGCTGGTACAGTACAGCCCAGGTGATCGAATATGCAAGAAATGCAAAACTTGACTTCATTGCACTGACCGACCACAACAACACTGAACAGAACAAGGAGATCGGCAATCCTGAAGGCATAACCGTACTGCCAGCGATGGAGTACACCAACTACCAGGGACATGCCAACTTCTTCTTCTCAGATACATACACCCAGCTTGCTACCAGCCCTCTTTCCAACACTACCGAGGAGATGCTGCAATTCTTCAACGAAGGGAGAACCAATGGGGCAACCATCTGCCTCAACCATATCACCGATGATGATTGCCCCTGGTTGTTTGGATTTGAAGATACACCCTATGACTTAGTAGAAATTTGGAATGGCTTCATCAAACCTAGCGACCACAAGGCCAGAGCGTGGTGGCACCAGAGGCTTTGTGAAGGACAGAGGCTTGCTGCTGTTGCAGGCTCCGATACCCATCACATCCAAGTGGGCCGTTCCTATGGATGCCCATGCAATTGGGTATATTCCCTCTCAAAAAGCCCTGCAGACATCCTTCAGGCCCTCAAGGAAGGGCGGTCATTTCTGGCCAGTTCGCCCGATTCAGCCCTGTTGGATCTCCATCTGGGACAATGGGGTTTGGGTGATGAGGGAGTGTTCTCTGAGGGACTGGAGGGAAGCGTTTCACTGAAGAAAGCAAAAAAGGGAGATTGGCTCTCCCTCATACACCCCGATGGGGTCATCCATACATGGACAATTGAGCACGAGGGAGAGGTAAAATTCTCCTTTCCTGTGGAAAAGAAGCTCTTTTATCGCGCAGAACTCCATCGGACAACACTAGGCATGTCTTTACTGGAGGCGATGACCAACCCTGTCTATCTCACGTATTCCTAGGTCTGGCTGTTGATTCCCTCTTCACAAAGGTGAAGGGCAGGGCTATGTTCACATTCATATGGTTCTTGCTGGCAATGAGTGAGTGTAGCAGTGCGACAGAAGTCTGCCCCATCTCTGTGACAGGCTGACGGATCGTGGTCAGGCTGGGTATGGTATAGGATGAGATTTCAATGTCATCAAATCCAACTACCGACACATCACCAGGGACAGAGAATCCCCTGTCCTTGAGGTGCCTGATGGCACCTAGAGCCAGCTCATCGGTGATGGCGAACAATGCGGTAAATCGGATATTACGGTCCATGAGCTTCTTCATGCCCTCAATGCCATACTGAACACCATACGTCTCTACAAAAGCTACCCTAGCTTCATCGTAGGCTATGCCCGCCTTTGCCAGTGCATCCTTGTAGCCTTGCAAACGCTGTATGCCAAAGGAGTACTTGTTGCTCCCGATCAGGCAAATATCACGATGACCGAGATTGATGAGATGCTCGACAGCCGCCACAGCGGCCTCGCCCTCGCTGATATGGATGGATGTCGCTTCAAGCTCCTCCTTCTCAAAGGTTACCAAAACTGTAGGGATGTTGTTCTTGTCCAGGAATTCATGGAACTCAGGAATCGCAATCTCATGGAGAAAGATAACCCCATCGAGGCGTTCCCCTTTGAGTCTGCGTAGGCAGTCTGCTTCCCCAACTGGCCCGACTGCTGAGAAGTATAGGCTCGACCGATAGCCAAACTGATGCAGATGGCGCTCTATGTCGGAAAAGAGCTGGCGTTGGAACATGTTGAACCCTTCAGGAATGATGATGGCAACCTTGAAGGTCTGCTTCAGAACCATGTCGCGTGCTGCCCTGTTGGGAACATACCCGGTACTCTTCACAGCCTGCATAATCTTGGCCCGCTTCTCAGGACTCACACAGTCCTTACCGTTTATGACCCGAGAGACAGTTGAGACTGATACCCCTGAAATCTCTGCAATATCCTTGATACTAACCATGAACTACACCCTGACCTTTTGATTCATCTCTGTGCATAGTACCCCAAAGATGAATTGAAACACAATAATCAATTATACAAACGTTTTCAGTGCCATGATAGCTTCTACAGCCTTTTCATAGGTCGAAAGCGGTGAAAGCTCAAAAGCCACCACCCCCTCATACCCAAGATCCTCCAATCCTGTTAAGACAGTTCTGTAGTTGATCTCTCCAGTCCCTGGCTCATGCCTCCCAGGATTGTCCGCTATATGGATATGTCCGATATGCTCTTTGTTCTGGGCAAAAACAGAAAGCAGATTGCCACTCTCAATCTGCATATGGTAAAGGTCATACAGTACCTGTACAGCAGGAGATCCGACAGCCTGCACCACCTCGACAGCGTCTGCGATGGTGTGAAGCAGGTTCCCCTTGTGGTCGACATGGGTGTTCAGAGGCTCGAGCACACATTTGATACCAGCCTTCTGGGCATAGGGGGCAAGAAGGGAGAGCGTCAGTGCCATGTTCATATAGAGACGATGCTCTGAGACATCAGCATAGCTGTCCATGACCACACCCCCCTCCCCCAATGCATTGGAATGGAGGACGATGAGTGGAGCTCCTACAAGGGTGGCCGCCTCAATTGCAGACTGTGCATACTCTATGTACCCCTTGCGATGGGAGTCGTCACAGAGGGAGAAAGAGGGACCGTCACCTGAAAGGGAACTGACAGGAAGGGAAAACTCCTTACTCAGGGAAGCTATTCTCTGCAAGTCCTTCCCCTCGGGGGACCAGAACTCCACTGCATCAAAGCCAGACCGTTTGGCAAGCTCAAAGCGGTCATAGAAGTCCACCTGCGTCCCAAGCATCTCAATATTTGCAGAAAACCGAAGCATACGCTACTCCTTGAAAGCGCCTGCAAGCAGGTATTGCAAGAAAGAAATACATCATGTATTTCTGAAAACGTTATCAATAGTAATGGTGGCACTGAATCATACTGTTGTCAAACATTACTTATACAATTGAGCCTAAAACCGAATAAAGTATTGCAAGAAACATGCAAAAGGATGCTTGGCCTGTGGTTTCCTCTCTCCGATACCAGAGCAATCTGAATGGAACCTACAGTCCCATTTGAGGTTTTTCTGATGGAGGAACAGACACTGCTGGTAGAATGACTCCAAGCTCTTTATAACTCGAGAGTATATACATTCATGAAGAACTTTCAATGTAAAAATGGAAGTAAAATAGCTAAAAATGACCAGAAAGGACCTGTACAAGGTATCTGTAGCCACTGGGCAGGCAATCATAATTTCCGACTAGCTGGTGCAACGTACTAAAGGGAGAGATCTAGGCAATTCTTCCTCTCGACCCAGACTAGACACCATAGCAAAGCAATCCCAAGAGAAATGCCAAAAAATGAGGGGCTTTCGCCCAAAGACATAGAAAAAACCCTTTACAAAACCCTTTCAGGTAGTATACTCAAAGATATGGTAACGTTTTCATAAGAAAGGCAAATGAAACCCCTTACCTAACGCATCGAATACAGGAGAGGTAAAAACCATGAAGATTGGAATTATTGGTGCCGGAAGAATCGGGCGACTGCATGCGGAGAATATTGCACGTTTGGTGCAAAGCATAGAGATTGTAGGCATTTCCGATGTCAATATGACTGACGAACTGAAGAGCTGGGCAAAAAACCTGGGCATTGCTCTGGTAACAGCAGACCCGACAGAGCTCATCAACCATCCTGATATCGAGGCCATCATCGTTTGCAGTTCCACCTCCACCCATGCCGACTTTACCATTGCAGCTGCAAAGGCCGGCAAGCACATCTTCTGTGAGAAGCCCATTGACCTCTCTGTCAAGAAGGGACTGGAAGCTATCAATACAGCGAAACAGCACAAGGTCAAACTCCAGGTGGGTTTCAACCGACGCTTTGACCACAACTTCAAACAGGTCTCCGACCTGACCAAGGCCGGCAAGGTTGGGGACGTGCATGTGGTGAAGATCACAAGCAGAGATCCTACACCCCCAAACCCTGCCTATGTGGCTGTCTCCGGGGGAATCTTCCTGGACATGATGATCCATGACTTCGATATGGCACGCTTCCAGGCGAATAGCGAGATTGTGGAAGTCTTTGCGGTGGGGGCAGTCCTCGTCGATCCTGAGATCGGGAAGGCTGGGGATATCGATACGGCAATCGTTACGCTGAAATTCGCCAATGGCGCCATCGGCGTCATCGACAACTCACGCCAAGCAGTCTATGGCTACGACCAGCGCGTTGAGGTGTTTGGCTCCAAGGGTGCAGCCCGGGCCGAGAACGATACCCCAACACGCGTCTCCCTCTCTACCGTTGAAGGTGTGACCAGCGACAAGCCTCTGTACTTCTTCCTAGAACGGTATAAGGGGGCCTTTGTCGATGAGATATCCTCTTTTGTTGAGGCAATTGAGAAAAATTGTGATGTGGTGGTCTCCGGTGAGGATGGCCTTGAAGATATGGTGGCAGCCCTTGCTGCTGGGAAATCTCTCAAGGAAGGAAGACCGGTAACCATTGCAGAGATGAAAAAGGAGTTGGGTGTATACTAATGCAGATGAGTCATAAAGGTCCGTTTATTCATGGGTATACAGAGTTGGTATCACCTAGTGGTGCCACCAGCGATATGATGATGAGCTTCGGCGTCCTCGCCCTTACCAAGGGCGAGGTGCATCACGACCCTACAGGAAGTGGAGAAGAACGCGTCTGGTTGCTCAGTGGGGGCAGTGCCACTATCAGGTGGGGGAACGAATCACAGGAGATTGAACGAACCGACCTGTTGAATGATGAACCCTGGGTACTCTCTGTTCCCTCTTCCGTAGAGGTGACTATTGAGGCTGGATCAGAAGGGGCGGAGTTCTACCGCTGTGCAACCGACAACCAGACCCAGTTTGATTCCCACCTCTACACCCCCTCCGAATGCAAGAGCGAATTCAGGGGCGAAGGGATGATGAACGAGACCTCGACAAGGATAGTCCGTACCGTCTTTGACGATACGAACCGTCCCCAGTCAAATCTGGTCATCGGGGAGGTTATCGGGGTTCCCGGCAAGTGGTCCAGCTATCCGCCGCACCACCACCGGCAGCCTGAGATCTACCACTACAGGGTATTTCCCTCCCAGGGATTCGGTATGTGCCTCATCGGAGAGACACCCCACGTGATCCGAGACAAGGATACGATCCTTATCCATGAGGGAGAGGTCCATCCCCATGTTGCGGCTCCCGGCTATGCGCTGTGGTATCTGTGGGTGATCAGACACATTGAAAATGACCGGTACGGAATTCAGACAGTACCTCCACAATACCAGTGGGTGACTGCCTCTGATGCCCAGATCTGGGAACCAAAGAAAAAATCTTAATACAAGGAGTGCACAATGGCAACAATCAGATTGACAATGGCACAGGCCCTTCTTCGATTCCTAGACAACCAGTATGTGATGTTCGATGGAGTTGAGACAAAATTCGTAGAAGGGGTGTTCGGCATATTTGGCCACGGATGTGTGGTAGGCTTGGGAGAGGCCCTTGCAGCAAAAGAAAACATCCTTCCCTTCTACCAGGCTAAGAATGAGCAAGGTGCAGTGCATGCTGCAACGGCCTTTGCAAAGGAGAACAACCGCAGGAAGATTATGGCGGTGACCTCCTCCATAGGTCCTGGTGCCTTGAATATGATTACAGGGGCGGGAACCGCCAGTGCCAACCATATTCCCGTGCTTCTGCTCCCCGGTGATGTGTTTGCCTCAAGGCAACCTGATCCTGTTCTCCAGCAGATAGAGACACCTCATGACTACTCTAACAGCGCAAACGATGCCTTCCGCTCGGTCAGCAGATATTGGGACAGGGTGAACCGTCCCGAACAGCTGATGAGTGCAATGATCAATGCAATGAGAGTCCTTACCGACCCTGCAGAGACAGGCGCTGTAACCGTTGCCCTTCCCCAGGATGTGCAAGGTGAAGCGTTCGACTATCCCGTTGAGTTCCTTGAAAAACGAGTTCACCATATCGAAAGGCGCCTCCCCACCCCTTCACAGGTAGAGAGAAGTGTTGAGGCTATCGCGAAGGCAAAGAAACCTCTTGTCATCCTCGGTGGAGGGGTACGCTACTCTGAGGCCGGTGAAGAGCTGAGCAATTTTTGCAAGGCTTTCCACATCCCCTTTGGGGAGACTCAGGCAGGTAAGGGAACCATCCTCTGGGATAATCCCTACAACCTCTCAGGTATCGGAGTCACAGGAAGCCAGAGTGCAAATCGTCTCGCCAAGGAAGCTGACCTAATACTGGCGGTAGGGACAAGGATGGGCGACTTCACCACCTGCTCGAAGTGGCTTTTCCAGAATCCCGAGGCTGTGTTTCTTTCGATCAACGTTGCAAGCTTCGATGCCTACAAGCTTAACAGCATCCCCATCATTGCCGATGCAAAGGCTACCTTGACCTCCATAACAGAAAAGCTCATGGCCCAAGCCTACCGCTCACAGTGGGGCAAGAAGATTGAAAAGGAGAAGGCTCTCTGGGATAAGGAAGTCGACCGAATCTACAGCGAAGAGCTTCCCAATGCCCTCTCCCAGGGAAGGGTCCTTGGGGAACTCAATGACCGGCTCCTTCCTCCCGACACTATTGTGGTCTCGGGTTCCGGCTCGATTCCCAGTGACATGCAACGCATCTGGAGAACTAGGAAAGAGGGCACCTACCATATGGAGTATGCCTTCTCCTGCATGGGCTATGAGGTAGCAGGGGCACTAGGGGCAAAGATTGCCCACCCTGAAAAGGACATTGTGGTGATCATTGGCGATGGGGCCTATACGATGCTCCATACAGAACTGCTGACCTCCATCCAGGAGGGTAAGAAGATCATCGTCTTTGTCTTGGACAATGCTGGGTTCCACTGCATCGACAACCTGCAGAACAGCCAGGGTATCGTTCACTATGGCAATGAGTGGAGAAAGAGAGAAGAAAAGACAGGCCGACTTACCGGAGCATCACTTACTGTCGACTACGCACTCAATGCACAGAGCTGGGGGGCCGCAGGCTTTACAGCCTCCACACTAGCAGAACTCAAGGAGGCTACCGAAAGATCTCTCAAGGAGGAGCGATCCTGTGTTATCCATGTGCATGTGGCACCCAAGTCCATGACCAATGGATATGAGTCCTGGTGGAGAGTTGGAACTGCTGAGGTCTCGAGCAACCCTGAAGTGGTTGAGGCCTGGAAAGAACTGCAGCTTGAAATTGTTACGACAAGAAAATTCTAAAGAGGAAGAAAGAGATGAGCGATCAGAAAATTTTACTGGGCATTGCCCCCATCGCTTGGACAAATGATGACCTACCTGAACTTGGAGGGGAAAATACCTTTGAGCAGTGTATCAGTGAGATGGCACTTGCAGGTTTCAAGGGATCTGAAGTGGGAAACAAGTACCCCAAGGATCCTGAGGTGCTCAAGAAGGCCCTCAAGTTGAGAGACCTGCAGATTTGCAATGCATGGTTCAGCATGTTCCTTACCAGCCAGAGTTACGAGCAGGTTGAGAAGGATTTCATTGCCCACTGTGACTTCCTCAAAACGATGGGAGCCAAGGTAGTCGGTGTTGCCGAACAGGGCAACTCGATCCAAGGGCGACAGGACCTTCCTGTCTTTGATGCCAAACCAACGTTCACCGATGCACAGTGGAAAAAGATTACCGAAGGCTTGGACAAGCTCGGTATCAGGGCAAAGGAGAGAGGCCTGCGCCTTACCTACCACCACCATATGGGAACTGGTATCCAGACCAATGCTGAAATTGATCGCCTTATGGAAAACACAGACCCTGCTTTGGTAGGGCTGCTGTACGACACAGGACATCTGGTATTCTCTGGTGAGAATCCGATGGTCACCCTGAGCAAGTGGATGCCCAGGATCTGGCATGTACATCTCAAGGATGTCCGCAAGGAAAGGCTTGAGAGGGCAAAGCAGGAGAAGTGGTCCTTCCTGAGGGCAGTAAAAGAGGGGGTGTTCACCATCCCCGGTGATGGTTGCATTGATTTTGCACCCATCTTTGCGACATTGAAGCAAGCGGATTACTCTGGCTGGTGGGTCGTTGAAGCGGAACAGGACCCAGCATTGGCAAACGCCTTTGAGTATGCCCAGATGGCACGCTCATATATCCGCAAGACTGCAAACATATAGGAGTACAAGATGGCAAGGAAAATCAAGGTCGGTGTAGCCGGCTATGGGGTGATAGGACAGAGGCTCGCCGACGGCGTTGCCCTGCAAGGCGATATGGAGCTGGTGGGAGTGGCCGATGTGGCACCAACGCTCAGTGTCCGGGCACTGAAGGAGAAGGGCATGCCCTACAAGCTCTTCACTGCTGCCCCTGACAACCGGAAGGCTCTCGATGATGCCGGAATACCCATCAGCGGGACGCTGGAGGACCTGGTCAAGCAGGTGGACATCATGCTCGATGCCACCAGTGCAGGCGTTGGGCTGAAGAACAAGGCCCTGTATGAGAAGTATGGCAAGAAGGCTGTGTTCCAGGGAGGGGAGAAGAACTCTGTAGCCGATGTATTCTTCCATGGGTATGCAAACTACGAAGCTGGTCTTGGCGCTGATTACCTGAAGCTCACCTCCTGCAACACCACCGGCCTCATCAGGGCTGTGGACTGCCTGGACAGGGTTGTTGGGGCTGAGAAGGTCGCCATCACGATCATCCGCCGAGTCGCAGACCCCGGTGACTACCACCGTGGGCTTACCAATGCACTGCAGATCGACAAGGCCCCCAGCCACCAGGCCCTGGACCTGATGACCATCATGCCCCACGTTGCGGCAACCGGCATCCTGGTCCACACTCCGGTGACCCACGGGCACATCATCACCGTCGTGCTGACTCCCAAGAAGGACATCTCCGTTGAAGAGGCCATTGAGATATTCAGGGCCCATCCCCGCATCAGGGTAGTCTCCATAGACGAGGGCTTCCTGGGCAATGCAAGCCTCTTCAGGTATGCACGCGACCTGGGCAACTCCAGGGGGGACATGTATGAGATCGCACTGTGGAGCGACTCTGTGGTGAAGAGCGGCAAGGACATCATGTTCGCCATCAACATCCCTCAGGAGGCTGTGGTAATCCCTGAGAACATCGATGCCATACGGGCGGCGATGGAAATGCAGAAGACCCGTGATGAGGGTACCGCCGAAACAAACAAATACCTGGGAATTGGAAAATGGAAAATAACAACATAAGGATGAAGACCCTCGAGGACTTCACCCTGAAGGGGCGGACGGTTATCCTCCGCCCCGACATCAACTCACCGATCGATGCCAGGACGAAGAGAATCGTCAACACCAACCGCCTCCAGAAGGCTGCCCCTACCCTTAAGGCGTTGCTTGACGGGGGGGCAAAGGTAGCCATCATCGCCCATCAGGGCGATACCTTGGACTACCAGAACCTCATCCCCCTAGCAGAACACGCCACCATCCTGGAAGAGCTCACCGGCTACCCCATCGCCTATATCGATGATGTGTGTGGACCGGCTGCTGTAGAAAGGGTAAAAAACCTGCAGGAGGGGGAAGCTGTCCTGTTGGGTAACCTTCGTTACCTTTCAGAGGAGATCACAGCCTTTGAAAAGGAAGTGAAGCTCAAGCCAGAGGAGATGCTCGACACCTGGCTCATCCGAAGTCTCGCCCCCATAGCAGAGCTCTATGTCAATGATGCCTTTGCAGCGGCACACCGCAGCGCCCCCTCAATGGTTGCATTCCAGGAGTTGCTTCCCACCGCGGGAGGAAGGCAGCTGGTAGCAGAGTACACCGCCCTCTCGCTGGTAGCGGCAACCCCTGCAAGACCCTGTATCTTTGTCCTAGGTGGCGGAAAAATCTCCGATGCCTTCGGCATGATGCGCAATGTCCTGTCCGAGAAAAGTGCTGACAAGATCCTAACCACAGGAATCACCGGACTGGTGATGCTACTTGCCAAAGGTATTGACCTAGGTCCTGCAACAACAACGTTCTTGCAGGATAAGGACCTCATGCTGTTCGTCGATGAGGCAAAAGGCCTGCTGAAGGAGTGGGAGGACAAGTTCCTCATTCCCGAGGACCTGGCCTATGAAAGCGATGGACAACGGGTCGAGATTGTTGCAACAGAAGTAGCAACAAACCCAGGAATCCAGCAAAAGCTCTTTCCCGATATTGGGCAGAAGACCATAGAGCGCTACCAGCAGGAAATCGCCAAAGCTGGATCAATCTTCGTAAATGGGCCTGCCGGAGTCTATGAGGATCCCAGGTGGGAGAAGGGTACCAGAGAGATATGGAACTCGATAGCCGATGCACAAGGGTATACGGTTGTAGGGGGTGGGGACACCATAACAGCAGCCACCAAATTCACCGACCTGGGCAAATATTCCTATGTCTGTACAGCCGGAGGGGCTATGGTCCGCTTCCTAGCAGGAAAGAGACTGCCTCTGATCGTAGCCATGGAAAAGGCGTATGAGCGTAACCTGAAGATGAAAAGCAAAGCTTAGGATAATCAATGAAACACATAACGCTTCCGTATCTGCAAGAAGCTCTCTCCCTGGAGGTTGCCGTGAGCAACCTCTTGGGCATCTTTGAGCCAAATGACCTAACAACAAGTAACGAAAACATCATCACTGAGGCTCTCAGGAATCCCCTAGGATCAGAATCGCTTGATGCCTTCCTAGAGGGTGCAAAGAGGGTGCTCATCATCATCAATGATGCCACCCGCCCCACCCCCACCCCTGCGATGCTTGAGGCTTTACTGCCCTATCTGCAAAAGCACCAGATAGCAGACACAGAGATTACCATCCTTATAGCTACAGGGGCTCATCGTGGAGCGACAGAGAAGGAGTTTGTACAACTTCTTGGCAAGTTTGCCCCGAGACTGACAAGATGCTGCGTCTCCCATGATGCAAGACAGACAGAGGATCTCATCCATCTGGGCGATACCAGAAACGGGACCCCCATAATCCTCAACAAACGGCTCTTTGCCTCAGAGAGGATCATTGTCACAGGCAGTGTGGAACCACACTACTTTGCAGGCTTCACCGGCGGACGCAAGGCATTCCTGCCTGGGGTCGCCAGCTATGAGACCATTACAGAGAACCACAAGCTCGCCCTCAGCAACAGGGCACATGCCCTCGCTTTGGAAGGCAATCCTGTCCACGAGGATATGATGGATGCCCTGCCCCACATCAAGGCTCCTATCTTTTCCCTGATGGCAGTATTGAACAAGGAACAGCAGGTCGCCGCCGCAACCAGTGGGGACCTGACAGCGGCCTTCCATGCTGCAGTGGAGGTTGCCAAGGAAATCTTCTGTGTGGACATCCCCCAAAAGGCCGATGTGGTGGTTTCTGTAGCAAAGTTCCCTATGGACATAAACCTCTACCAGTCACAGAAGGCAATAGACAACGGGGCCCTGGCAACCAAGGATGGAGGCACCCTCATCCTGGTCTCCTCCTGTAGGGAGGGCTTGGGTGATGAGGAGTTCGCCAAGCTACTCAGTGGGGCAGATACGCCACAGAAGGCTATCAGCAAGATTGAGCAAGGCTACAAGCTTGGATACCATAAGGCAGCCAAAATGGCAGCCATCTCCCAAAGGATGCAGGTGCAGGGTCTCACCATGCTCAAGGATGCTACCCTAGCAGGCCTATTCATAGAACCTGTGCATGATCTGCAGGAGGCTGTGGACAGGGCATTGGAGAGGGCAAGACAGAACGGGGTGCCAGAGCCAAAGCTACTGGTCCTGCCTGACGGGTGTGTGACAGTGCCGAATGTGAAACAGGTGCAATAACTCATGAGAATCACACGTATCATACCGGCCTTTCGCACTGCAATGATATGAGACTTGAAAGAACCCGGATGAATCATGCCACACCACGGGTACCTATCCTTTTCACAAATCACTGATGATGGGATTCTTCCACAAGCGGAACCCAGAGGTAACGTGTAAGTTTTCCCTGGGTGTCCTGCTTCAGAAGCCCTTCCTCGCACAGCTTGATGAGAAGCTGGTAAGTTTTTGTTGTCCTGCTTCCTATAAGCTGTTCTGCCTCTTTTCGCGTTATGCTTCCCTTTTCTTTTGCGAAAGAAAGAATGGCTTTTTCTTCGGATTTTCTTTCGCTTGCCACATCAGCCCTCTTAGAGGAAGGCTCCACTTCGTTTATATTCGGCAAGTCAACGGTGAATGCTCCTTCTGCAGTTCTGAATACAGGTGATTGATGGCAGCCATCATACCGCATCAGAATCTTCTTCACTCCGGTGCCATAGCTTTCCACCAGTCTCATTCTATAGAACACAGCAGCCAGATTCGGATTCCTGGATTGAGATACGCCCATTTGTATGGCTTCCATGGACAATCCTCTCACGAGGCCCCCTAGGGATATGAACTCAAGATGGTCATCGAACAGGTTGATGATGGTGCTGCCTGAGAACAGATAATCACGGTGGACGATACTGTTCAAGAGTGCTTCGCGCATGGCGTCCTCTGGATAGTCCATCCGGTCTTGCCTGAGAAGACCCTTGAAGCTTGCTCGAATTTTGTTATATTTGCATAGAAACTCAAACACGTCGGAAAGTTGTTTGAGTATGGATCCTGTGAATTCCTTCCTGTCTCTGAAAACCACATTGGTTTTCCCTTGGAAAACGGCTACCTTGATCGAATAGTTACACTGGTCAGAGAGAAGCATTGCAAGATTAGTGTATAGCTTGTCTTCGCCAATCATCTTAAGTGTCTTCATCTGTGATTTTCCAAATTCTAATTGTCTGAGGACCATTTCCTGCTTCAAGGTCTCAAAGGTCAGATCTTGATTCAGGCTCCTTGACTCCTCAAAGGATTTCCCTGAGGTCTCCATGATTAAGTTTCTGATTCCAGCTTCATTGATGGGTATGCAGGCATTGCCTGAGCGCATGAACACACCGCTTGGCTTCAAACCTGCTTTTGCAAGATAATATGGCCTTTCAGTTCCAACTGAGATCTCCGCTTTGATCACATGTTTGTCTTCCAAGTTCACAGTCTGCACCCTGACAAAGGGAATGGGATTTGGCAATATCGCATCATGAACCATATTGGTCAGCCGTGTGGAGGCATCATCTGCATCCTGAACGCCGCATATGCTGCCATCATCCCGTATTCCAAAGTACAGCGTCCCTCCTTGTGTGTTCAAGAAAGCGACCACTGATTTGATTGCACTATCCGGGATGCTGCTGTCCTTTCTGTTGAGCTCCTTGAATTCTGTGTCCATATTCTCGATCAGGTTCATTTGCTTTCGTTCCTTTCTTGCGTTCTTTCGCACTTTCATTATTATCGCGAAAGTAAGAAAGGTCAAGCGTTCTGTTGCCAGGGCAATCGCTTAAAAAGGATTTTGCATCGGGATTGACAAAAAACGCCGTGGATGAGTTATTTTTAATGGTTTC